>CACFYO010000008.1 GCA_902570545.1 uncultured Pelagibacteraceae bacterium | reverse complement strand
CTTACTCCTAGTAATGAAACTTGAAAGCCATGTGCTATCATAATTAGACCCATGCCTGTGAATAATGCCCAGGAATTTTTAAGTATCTTTTCCATAATTGCGCTATCTATGGATGATTTGATAGTAAATCAAGAAATTAATTAATAATTTTTTCAGGCTCTCTAAGTTTAATAAATGAGTGAATGCCTAAAGTGATTATGATCACGGCACCTCCAATGATCGTCTCTAAAGTTGGCTGCTCTTTAACAACTAACCAAACCCAAATTGGACCTATTATTGTTTCTAATAAGAAAAATAGATTTACTTCTTCTGCTGGTATGAACCTTGGCGCGATTGTTACCAAAACAAAAGGTAAGGCTACACAAATAATGCACATTACTGGAATGTAAATCTGATCTGTTCCAATTAGATTAAAGTTTTCAACAAAAAAGAAAGCAAATACTGCAACTCCTAATTTCCCCATTACAGCAGAAGGCAAAAGATCTCTGTCTTTAGCATATCTGATAAGAACAGCATTTACAGCTAATCCAGAAGCTGTAACAAATCCCATTATATTCCCAAAAAGATTACCGACTTGCAGCGAGTCATAAAAAATAAATAAAGCCGCTAAAAATGTGATGAAAATGGCGATCCAAGTCCCTTTACTAGGCATTTCTTTTAAGAATATTGCCCCAAGTATTGCGGAAAGCATTGGGGCTAAAGCTATCATAATCAATGTATTGGCTACATTAGTATTTTGAATAGATACAATGAAAGTGATGTTACAAATAGAAAAGCTAATTGCGTAAAAAATACCAACTGTACCAACTTTTAAAAAAGCATTAATAAAATTTTGCCTATAAAATAACAGCAATCCAACTAAAACTATAACGAAAGGTATGGCTCCTCTATAAAAAAGCATTCCCCATGTTTCTATTTCTGAAAGCCTGATAAGTAATGAATCAGGTGTAATGAACATTACAGCTACGAAGGCTAGTAATGAACCTTTTTTTTGATCTGATAATTTATTCAAGCTCTTAAACCTTTCCAAAATATCTTAGCAAGATTGATTTTAGAAAGGTCATAGTATGTTTTTAATCCAGTAGGAGATGTTACATTAATATCTCCATTTAGTTTCTGATCTATGAAGTCAATTCCAGCAAAATAAATATTATCATTCTTTAATTTTTTTCCAATAATTTTTGAAATTTTTAATTCTTGTTTTGTAAGTTTTGTAAGTATAGGTATAGCACCTTTGCTCATATTACTCAAATATGAACCTTTTTTGGGAACCCTTGAGATTGCACCACACACTTTACCATTAATAATAAATACTCTTTTATCTCCTTTAGAAATATTTTTCAAAAATTTTTGAAACATTGAATGGCCATTTTTATTTAAAAAATTTGTAATAAGTTTTTTATTGAAATTATTTTTAATGAGGTGAATTTGATTGCCCCCATATCCATTAATGGGTTTCATAATCATACTTTTATTTTTTTTATAAAATTTCTTAACTTCCTCTATATTATTTGAAAACAAAGTATTAGGCATATATTTAATAAAATGTTTTGAATACAATTTTTCTGATACATTTCTGATAGCAGTTGGATTATTTATTACTTTTACTTTTTTTAAGCTATCTAAAATAAGAGTAGTTATTAAATATTCTGAATTAAATGGAGGGTCTTGTCTAATTAAAATAAATTTAAGATTTTCAACGTCAATCTTTTGTTTTTTATAAATTTTATAAAATTTTTTTTTCTCGTAATTAAATTTTACAAATACTCCATTTGCATATGTTTTATTTTTGATGATGGATAAGTTTGAAGGAGTATAATAAAATATTTCATATCCTAATTTCTGAGCCTCATAAGCTAAAAATATTGATGTGTCAGAAGATATATTAATTTTATCTAATTTATCGCCTTGTATGCCTATTATTTTATTTGTCATATAAATCTTCTAAATTTTGAAATTTAGAGAATTTATTTATAACATGACTGGCGACTGTTTCTTTATTATTGATAATCTTATTAAGATGTTCCAAGTATTTAGTTTCGTTTGTACCACTTTTTCCAATAAAATCTCTCTTTTCTAAGCCTTTGTCAGCAATTTTTAACAAGTTAGAGATCCAATAAATCATATCTTTACCCATTAAATTTGTATCAAGTCCTTTCATAGGCGCATTTTTATAGGCATTTAATAAATCTTTCGTTTCCCATTTTGAAATAAACTCTAATGCTTCATCTAAATTACCGTATAAAAGACCAGTAAAAAAAGCAGGTCCAGCACAGATACAATTCCAACCACAAGTATCCATAGATCTTAATTCAATATATTGTTTTAATCTATTCTCTGTAAATATAGTACTTAAATGCAATCCAAGATCGTCAATACTTGGTAAAGATTTATTTATTTCTTGAATATTACCATTCATATAATCAGAAAATTTATAATTTTTACCAGATAAAAATTTATCATCTTTTTTTAAAAACAGTATTGGATAATCTATTACAAAATCAGCATATTTTTCAAAATTAACATCCTCTAAAAAAATTTCTGGAAGACCACCCCTTGATGTTTCTTGCCATACTTTTGATCGGTATGATAAATATTTACTATCTTTTTTCTCAACAATTGATGAATTTGCAAAAAGTGCAATACTTAATGGAACTAAGCTATTTGCCAATTTAAACTTTTTTATAAAATCATTTTCAGATGTGTAGTCTAGATTTAATTGTGTCCCCGACGTTCTATACATCATATCTAAACTGAGCGACCCACCTTTGGGCATATCTTTTGTCATTACTTCATATCTTTTTTTAGGATTGTTTGGAATTTCCGACAACTTAGATATTGGATCAAATCCAGCGCTTACTATTTTTAAATCTAATTTTTCAACAACTTGTTTAAGTTCAAATAAATAATTATTAGCTTCAGAGCAAACTTCATGAATATTTGCTAGTTGAGCACCTGCAAGCTCAATTTGATTACCTGGTTCTAAAGTTATACTCTTATTATCTTTATTTAACGCTATAACATTCTCACCTTCATAAGATGGTTTCCAACCAAATTCATATAAAATTTTGAAAATATCCTTAATTGTAGAATAATTAATTCTTTTATTATTCTTCTTATAGAAAAGGAATTTTTCGTGCTCAACACCAATTTTAGTATTAAAAGACTCCTTAATTCCTGATTTAAAATAATCTATTATGTTATCTTTATTCATATTAATGATTTAATCACTCTTACTTAGATATTCAACGGCTTCGTTTATGTTAGTTAATTTGTTAGAACAAGTTTTGTTTTTACATATAATAACACTAGGTTTTGTATCATTATTTAATTGGTAAACAAATGTTGCAACTCCTAGATATTCTTTTTGTAAATAAAGCTGCATTTCCATAATAGACTGAGAAGTTCCACTGAATGTGAATGATAAGCTGTTATCACAAATATCTAGGGTTTTAATAAAGCTAAACATTTGTGAATAATAAGAGTTTAAAACCTGATGAAATGATTTTTTAAGAACCTCATTTCTTTCAGACCATATTTTATCATTTGTGATTGAATATAATTTATTTGAAATTAGTAGATAAACACTATTACCATTTGGTATATTGCTATCATTCAAGTCTAGTGGACTTGCAAACAAATCATTATCTTTAATAATATTTTTCTGGAACAGCTGCGTTTCTTTATTAAAGAACAATTCCCAAGTATCATTCATTATTTTTATAGATTTTTCTAAAGCTTCTTTATCAGCATTTACTTCGTAAAGTGTTATCATTAGTAGAGCATAATATACATAGTCTTCAAGAAAAGTTTCTATTTCTTTATTTTCGTAGCAATGAATAATTTTTTGATTTAATTTTTTATTTAGTATTTTAATTGTTTCTATTGTATTACTTTTTAAATCTTCGTCATCTAAATTTACTGAAGTTTTGAGAAGAACTTGGAGCATGTATGAGTTTAAATCCGTCTGTGATTTATTGTCAAAAAATGGTTTTATTCTATTTCTTCTTACATTGAGTAATTTATTTTTTATTCGATCTAGGTTATTTTTATCTTCATCAGGTATTAAATTTTTTTCTACTAGGATGTTATTTCCCTCAAAATTACCACTCTCCGAAATTTCATACTTGTTTTCTAAAGTCTTCATATCATCCTTTAAAATATTTTTTAATTCTGTGTATGACCAAACATAATATTTTCCTTCAACACCTTCACTATCAGCGTCATATGCGGAACCATATAATTTTTCTTTGTTTTTAAATTCATTATTAAAATATTGAATTGTTTGTAAAAGTTTGTTTTTAAAATAATCATTTTTGGTATTTTGATAAAATTTTGTTAAGAGATCTATAAATTGGATGTTATCGTAAAGCATTTTTTCAAAGTGTGGAATTATCCATTTTTCATCAACAGCATATCTTGAAATTCCTCCATCTAATTGATCATAAATTCCTTTGGAACAAAGATTATTGAGTAAAACTTCAACAGGCTTAAAATAATTTTTATTCTTAGTCTTTAAATAAAAGTAAAACATAGCATCAAACAAATAAAATTGGGGGAACTTTGGAGCTCCTTTAAAACTTCCGTTATTTTCATCTAAATAATTAATAATTTTTTTAACAAATGGTTCCAAAGGTTGATTTAAAACTGCCGATCTTTGATTAATTTTTGAGAATATTTCTTTTACTTGTGGTGCTTGAGCTAGAATTTTCTCTCTGTTTTCATTGTAAACGTTATGCACGTTATTTAAGACTTTTTTAAAATCAGGCCTACCTTGAATTTCCTTCGGTGGAAAGTAAGTGCCACCAGTAAAAGGCACGCCATTTTCGTCTAAAAACATTGATAATGGCCATCCACCCTGAGCTCCAGTTAGTATTGACAAGCTTTTTTGAAAGACATAATCCAAATCTGGTCTTTCTTCTCTATCAACTTTAATATTAACAAACTTTTCGTTCATTAGTTTTGCAGTTTCTTCATTTTCAAAACTCTCGTGGGCCATGACATGACACCAGTGGCAGCTTGCATAACCTACACTTAAAAATATAGGTTTTTTTTCTTTTTTTGCTATACCTAAGGTTTTTCTATTCCATGGAAACCAATCAACTGGATTATCTTTGTGTTGTAGAAGATAAGGACTTTTTTCGTTTTTTAAAATATTAGACAATTTAATGATGGTAGTAAGGTTTTCTAGAAAAAATATTCCTAACCATTGGTTCAAATTCTTTTAAAGTCATTGATTTATAATTTGGATCAAATGAAGATTGGTCATACTTTTCACAAAAATCTATTGTTGCTTGATAATGTTCTGCATTTTTATATTTTTCTCTTGCATTTTTGTCTCCACCTAAATGTTCTGCAGAATAATAAGTTTGAAATAGACCGTGATGTAAAATAATCCAATAAGTTTTTTCTGAAACATAAGGTTTAATTACTGATGCTGCGTATTGAGAATGATTCATAGGAGCTAATTCATCTCCAAGATCGTGTAATAATGTTGCTACGACCATTTCTTCGTTTTCACCATTTTTATATGCTCTTGTTGCTGCTTGTAATGAATGTTCTAATCTTGTTATCTGATAGCCTTCAAGTGTAGTAGTTTGTGAAGCTAAATAATCTAAAATTCTGTCTGCGGTTTTTCTTTCATATTGGCTTTCTAATTTTTCTAAAAGTTTATAGTCATCTCTAGTACCGTTCTTCATTTCAGTAAAACTTACTTTTTTCATTTTAATTGTTCGATGCAGTACTTAATAATGACAATTGGGTCACTTTATCTTCACCAAGCTCATCAATTATTTTCACAGGATATTCGCCTGTAAAGTGGTGATCTGTTAATTGAGGATAATTTTCATTTCTTTTTTCAAATCCCATTCCTAAATATAAACCATTTAAGCTTAAGAATTTTAATGATTTCGCCTTTATAAATTCACATATTTCAGCTGTAGTTTTGTTAGCCGCTAAAAGCTCTTTTTTTGTTGGTGTATCAACTCCATAAAAATCAGGAAACTTAATTTCGGGACTTGCTATTCTCACGTGAACTTCTTTTGCTCCAGAGTCGTATAACATTTTTACTATTTTTGACGATGTAGTACCTCTTACTAGCGAGTCATCAACCAAAATAATCCTCTTATTTTTTATTACTGAGATATTTGGATTTAATTTTAGCTTAACTCCCAAACTTCTAATTTGTTGAGAGGGTTCAATAAAAGTTCTGCCAACATAGTGGTTTCGAATTAAACCTAGGTCGAATTTTAGACCTTTTTCTTCAGCATATCCTAGTGCTGCAGCGTTACCTGAGTCTGGGACAGGTACAACTAAGTCAGCTTCTATTTTATCCTCTTTTGCCAATTGTTGTCCAAAATTTTTTCTGTATTCGTATGCAGTTTTACCGTTTAAGATACTGTCTGGTCTAGAAAAATAAATGTATTCAAACACGCATGGTCTAATTTTTTTTGGAGGAAAAGGTTTGATACTTTTTAATTCATCATTTTCGATGTAAACAATTTCTCCATTTTCGACCTCTCTTACAAATTTTGCTCCAATTATATCAAATGCACAAGTTTCAGAGGCAAATACGTATGAACTTTTTAATTTACCAATTACTAATGGTCTAATTCCATAGGGATCTCTAACACCTATAAGTGTGTTTTGTGTCATCATTACAAGCGAGTATCCACCTTGTATTTGAAAAATAGCATCAATGATTTTATCAATTGTTTTGTTTCTTTTAGATTTAGCAATTAATTGAACAATAGTTTCAGTATCTGATGTAGTATAAAATATTGCACCATCTTCAACTAATTTGTTTCTTAAAGTAATTGCATTTGTAAGATTTCCATTATGTGCAACACCTATACCTCCCGCATTTGTATCAGCAAAAAAAGGTTGAACATTCCTTAAAGCAGTTCCACCTGTTGTTGAGTACCGATTATGTCCAATCGCATATTTTCCAGGAAGTTTTTTTAAAACTTTTTCATCATTAAAATTATCACCAACTAAACCAAATCTTTTTTCTGAATGATATTTTTCTCCATCATATGAAACAATACCACAACCTTCTTGTCCCCTATGCTGAAGCGCATGAAGACCTAAAGCGGTAAGAGTAGAGGCATCATTAGAATTACTTATTCCAAATACTGCACACTCTTCCTTAATCTTAGGATGATATATCTTGAACTTTTTCTTTAGTTTCTTCATAATCTTTTTTGTCAGGAAATTCTTTTATAAGGTAGTTACTACCTTTTTCAACCCATGCATATGTGAAAGCATCATCTAAATTAATGGGCCATTTTTTGTGGTTATAGATGATATTTATAGTTGTATAAATACATACAACTATAACGTAAGCCCTAATAAATCCAAAAAAGAAACCAAAGATTCTATCTAAATTTCCCAATCCAGAGTAGGTGACCGCTCTATTAATTCCTTTATTTATTAATAAAATTAGGAATATAATTATTATGAATAATCCTAGACCAACTGCTAGATCGAGGACATATTCACTATCAATTATATCCTCAAAATATGGCTTTACTTTTGGAAAAAGAAATAGAGTAACAACATAAGCTAAAAGCCATTTGGAAGCTGACAAAATGCTCAATAAAAAACCTTTTTTTGTACATGTAATCAACGATAGTGTTGTGAAAACTAAATAAACAATATCAAAGGTATATAGTTCAGTAAAAAAATCTTTTACAGCTTCCATTAATTATTTAATCTTAAAAGGTTTGAGCACTAGAAGTAAAGATGGCAATAATGTTAAAACTGATATCATAGCTAATAGCATTGCTATCCCAGTGAAGACACCAAAATATATAGTTGGTATAAAATTAGATAAAACCAAAATAGAAAACCCGAATACAATTGTTATAGATGTATTTAGTATCGCCACTCCTACTGTGGAATGGCAAAATTTAATTGTTTTTTTGTAATCTTTAATTTTAGTCAGTTCTTCCCTAAATCTATAGATATAATGGATACTATTATCTACAGCTATACCAATTGTAATAGCAGCAATTGTAATTGTCATCATATCCAAAGGGATACCTGCTAGACCAATAATTCCCAGAATAAAAAAAGCAGCGATAAAATTCGGTATTACACCTAATAATGAAATCTTAATATTTCTAAAAAGAATTAAAAACATAACAAATATTCCAACCATCACAAAACCAAGTGTTAATATTTGGGATTTAAATAAACTTTGAAGTAAATTATTAAATAATATAAGAACACCTCCAAGCTTAAATTCATCTTTACTGATATTTAATTTATTTTCTAAATCAAAATTAATTTGATTAATCAGATCATTTCTTTTCAATCCATCTAAAGAGTCTTTTATTCTTAAACTAATTCGAGCTTCAGAATTTTTTATCGATATATATGGGTCTACTATTTCTTTTTTAATATTATCTGGAATTTTAGTGTACAAAACTCCCATTTCTAAAGTTCCAAGTGGTTTATTATTATTTAATTTTGTTGCAACTTCAATTATTGAAGAGAAAGACAATACTTTACCAACAGCATCAATATTATCTAAATAGTTATGAACTCGAGTTATTTTATTAATTTTATCTTTTGTAAACCAATATTTATTGTCATTTTCTTCCTCATCACCCCAATCATTTTCACTGTCAGTTTCTTCATCCTCATCTTTTGGAAATTTTAAAATTACTTCTAACGGAGTTGTTCCACCCAGCTTTTCATCTATTAACTTCATACCTTTATAAATCTCAGTATTCTTATCAAAGTAATTGATGAAACTATTTTCAACTTCTAATTTTGAGATACCAAATATGCTTAAAAATATAATAATACCAGTTAAACCAAATATATAATTTTTATTTTGTATTGATGATATTCCTAGATATCTTGTTATTTTTGAGTCTTTTTCCTTTGTTAGTCGAATGTTTGAGTTTTGAACAAAACTTAATAATGTAGGTAGAAGTGTGAATGTAATTGTTAGTGATGTTATTAGTCCAAAAGTCATCATCCATCCAAAATCTATAATTGGTTTAATGTTACTAAAAATTAATGACATAAAAGCACATATCGTTGTTAATACAGTATAAAATATTGGCCAAATCATTTTTCTTGTTGTCAAAATTAAAATTTCAAATTTTTTCTTTCTTGGAAACTGTTTGTTCAATTGCAAAAATCTAGTACTCATATGAATGTTCATTGCCATTGTGAGAATTAACATTAATGCGATAAAGTTTGATGAAATTACTGTAACTTTCCATCCAACCAAACCCAGAAAACCTGTCATAAATATAACTGAAAAGAAACAGCTACTGATCGGAATTATTATCCAAATTATGTTTCTGAATACATACCAAAGTGTTAAGATGATAAAAAGTAATACCCCAATTCCAAACGTAACAATATCATTTTTAATAAAAGTCATCATATCATCTGCTATCATTGGAATACCCCCAAGATAAATCTGTGTATTTTGATTATAATTTTTTATGATCTCTCTAATTTCTAAAATACTTTGATGTCGCTCTTTTTTAATTTTATCTTTATAAACCTCTAATTCTTTATCAGTCTTTATCTCTTTATCTGTTTTATTTGGTTTTATATATACAATGATACCACTTGTTTTTCCGTCCTCGCTAATGACAAAATTTTTAAATACTGGACTATTTAAGATTTCATTAAATCCACGGTCTTTATCAATATTCTTGCTTTTTAACGTTTTAAAATTTTGAATACGTTCAATCAAACTATCATCTGTTGCCTCTAACAATGGAATATCTAAAAGTGTAACAACATTATGAACCCATTTTAATGATTTTAACTCATTTTTTAATTTAGAGAGTATTTTAATTGAATCCTCCGAATTCATTTTACTATTCGGAGAGTAGGTGAGCACTAGAAATTCCTTAGCACCATAAGTTTTATTTATTTCATTTAGATATTTTAGATCAGGGTCATTTTCCAGTAGTAATGTTTCTGAACTTGCGTCTAAGCGAAAATCTTTTGAAAAGTAAAAGGCGGTAATTAAAATTAATAGCAATATTGAGAAAATTAACTTAGGTTTTTCTATAATATTTTTTTCGTAAAAATTAGCTAACATTGAATATTAGCTTTTATAATTTAAATTAATTATTTTGAATATCTTTAAATTTTGTAAACATTTCCTCAAATTCAAGCATTATAGTACCTGTTGGACCATGCCTTTGCTTGAGTATTAGAAGTTCAGCTAAATGTGAAATTTCATTCATTTTTGCCTGCCATTCTGCATGTTCAACAGTTGCAGGTCTTGGTTCTTTATTCTTTAAGTAATACGACTCTCTAAAAACAAACATTACAACATCCGCATCTTGTTCGATTGATCCAGACTCTCTAAGGTCAGAAAGCAAAGGTTTTTTATCATCTCTTTGTTCAACTGCCCTAGATAATTGAGAAAGAGCTAATACAGGAACTGATAATTCTTTAGCAAGAGCTTTTAGTCCTTGCGTTATTTCAGAGATTTCCTGAACTCTTCCATCCTTAAAATTTGTACCTTTCATTAACTGGATATAATCGATCACTATCAAATCTAGTCCATGAATTCTTTTTATACGTCTCGCCCTATTACTTAGTGCAGCGATAGATATTGCTGGGGTTTCATCAATATACAAAGGTAATTCAGCAATATTTTTTGAAGTTTCTATAAACTTATCAAACTGTTCCTCTGATATTTTTCCTCGTCTAATATCATTAGATTTAATTCTAGATTGCTCAGCAAGAATTCTAGTGGATAATTGTTCTGAAGACATTTCTAAAGAAAAAAAAGCTATGCAAGATTTTTCTCCTTTGTCTTGAATATTTTTTGCAGCATGAAATGCAATATTAGTTGCTAAGGCTGTTTTACCCATTGAAGGTCTTCCTGCAATTATTATTAAATCTGATTTGTGCATACCACCCAATCTATCATCAAGATCTCTTAGACCAGATGGGACACCTACAATTCCTTCTTCATTTTTATAAGCATTTGATGCCATTTCAATGGTTTGCCTCATAGCTTCATCAAACTTTACTATAGAAGAGTTAAATGATCCTTTCTCAGCTAAATCAAATAATGATTTTTCAAAATTTTCAATAATTTGCTGACCATCATTGTTCAAATCATTTAGTTTTGCAGTATGAATTATATTGTCAGAGATTTTAATAAGCTCTCTCTTCACATACAGATCATAAATAAGTTTAGAGTACTCAATACTTTGTCTTGATGAGGTTGAAAATTTTGTAATTTTTACAAGATATTCTGGTATATTAAGTTCATCTTTTTCATTTTCAAAATAGTTTTTTAATGTGATTGGATTAGCCAACAAGCCCTTATAAATTAAACTTTCTATAGCGCTAAAAATTTTTTGATGCATTGGGTCATAAAAATTTTTATTTGAAATTAATATACTAATTTCATCAAATATTTCATTAGAAAGTAATATAGATCCTATAACGGACTGTTCTGCCTCAATATTATTGGGGAGTTCATCTAATTTATTTTTAATTAAATTTAATGGTTGAGACACACATTAAACCTACAGACAGAGAAAAAAATTACAAATCTTTATTATGACTGGGGAGAATTATGTATAATTATTTAACCTCTTCTTGAGCAACTGTTTTTATTACAATCTGAGTTTGAACTTCTGCATGCAAATTTATTAAAACATTAAATTCTCCAAGTGATTTAATCTCTTCAGAAGGTTGTATTAAAGATGGATTAATTTTCACTTTGTCAATTTCCTCTAAAACTTTGGAGATTTCAGTTGGTTTAACAGATCCATAAAGTTCTTTATTTTCAGTACTTAGCTTTTTGATCTCATATTGTTTATTCTTAATAATTTCATGTATTTGCTTTGCTTGTTGTTTTTTATCTTGATCCTTTTTTCCTAGCTCTATTTTTATTTTTTCAACTTCTTTGATATTTTTTTTTGAGGCAAATAAAGCCTTCTTTTTTGAAATTAAAAAGTTTCTTGCAAAACCCCTTTTTACATCTATTATTTCACCAATCGATCCAATTTTTCTCACATTTTCTAAAAGGATTACTTTCATGTTATAACAGTGCCAAATTTCTTGCTCTTTTGATTGATAAAGATAATTCTCTTTGTTTTTTTTGACTAACTGATGTTATTCTAGAAGGTAAGATTTTACCATTTTCTGAGATATATCTCTTTAGAAGTTTTATGTTCTTATAGTCAACAACTGGGGCGCTTTTACCAGAAAGCGGACATTTTTTTTTAAATTTATATTTTTGGTTCTGAAAAATACTTAGTTTGGCAAAATTACTTTGTTTAGGCTTTTTTTTGTTACTTCTTTTTTTCATACACTTAACTACTTATTAATCATTCCTTTTTCATCATTTTTTTTAAAATAATCTGTCTCAAGATCAAACTTTTTTACTTTTACTGTCAAATACCTTAATAGATTTTTATCTATCTTTTCGTTTTTTTCTAACTCAGATATTATTTTTCCATCAGCTTTTAATTTAAAATGAATATAATTTCCCTTTTTATTTTTTTTTATCAAATAAGACAAATTCATTAATCCCCAGTTTTCTAATTTAACAATGTCTCCATCAAATTTTTCTACAATCTTAGAGTATTTATCCTCTAATTGTTTTAATTGACTAGGGCTTACATCTTGTCTAGCGATAATTGTATGTTCATATAAGTTCATAATTTTTCTTTCAAAAAAGAGAGGATATACTATTATAAGATTTTAATTACAATATAAAAAACAAGATTTTTGCTTATTTTTTCTATGTTTTCTGTTTTATTTCCAGGTCAAGGCTCTCAATCAGTAGGAATGATCAAGGAACTTTATGAAAACTTTGATTATGTGAAAGACCTTTTTGATCAGGCAGACGAAGAATTAAATTTGTCTATTAGTAAAATAATTTTTAATGGACCAAAGGAAGTACTTGATCAAACAGAAAATACTCAACCAGCAATCTTTCTAGTTAGTTATTCAATTTTTCAGGTTATAATAAGGGAAACATCTTTCAAAATAAATGAAGCAGATTTTTTTGCAGGACATTCTTTAGGTGAGTATTCAGCTCTAGCTTGTTCTGAAGTTATAAGTTTTATTGAAACATTAAAGCTTTTAAAAATTAGAGGAAAGGCAATGCAAAATGCGGTTCCAAAAAATGAAGGTGGAATGGTAGCTGTGCTTGGAGAAGATATAAAAAAAATTGAAGATATAATTAAAAATAATAAAAAAAAATTTGACAGTTATATAGCGAATGATAATTCAAATGGGCAAGTGGTCATAAGTGGCAAGATAAAAGAATTAGATAAATTTATAGCTGAATTAGAAAAATTAAAAATTAGGAATGTCAAAATACCAGTCTCTGCACCGTTTCATTGTATTTTGATGAACCCAGCAACAAATATTATGAAAGAAGAAATAACAAATATTAAATTTTCAATACCAAAAAATAAAATAGTTTCTAATGTAACTGCAGAACCATCAAAAGATCCAAAACTAATTAAAAATTTATTAATAAAACAGATAGAAAAACCAGTGCGTTGGAGAGAAAGTATAATAAATATAATTAATGCTGGAAATAAAAAATTTATTGAGATTGGACCTGGCAAAATATTATCTGGTCTTGTAAAAAGAATCGATAGAAATGTTGAGCTATTTCAAGTAAACAGTATAAGTGATCTAGAAAAATTATGATTGATCTGAAAAATTTAAATATAATTCTTACAGGTGCAACTGGTGTGATTGGAAACTCAATTCTTGATAAATTAACCTTAGGTGGATCTAATATTTTAGCTACAGGAACTAATGAAGACAAGCTTCGTAAAATTCAAGATAACTATAAAAATGTAAATATTATAAAGTTTGATATATCAGATCATAGTAAAATTAGCGAATTTGTAGAAAATTGTAGTAAAATTCTGTCAAATAAAATTGATGTATTAATAAACAATGCTGGAATTACTCAGGATAATTTAGCTATAAGAATGAAAGAAGAAGAGTGGAAAAAAGTGATTGATATTAACCTTTCTTCAACTTTTTTAATTACAAAAAATATCATTAAAAAAATGATTAGATCAAAAAATGGAAAAATAATAAATATCACATCAGTAGTAGGTCACTCAGGTAATATAGGTCAATCAAATTATGCAGCATCCAAGGCTGGTATAATTGCTATGTCAAAAAGTCTTGCGCTGGAGTATGGAAAAAAAAATATTAAGGTAAATTGTGTATCACCTGGCTTTATAATGTCAGAAATGACTAATAAAATAAGTGAAGACCATACTGAATTGTTAAAATCAAGAATATCGCTGAATAAATTTGGTAATCCAGAGGATGTGGCAAATACAATTGCTTTTTTAAGTTCAAATTTATCAGATTATATTACAGGTGAAACGATACATGTTAATGGTGGTATGTATTTTAGTTGACAAAGTAAATAAAATATTTATTAACAAATTAACTTAAAGGATAAAATGTCAGATGATATTTCAAGTAAAGTAAAAAAAATAGTTGCAGATCATTTAGGAATTGATGAAGCAAAAGTAAATGAAGAATCAAGCTTTATAGATGACCTGGGTGCAGATAGTTTGGATACAGTAGAATTAGTAATGGCTTTCGAAGAAGAGTTTGGATCTGAAATATCTGATAGTGACGCTGAAAAAATTTTAACTGTAGGTGACGCAGTTAAATTCATTGAAAATAAAGCAAACTAATTTTTTACTGTTAAATGGCCGTGAAAAAAGCTGGGATAATTGTAATATTATCTTCTCCATCGGGCGCAGGTAAAACAACATTAGTAAAGAAAATTTCATTAAAAAAAAAATATAAGATATCTGTATCGCATACTACAAGAAAACCCAGATTAAATGAAAAAAATGGAAGGGATTATTTTTTTGTTAAAAAAAGGGAATTTACAAAATTAATTAAAGAAAAAAAATTCTTAGAATATGCAAAAGTTTTTAACAACTATTATGGCTCATTACAAGAAACTGTAATAAATAGATTAAAGAAAGGCGAAAATATTATATTTGATATTGATTGGCAAGGAACCAGACAAATTAAAAATAAAAAATTAAATTTTAAAATAATAACAATATTTATTCTCCCTCCATCAAAAAAAGAATTATTCAAAAGGTTACTTAAAAGAGATCAAAAAGATAAAAAAATTGCTAAAGAAAGAATGAAACAATTTAAAAATGATGTTATGCATTGGAAAGATTATGATTTTACAGTTATAAATGATAAAATTGAAGAATGTTATCGTCATATAATCAATTTTATAAATTTACAAAAAAATGAAAAAAAAATAATAAAATTTAATAGAAAACCAATTACAAATCATATCAATTACTTATTAGATTGATGATTCATAAATTTTACAAATTTTATAGTAAGTAATGTTATCTAAATTTTGTGGCCTTAATTTTAAATCAATAGATAACTCATTAGAGATTTCCTCAAAATTTTTAAATAAAAATTTTAAAGGTTTTTTTATCATTTTCCTTCTTTGGCTAAAAAAAATATTGGTTATATGTTCCAGATTTTTTGGATCTTTAAATTCGTAATAATTTTTTTTTGGAACAAATGATAATAACGTGCTTTTTACTTTTGGTGATGGATTAAAACTTGTTGGTTCTATATCAATTATTTTATTAATCTTCATTTTCCAATTTGATAATATTGAGAGTCTTCCATAATCTTTAGTATCAGATTTAGCTATAATTCGATCAGCAACCTCTTTTTGAAACATAAGAATTAATTTTTTACAAAAATTTTCCAATTTATTCATTTTAATCCATTTCGCTAATATTTGTGTCGATATATTGTAGGGTAAATTACCAAATATTATTATGTTTTTATTTAAGAAGTCTTCATAATTAACTTTCAGCATATCTTCATTTAAAATAATTATTTTACTATCAAATTTGTCTTTTAAAATGTTAACAAGTCTTTTATCTTTTTCGATAACAATTAAGAGCTTAGGTTTTTTTTTTATTAAATTTTCTGTTAAGGCTCCATTTCCTGGGCCAACTTCGATTAAAATATCATTTTGATTAATGTTGCCTTCTTCGGTTATTAATTCAATTATCTTTTTGTCTACTAGAAAATTTTGACCTAAACTTTTTTTTAGAATTAAATTCATTTAAAAAAATCTAAAAATCTAAAAGCATAAAAAATTGATGAAGGGTCAGATTTGTTTTTTCCTATCATTCCATGATTTGGGCCATGATCTGGTGTAACTTTAATAAAAGGCAAACCTATTGTAATATTAATTGCTTCAAACCCAAAAAGTGTTTTTATTGGAGTTAAAACTTGATCATGATACATGCCAATAACTACATCAAATCTTTTTATATTTTTTTTTAAAAAAAAAGTATCAGCTGAAAAAGGCCCTGAAACATTTACTCTTTGCTTTTTTAAAAATTTTATTGCTGGAATGATTTCTGTTTTCTCTTCACTAATTTTATCAATTGTTTCACAATGAGGATTTAATCCTAGAACTGCAATATTAGGAATTTTATTTAAGGTAGATCTGTAAAATTCATCAATCTTTAAAATATTATTTTTTATTTTTTCTCTTTTTATAAATTTGAAAACATTTTTTAATGGAGTATGAGTAGTTAATGGTGAAACACTAAGATTGCTATTGTATATGAGCATTACAGGTGATTTAGATGATGTTTTTTCAGCAACATATTCTGTAATTCCAGGATATTTTTTTTTTAGAAAATGTTTTTTAGATATAGGGCCATTTATTAAAGCAACATTTTTATTTTCTTTTATTATTTTTAGGCTCAATTTAAAACACTCCGCAATATACTTGTTTGATTTGTTTGTAATTTTAGAAAACGGTTTTTTAAATTTATAATCCACGTTAATTATATTAATTTTCTTTTTTAAAGATTCATTAATATAGGATATTTTATTCAATTTTATTTGATAATTTAAAATCTTACATTGTTTTTCGAATAATTCTTTATTACCAATTAAAATTATTTTTTTTTTATTTTTATAAAAGTTATTTGATTTAAAATATTTTAATAGAAGTTCTGAAAATGTTGTATTGGGTTCCCCCATCACTACTAATATTGATTTAATAATCATTAATTTCCAGGTTTTTTTTTAATCTTTTATAATATATAATTGAAAAATTATTTAGTTGCCTATTAGTTTCTTGAGAAATTAGTCTTTTTAACTGATCTTCTTCATTTAAGTTATCTTGTAAAACTCTTTTGTCATTTATTTTGATGATTATATATCCACCAGGGATTTTAATTGGATTAGTAAATTTTTCAATTTCAAGATTTTTTATGTTTTGATTTATTTTTTCAGAAATTTGAATTTCACTTATCCACCCGATCAAGCCTCCATTTTTTGCAGTATTTGAAATACTAAAGATATTAGCGCTATTTTCAAAACCTACAGTGTTAATATTTTTAATAATTTTATTAATTAAATCATCAGTATTTTCATTTTCTGTAAATACTATTTCTGAAAGATTATATTCATGCTTTTCTTTCTTTTCTTTGAAACTATTTCTAATTCTTAACCTTAGTTCTTCTTTATTAATCTTAATATTATTAAAATATTTTTTATAGATTAGCTGGTTCCATAAACCTTCTATCTGTAATTTATCTTTAATTTTTAAATAATTTAGTTCTTTTTTTTTCAAAATTTCTAAAAATTCTTTTTTATTTTTAATACCTTTTTTTTTAAAAAACGACTTCTCTAGTACTTCAATAATTCTTGTATTTTCTTCAAAATTAATTAATTCTTTTAATTCTTTTTTCTTCACTAGTTCTGTAATAAGTGATTTTTTTGCTATTTCATCAATTTTTACTTCTTCAAGCTCTTTTAATTTTGGGTTCAAAAAAATTAAATATTTTTTTTCGTGATCAATATCAATATTAGTTATTATTTCATTATTAATTCGTACTTTTATTATAATGTTATTAGCTAAAGCAATGTTACTATAAAAGATTAAAATTAAATAAATTATTAAAATTTTCATTAGATTTAATTTTCAAAAATAGTGTTTGCTGAACCTACTATTGATGTAAAAGGTCTAAATTTAATTAAAAAATATAAACTTTCATCAGGAATTAAATTTCCATCTCTAAAAAACTTTTTGTTGTACTGTAATGTTGCAATTAGACAGTCAATTTCATATTTGTATGACAATTCATAAAATTGGGTAAAGTCTGCTAATAAATCTTTTGTGGTTCGAAAGTTTATAGAATGGTCTTCATTTAATTTTATGCCTGTATTATTTGATATAGTTTCACCATTACCAAAATCATGGCTTTCTTTTACATATTCAAAACCTGTAACAATTTTATTATTACCTATTTCTGCTATTATTTCATCATAGTTAGAATGGTCCAAATCTCTATCAAATGAAAAATTATACTCAAATTTATTATATTTATTAAAGTTGTATATATATTCCCCAACAATATCAGATCTTGTTTGATCAAGTTTAGATAAAGATGGCATAGACGAATTTTTTTTATCTTTTATTACATTACCTATATTAAAACTCATTACTTTTTCATTAAGCATATTTTGCTTTTCAAATTCAATACCCAAGGTTAGTGATCTTCCTTCCTCAACAGAAGCTGTTCTTAGTCTATTGATTGCGAATAAATTATTATAACCTAAACGAATATTATCACTTGAACTGTCAACTGTATTAGTGGGGCTAAATTTAAATTGCAGTTTTGGTTTAATATAATTTGTAGAATTAGAAAACTTTTTTCTCAAAGGATAAGAAGTTTCCAATGACATTGAGCCTAGAACGTTATGATCATTATGATCTTTTAAACTTGGGCTTTCAGAGTAAGAATTATAGTTTATCATTGATAGCCTATATCTTGATAATAATCCATTGTTGGTAAAGTAATCGAATGATTCAAAACCAAAACTATTGTTTATTGACGCTGAATAGATATTGGTATCACTAATTTGCTGATGTCCAGATGAGCCAAAATTAAAAGTTCCATAGTAACTCTCATCCAGATTAATCCTTTTATCAAAAGAAAAGTCTGGAAATACATAGGCATACCTGTCACTATCGTTAGTAACCGTGCTATCTTCATACATTCTTAAGGAAGTTTCTAACAGAGTATCTTCATCAAATCTTTTATTTATTTTAAAAAATGAAGTTTGTACACTTGGATCTATTGAGGATGCCAATGGATTTGTTTCAGCTATATTTTTGAAATCATGAATTTTAAGATAATTATCATTCGAAACGTTTTGAAATTCAAAATTATAGGTTGTAGTAGGATTAAATCTTCCATTTAAAATAACAATAGAATGTGTGTTCGTTTTATTTTCATCTTGGTTAAAGCTAAAGTCTGCATGTAAATTTGAGTTTTCAAATACTCTTCTATACTCAGATTGTAATATAAAATCGTTATCCGAATAAATTCTTGGATTAAATGTCAAATCTTCAGCATCAGAAAGTACATAAAAGTATGGAATATTAATTGCTCGCCCCAAAGTATCAGAACTAGAATATACTGGTGTTAAAAATCCAGACTTTCTCTTAACTGAGGGGTCTGGATGACTAAAATAAGGCATAAAAAAAACCTTTTGGTTGAAAACTTTAAGCCATGAATTTTTATACTGGAATAGTTCTTCAATTTTGTTGTGAATAAATTCATCACTTTGTAGTTCCCATGCTCTACATTTTCTCTTTTCAGTATTGCAAGTGCTAAATACTGCCTTTTTAATTATTGTTTTGTTTGGATTTGAGATGCTTGATTTCCCCTTTAACTGCGGATCATTTTTCTCAATACCAAAAAAATCATCTCTGAACTCAACTTTTATTTCTTTACCAACAAGATTTTTGGTTAATAAATTAACTTTTACATTTTCAAAAGTATAACTATTATTTTCATTATCAATAACATTAGTTTCTTTTGAGGATATTATTTCTTTAGTACTATCAAATACAAAACCTGTTATAAAATTATATATATTACTTTTATCATCAAAAACTTTGGTATCCTCATCACTTATAATTAACTTAGAATTTCTGTCATACAAAACATCTTTTGTTTCCATTTCATACTTGTTTTCAAAATTAATATTTGTTTTTCCTTTTGTAAAAATTATATTCTCTATTTCTTTATATGTAGCTTTTTCACTTTCAATAATAACATCGTTTTGATTATCAAAAAATTTTACATTTCCAATTACAATTAACTCTGACTTTATTTTATCATATATAGCATTATCGCCTTTAATAAAAATTTTTTGATCAGGGATTTTTGCAGTACTGTTAGTTGCATATATTGTGTTACCTTCATCTTCTATTTGAATATTTTTCGAATCGAAAAAAATTGTATTAGCGTACGTAGCTGACAAACCCAAAATATAAAAAATTAGAAAAAAAAATGAAATAAATTTAATTTTCATTTAACCTCATCAAACCAATTGTACATACTAAAAACATTATAACTTGTGGCATCCATACTGATATTAAAATTGGTAAGGTTTCATTCTTACCAAATAAAATTGAAAAATAGTTTATATAATAAAAAATTACTGAAACTAATACTCCTATCACAATTAAAAAAAATCTTGATTTAATAAAATTGAATTTAAACATTAAAAGAGCACCAATTATTGAAGTAAGAGTTAAGTAAAATGGTAGGCTCAATATTTTGTTTAAGTGTAATTTAACTTCTGTCGCTGAATAACCAATAGTTTCATAATTTTTTTGAAGTTCTATAAGCTGTAAAATATTCAATGAACTTAAATTTGAATATAAATTTGAAATAATCTCTCCATCAAAAGAAGATTGATATTTGTATTTTGAAAATAATTGAGTTTTTTTGTCACTAGAATAAATTTTTACATTTTTAAGCAGCCAACTTTTCTCATAAATATTTGCTTCTGATGAAATTATTGTTCTATTTGGCTTATAATTCTGATCTAATTCAGTGATATTTAAATTTCCCAAACTATTTTTCCTATAATTTGTTGCATTTATTATGAATATTTTATTATCAACACCCTTTTCTTTAATCCATAGGCCAGCCTCATTTACCACTGCTAAATGATCCCCATCGTTGGAATACTTATATTTCATACTTAAATATAAGCTCTTTAAATTCGCAGAAAATGAATAGTAGACAACAATTAAAATAATGCCCATCAACAAAGAAACCATTGTAATCAAGAATGTAATTTTGAAATTATTTATTCCATGATTTCTTAATAAATCTATCTCATCTTTTTCAAACAGATTTATGAAAAAAAACATAACACCAAGTAAAAATATAAATGGTAAAATCTCAAAAACAATTGATGGGATATTTAAAATAGTAAGAAGAATTGGATAATACATATTACTCTCCTTATTTTCAAAATATTTTAGTTCCTCAAAAATATTTAAAAAAAAACTTAAGAATATAAATACAATTAAAATAATAAATATATTTTTTAAAAATAATCCTGCAAGATAATTATGGTATTTTTTTAAAATCATAATAAGTTTAATTTAAACTTTGTTAATATATTTAAAAATATGTAAAAAAAAGAAACTAATATTAATGGCAGTAATAGTATTAGGTAATTTATCAAATTGGAGATGAAAAAATAGTTTAAACTAACTTGAGATAATATTATAACTGCACAACCTATTAAGAATATATTTAATTTATATGATTTTAAAAAAAAAATTGATTTTGGATTTATTATTAAACTCCCACCAATTAATGATATAATTAATGTATAAAATGGTAATATAATTCGTTTGTATAATTCTTCAATAATTGATTTTACTGTTCTGTTATCACACATTTTATTTTCAGAATTTTTAATATATTGATCCTCATCAATTTGTTTACTTAAAAGTGTATCTTTTACACAATAAAATAAAATTTTGGTTTCAATTTCTTGAATTTTACTTACAGTTACAGTTTTTGTAGAAAAATTTGATAAATCGTAATCTGTCTCTGAAAAATTAATAGCAAATGTTTTATCAATATTTATATTTGTAATACCACCTTCATAAAGCCTTAAAATATATTTGTCATTTTTTTTAATGATCTTTCCTTTATCAGCAACAATAATTTTCGACTTTTCTCTGTCAATTTTTTCATTAATATAAATTTTTTTTAGCTCACCACCTTTACTGTAGTCCTCAACAAATATTGTGAGATTTTTAACAACGTTAATGAATTTTTTTTCTGATATTAATTTAGGCAAAAAATCAATGTTAGATTCTTTTATAAAATTTCTAGCTAAGTTTTGAGATTTTGGGACAATAAATACATTTAGCAATAATTGCAAAATTAAAAATAATATTGAAAACTTAAATATGAAGTTTATTAATTGAATCCTCTTAATTCCATTCGTCCAAAAAACTATAAGCTCATTAGAATTTTCATACTTATTAATAATATAAAATATTGATATAAAAAATACAAAAATTATTGTCTTACTAAATATTTTAGGAAAATTTAAAGATACATAATAAAAATATATTCCTAAGCTGTGTCCATCATCTGAGACTAAATCTAAAAAGTTTACAGCTTGAATGATCCAAATTATGAATGTGATGCATAGTGACGATAATAAAAAAAAATTCAATATATCTAGGCCAAATTTACGAAAAATTAATTTATTCATTGAAATTATTGTTTTAATAAATATACAACATTATCTAATAAAAATTTCAAAAAAATGAAGCTAAATTTAAATTTTGTAAATAAAGTACCAAAAATTGCAAAGGATAATGAGATTATTCTGCTAACCCAAAAAGTTATAAAAAGTAAAGAGATTAAACAATTATCAAAATCAGTATTTTCTAATAAACTTTTCTCTGAACAGAATTTTCTCTCAAAAGATTATAATGATAAAAGTTATATATTTGTAAATTGCACTAAATCAAAAATTTCATTAGATTTTGAAAAACTTGGTTCAAAATTATTCGTTTTCTTGAAGGAAAATAAGAAAGAGAATTCATTTATTAATGTAGAAAATAATTCTTTAACTAATGCACAATTAGAAAAGTTTCTTCATGGAGCACAACTTAAATCATATAATTTTAATCTCTATAAATCAGATAAAAAAAAGAATATTAATATAAATTTAAGTGTTATTGGAAGTGGTATTAAACAAAAAAATTTATTAAGAAATAAATTAAATTCTCTTTTAGAAGGAGTTTTTCTGACAAGAGACTTGGTTTCTGAACCTGGTAATGTTTTACATCCAGACGAATATGCAAAGAGAATTGTTAAACTAAGAAAGTTTGGATTAAAAGTTACAGTCTATGATCAAAAAAGATTAAAAAAATTAGGTTTTAATGCATTACTCGGTGTTGGCCAAGGAAGCATTAGAGGTTCATACATGGTGACCATAGAGTGGAAAGGAAATAAAAATAAATCTAAACCTTTAGCTTTTGTTGGAAAAGGTGTTTGTTTTGATACTGGAGGAATTTCACTTAAACCTGCAAAATTTATGGAAGACATGACATATGATATGGCTGGTTCTGCAACTGTAGTTGGTCTTATGAAAACTCTAGCTTTAAGAAAATCTAAAATTAATGCAGTTGGAGTTGTTGGGCTAGTTGAAAATATGCCTGGAGCAAATGCACAAAGGCCAGGAGATATTGTAAAATCTTATAGTGGTCAAACTATTGAAGTTTTAAATACTGATGCAGAGGGAAGACTAGTGCTAGCAGATGTACTTACCTATACCGAAGAAAAATTTAAACCAAGTTTAATTATTGACTTAGCCACATTAACCGGAGCAATAATTGTTGCACTTGGATCTGAATATGCTGGTTTATGGTCAAATAATAAAAAATTGTCAAAACAACTTTTTGATGCCGGAGAACAGGTAGAAGAAAAGGTATGGGAAATGCCTTTACACGAAAATTATAATAAATTAATGAACTCAAATAATGCCGATATGCAAAATATTAATTATGTTGGAGGAGCTGGGTCAACAACTGCAGCTCAATTTTTACAAAGATTTATAATTAATAAAACACCTTGGGCGCATTTAGATATTGCTGGAATGGCATTTTCTAAATATGCAGGAGCACTAAATTCCGGTGGTGCAACTGGATATGGTGTCAGATTATTAAACAAATTTATTGAGGAGAATTATGAGTAATATTGAACAGACATTGTCTATAATCAAACCAGATGCTGTTGAAAGAGATTTGCAAGATCAGATTAAAAATGAATTTAAAAATAATGGATTTGAAATTTTAAAAGAAAAAAAAATTCATATTTCAAAAGACGAGGCAGAAAAGTTTTATAAAGTCCATGAGTCTAAACCATTTTACAATGATTTATGTGATTATTTATCTTCTGGACCTATTGTTGTTATGAGTCTTCAAAAAGACAATGCGGTTTTGGAAAATAGAAAATTAATGGGTGCAACCAATCCTAAAGATGCGGAAGAGGGAACACTTAGAAAAAAATATGGAATTTCAATTGATAAAAATTCTGTTCATGGATCAGATAGTGTTGAAAATGCCAAGATCGAGTTAGATTTTTTTTTTAAAGATTAGTTAAAAACTTATCAATAGCTTTTGGATAAATTTCATGTTCAATATTAAGAACTTTTTTCTTTAAACTTCTTACATTATCTGATTTTGAAATTTTAACTTTCTTTTGCAAAATAACCTTACCCGAGTCTAATTTTTCTGTTACCTTGTGAACTGACGCTCCTGTAAATGAATCTCTATTTCGAATTGCTCTTTCATGTGTATTCAATCCTTTATACTTAGGTAAAAGTGATGGGTGAATATTTAATATAGGTTTAGAAAATTTTTTTATAAAATTTCCTGATAATACTTTCATAAATCCAGCCAAACAAAGCATATCTATATTATATTTTTTAAGTAATTTAAGTGAGTTATTTTCAAAATTTGAATTTTTTGTAAATTTAATTCCATAATTTTTTATTTTTGATTTAGATGCATATTTTAATCCCTCAGCATCTGGATTATTTGAAATAACTAATATAATTTTGATTAAAGAATTTCTTTTTGAGTATTTTATTAAAGATTTTAAGTTACTGCCTTTTCCACTAATAAAGACAGCTACATTTTTTTTACCAGGATATTTTTCCACTTAATTTTACTTTTTTTGAACTTTTAACAATTTTCCCAATTATATATGGTTTAAATTTTTTTCCAAAATATTTATTTACTGAATTTAAATTTCTAGGATTTGTAACTAAACAAAAACCTACACCACAATTAAAGGTCTTTAACATTTCTTTCTCACTTACACCCATTTTATATAACCATCTAAAAATTTTTAATGTTTTGACTCTATTTAGATCTATTTCAGCGCATAAATTCTTTGGTATTATTCTTTGAATATTATCCACTAGACCTCCACCAGTTATGTTTGCACATCCATTTATTAAATTCTTTTCATTAATAAGAGATAATTCTTTTACATAAATTTTAGTTGGTCTAATTAATTCGTCTTTGAGAAATTTGCTTGTTTTTATATTTATTTTTTTCTTTTTTAAGAGATATCTCACTAAGGAATAACCGTTAGAATGAAGTCCATTAGAAGGTACAGATAAAATAAGATCATTATTTCTAATTTTTTTATTAAGTATTTTTTTCTTTTCTACAAGACCAACAGCAAAACCTGCTATATCAAATTTCCCTTTAGTATACGTTCCTGGCATTTCAGCAGTTTCTCCACCGACTAATTTGCAACCAGCGATATCACATCCCTTAACAATCCCTCTAACTAAATGTCTTAATTTTTTCAAATTAATTTTGCTAATAGAAATGTAGTCTAAGAATAAATAAGGCTTCGCTCCTTGAACGACCAAATCATTTACACACATCGCTACAAGATCTATTCCAATTGTATCAAATTTATTTAGATCATTTGCAATCTCAATTTTTGTTCCAACTCCATCAGTGCTAGTAACAATGTGAGGGTCTTTTAGTTGTTTAGGTATTGGAGAGATTGCTCCAAAGCCTCCTATATTCTTAAAATCACCACTTTTGCTTGATTTTCTTGCTAGTGAACTTATGAACTTAACAAAACTGTCTGCTTTTGGAATATTAACTCCGCTCTTACTGTATGTTAATTTATTTGATGCCATATAACAAAGTTATGTATTTTTTTAAAAAAAATATACCAAATTGTTTATATATATTTTTCATATTTTTAACCTTTAATTTTATAGAGTTTTCCACAAAGGAAGTACTTGCTAAAACTTTTGTTGTTTCAAAAATTGAAGTTGAGGAAAAATATAATCTTAATTTTAATAAAATTAAAGTTATGGATAGAGGCTTTAAAAAAGCATTTGAAGATATCTCTCAAATGGTACTTGAGAGAAAAGATCTTGATAAAATTACAAATACAACAATAAATGATATAAAAAAATTAATCGAAAACTTTTCAATATTGGATGAAAAATTCATAAACCAAAAATATAAAAGTATTATGGAGGTAGAATTTAATAGAAAAAAATTAATTAATTTCTTAGATTCTAAAAATATAACTATTTCATTACCAAAAAAAATTAATGTTTTGTTTATACCGGTTATGATTGATTTGGAAACAAATAATTTTAACTATTTAAATGAAAATATTTTTGCAGAAAATTGGGAAAGTATCGAAAAAAATTATTTTCAAATTTCTTATATTATACCAAATGAGGATGCAGAGGATTATTTAAGTATAAAAAATAACTTAAAAGATATTGAAAATTACGATTTCAAAAAAATATTGAATAAATATTATTCTGAAAATTTTATAATAATGATAATTTTCAAAAGTAAAAATAATATTAAATTTTATTCAAAAATAAATTTTGATGATAAGTTTGAAATATTAAGTAAAAGTTTTAAAGATAAAAATATAGACAATCAAACAGACTTAAATTCAATGATAATTAATATCAAAAACGAATATGAAGATAATTGGAAATCCATTAATAAAATGAGTCCATTTACATCTGTTCCAATCCGATTGTCATTAGAGTCAAACAATACAGAAAAATCATTAAAATTAGAAAATGCTTTGGGTAATTTAGATTTTGTAAACAGCTATAATATTGAAAAGTTTGATAGTAAAAAGATTATATATAAAGTTTATTATAGCAGTAGCCCAAAAAGATTTTTAAAAGATATTTTATCCTACGATATTAGTATTGACACATCCTCAAGCAACTGGAAAATAAAATGAGTGAATTAAATCAATTACTTCTAGACTTTGATTATAAAACTAATTTTAATGAACATGATTTTTATTTATCGAAAAGTAATTCGAACGCATTTAATATGATTTATAGATGGCCTGACTGGGATAAAAAAATATTAAACATATCAGGTGAAAAATTCTCTGGAAAAAGTCATTTAGCAAACATCTTTAAATTAAAATCTAAAGCATTTTTAATTAAGGGAAATGAGATTGATAACTCAATTTTTAAAAGCATTAAATTACATGAAAGTATAATTATTGATGATTTTGAAGAGTGTAACGATGAAGAAATTCTTTATTCAATTCTTAATCTAATAGATCAAGATAGCAAGTATTTGTTGATAAATTCATTAAAACCAATAAATGAAATTAAGTACAGACTGCCTGATTTAACCTCAAGATCAAAAAATTGTCTTTACGCTGTAATTGAAAATCCAGATGATGAATTACTTTTTGCTATAATTTTAAAGAATTTTTCTGATCGCCAAATTAAAATTGAAAAAAAAATAATAAATTTCATAATTAGCAGAATTGATAGATCTTATAGAAAAATTGATGAATTTATATATAAGATTGACGAATTAAGTTTAAAAAAAAAAAAACCAATTAATTTAAAAACCATAAAAGAGATTTTGTAAATTGAATAAATATAGAACTCATACCTGTGGAGAATTAACCAAGTTAGATAAAGAAAAGGAAATTTCTTTATCTGGCTGGATTAATAAAAAAAGAGATCATGGAAATCTTTTATTTATAGATTTAAGAGATCATTTTGGAATTACTCAGTGCGTTATAGACAAAAGTAATGAAATTTTTAAGAAACTCGAAAAACTTTCTTTGGAAACAGTAATTAAAATTACGGGAATGGTTATTCAGAGATCAGATGAAACAATAAATAAAAATATTTCTACTGGCGAAATAGAAGTCAAAATTAATAATATTGATATTCTTGGGGAAACTAAAGAATTACCACTGCCAGTTTTTTCAGATCAAGAATATGCTGAGGAAATAAGACTTAAGTATAGATTTTTAGATTTAAGAAGAAAAAAAATACATCAAAATATTATCTTAAGATCAAAAGTAATCTCATTTATTAGAAACGAGATGCAAAAACTTGGTTTTTTAGAATTTCAAACTCCTATTTTAACTTCATCTAGCCCAGAAGGAGCCAGAGATTTTCTTGTACCTAGCAGATTAAATCCTGGAAAATTTTATGCTTTACCACAAGCTCCTCAACAATTTAAGCAACTAATAATGGTTTCTGGATTTGACAAATATTTTCAAATAGCGCCTTGTTTTAGGGACGAAGACGCCAGAGCAGATAGAAGTCCTGGGGAATTTTATCAATTAGATGTTGAAATGTCTTTTGTTGAACAAGAGGATGTCTTTGGGGTAATTGAAACTTTGTTTCTAAAATTATTTAAAACATTCAGTAATAAAAAAATTCTTCATGAAAAGTTTCCAAGGATCACCTATGAAGATGCAATGCTTAAATATGGTTCAGATAAACCAGATTTAAGAAATCCTTTAGAAATTACAGATTTAACAATTATTTTTGATAGAGAAGATGTGAAATTTGATATTTTTAAAAAATTAGTGAAAAGTGGATCACTAGTCAGAGCGTTAGTTACCAAAAATACAAAGGATAAACCAAGAAGTTTTTTTGATGGTATTGATAGATGGGCAAAAGAGCAAGGTTCCTCTGGTCTAGCTTATTTTACATTAGAAAAAGATGAAAAAATTAATGCCAAAGGACCAATTGGAAAATTTTTTTCAGAGAATGCATTATTAGAAATCATGAAACTAACAAATGCGAACATAGGTGATACGGTATTTCTTTCTTGCGGAAAGAAAAATGATGTAGAGAAAATATTAAGTGTTGCAAGAAATAAAATAGCTGAAGATTTAGATTTAATTGATAATGAAATATTCTCATTTTGTTGGATTATTGACTATCCGATGTATGAGATTGATGAAACTACTAAAAAAATAAAATTTAGTCACAATCCATTCTCAATGCCCCAAGGTGAAACTAATAAATTAGACTTATCAAATCCTTTAAATATTAAAGCTTATCAATATGATATTGTTTGTAATGGAATTGAGTTATCATCCGGTGCTATTAGAAACCATGTTCCTGAATTAATGTATAAATTATTTGAAATTGCTGGGTACTCAAAAAATGATGTTAATAGTAAATTTAGTGGAATGATAAATGCTTTGAGCTATGGAGCTCCGCCTCATGGAGGTATAGCTCCAGGTATTGATAGGATTGTTATGCTTTTAGCAAATGAAAAAAATATTAGAGAAATTACTATGTTTCCAATGAATCAAAATGCACAAGATCTAATGATGAGTGCTCCATCTGAAGTTTCTGAGGATCAACTAAAAGAGCTTAATTTATCCTTAAAAAAGAAAAGTTAATTATTTTTTTCCTTTAAGATTAATTTTTATATCTGATAGATCTACTAATTTCTTTTTATAATTACTTCTTACAAATCCTTTGCTCGTGATATCTTTTACTAATTTTAGGAATTGAGTTTTATCTTCACTATTTTCATCTGTACCACTTTCATCCAAAGCATCAGATCCTCCAATAGAAGGTGTATGAGCTAGATCTTCTCTATTTAAATAAGATATTGCTAATTCTCTAAATATATAATCTAATATTGACGTTGCACTTAAAATTCTGTCATTTCCAAATACCTTTCCTGAAGGTTCAAATTTAGTATCTACAAAGGCATTAACAAATTCATCTAAAGGAACTCCGTACTGCAATCCAAGCGAAACTGCTATAGCAAAGTTATTCATAGTAGCTTTTACTAGCTCACCTTCTTTGCTTGTATCAATAAATATTTCTCCTATTTTACCATCTTCGTATTCACCTGTATGTAGATAAACTTTGTGATCTCCAATGGATGCTTTTTGGATATACCCTTTTCTTCTGTCTGGCATACTAAATCTTCTCCCATTATTATCTTTAATATTTTTAGTTAACATTTCTTGGTTTATTTTAAGGCTATTATTTTTCTCAGGCTTAGGAAGTTCATTTTCAACAACATTTATCTTATTTTTTTCAATTTTTTCTAAATTTTTGGTTTTTCTATTATCTAGTTTTACGTCCAGAATCTCAAATTTACCGTCATCTCTTTTCTCTATATTTTGTATATTTTTCTCGTCAATATCATCTAGGTAATGACTTACTTTAAAACTACAGGTGTAATACGTTTCTACTAAATATTTTGCCATTGAATTTCCTTATTTATTTATAAAATTGAATCTTAAAGATATAATGTATATAGAAATTTAAAATTTTAGTCTAATTTAATTTTTACAATTTTAAATTGAAAAAAAATAAATATTTATGTTGACAGTAATTAAACAAATTTTTACCTGGTGGAATCAACAGACGCTTGGAACTAGATTACAAATATTTTTTTCAGGAAAATTAATTGGAGAAGATAAAAACGGAAATAAATATTATGAAAGTAAATCAGGAAGAAGATGGGTAATTTATAATGGAGAAGTTGAAGCATCAAAAATACCTAATGAGTGGTATTCATGGATGCATTATATGAATAATCAAATAGAAAACAATCATGACTTAAAAAAATATGATTGGCAAAAAGAACATTTATCAAACCAAACTGGTTCTGTTAACTCCTATCACCCAAAAAAATTTAATCGTGAAAAAAAAAAGTATAAAAGCTGGAAAAGTTAATTTTTTTTTTGTAGCAGCTTTTTTTATAATTAAATTAAATTATTCTTTTGCAGAAATGCTGCCAAAAAGTGAGATGATAGCAGAATTAAGTATTCTTGATAAAGTTAGTTCAAAAAATATAAATATTAAAATAAAAGTTGGAGAAGAATTTTCTTTTCAAAATCTAAGTATAAAAGTTTTAAAATGTTATAATTCAACATTTGATGATGATCCTGAAGTCACCGCATATATTCAAGTCAAAGATATATCAATGAATAAAAATGATAAAGTATTTGTTTTTAATGATTGGACTTTTGCCTCAAGTCCATCAATTAGACCTTTCGACCACCCAGTTTATGATGTTTGGCTAAAAAAATGCTACAGTTAAATAACTTTTTCATTATCAAGCCAACTAACATTGAAGTCAGAACTTAAAAATTTTTTGTTATTTAGTAATATTTTATGGAGTTCAATTGTAGTTGTTATACCTTCGATTACAAACTCATCTAATGATCTTAACATTCTTTGAATAGCTTCTTCTCTATTTCTTCCGTGAGTAATTACTTTGCAGACCATACTATCGTAATAAGGTGTAATTTTATATCCTTGATAAATTGATCCATCAACTCTTGTTCTAAAACCAGATGGTTGATGACACATGCCTATTTTTCCTGGTGAAGGTTGAAAATTATTACTTGGATCCTCAGCATTAATTCTACATTCTATAGCATGACCCCTGGGGTTTATATCACTCTGTTTTAGTGCTGTATCTCCTGAAAAAGCTATCCATATTTGCTCTTTTATTATGTCAATTCCTGTTACCATCTCTGTTACTGGATGTTCAACTTGTACCCTAGTGTTCATCTCTAAAAAGTAGAATTTTCCATCTTCGTAAATAAATTCAACTGTTCCAGCACCCTCATATCCAATTTTGCTAACCATGCTAACAGTTTTTTCAAACAGATCTTTTCTAATTGCATCATCTAAAACAGGACTGGGTGTTTCTTCAATAAGTTTTTGATGTCTTCTTTGAACAGAACAATCTCTCTCGTGCAAATGCACTGTTCTATTTTTACCCGATAGCACCTGAACTTCTATGTGCCTTGGATTTTGAAAAAATTTTTCAATATAAACTTCATCATTATTAAAAAATTTTTTTGCTTCTTGTTTTGCTGTTAAAAAAAGATTCTCAAATTCCTCTAACTTATTGACAATTTTCATTCCTTTTCCACCACCACCACCTGATGCTTTAATTAAAATAGGAAAGCCTACATGTTCACATATTTTTTTTGCTTCAACCAAATTTTTAATTCCACCATTTGATCCTTCTATTACAGGAAGCCCATATTCTTTTGCAACTTTTTTTGCTTGAATCTTATCTCCCATCATTTTAATTAAATCAGATGAAGGACCTATAAATTTTATATTATTTTCTTCTAGTATTTTTACAAATTCATAGTTCTCTGACAAAAAACCATATCCAGGATGCACAGCTTCAGCCCCTGTGAGTTCAATGGCTGACATAATTGCAGGAATATTTAAATAGCTTAACGATGGTTGATGAGGACCTACACAAACACTTTCATCAGCTAATCTTACGTGCATTCCATCTCTATCCACATCTGAATGAATAGCTACTGTGGCAATGCCCCATTCTTTACAAGCTCTTATAACACGTACAGCTATCTCACCTCTATTGGCTATAAGTATTTTTTTAAACATTAATTTAGTCTAATGTTGCAATTGTCTGACCAAACTCGACAGGCTGACCATCCTCAACGCTAATTCCTTTAACTATTCCATCTAGTGGGCTTGGTACATGATTCATAGTTTTCATTGCTTCAACTATCATTACCGTGTCACCTTTTTTAATTTTTTGACCTATCTCAATAAATTTTTTCCCTCCTGGCTCTGGAGCGAGATAAGCTGTGCCAATTATAGGCGAAGTAATTTTTTTGGAGTTATCAATTGAAACTTCTTCTTTAATAACCTTCTTTTCGTTATCGGTTACTACAGCTTCTACATTTTTT
>CACFYO010000007.1 GCA_902570545.1 uncultured Pelagibacteraceae bacterium | reverse complement strand
ACATCCTTAATTCAAACAATAGGGAGAGCAGCTAGAAACTTAGATGGTAAAGTTATTTTGTATGCTGACAAAGAGACCAAAAGTATAAAAAAGGCAATAAAAGAAACTAAAAGAAGAAGAAATATTCAAATTGAATACAATAAAAAAAATAAAATTAGCGCTTCTACTGTTAAAAAAGAGATTAGCGATGTACTAGAAAGCGTCTATGAAAAAGATTATGTTACAATTGGTACAGGAGCAAATGTTGGTGGTAATTTAAAGAAACATATCAAAGCACTTAACAGGAAAATGAAAGAGTCAGCTACAAACCTTGAATTTGAGGAAGCGGCCAAAATAAGAGATGAAATTAGAAAACTTGAAAGTACTGAACTAGAGGTTACACTTAACCCAAAAGTAAAACAATACAATTTGAAAAATAAAATCTATCCAAAAGGAAGATCTACCATGGGCATGCCAGGTACAAGAGCTCAAAAAGGTAAGAAAAAATGGAAGCAAATAAAATAATTATTACAGGTGGAGCTACAAGAATTGGAGCTGCTATAGCTAGAAAACTCTCTGGCAAAGGAATAGAAATTGTTATTCATTTTAATAAATCGAAAATAAAGGCAGAAAATCTTAAAAAAGAACTATCGCAAAATGGTACAAAAGTTTATTTAGTCAAAGGGGATCTAAGTATAGAAAAAGATGTTAATAAAATTATTAAGTTTGCAAAAAATAAACTTAAATATTTTGACTGTCTGATAAATAATGCATCACTTTTTGAAAACGATAAATTAGAGAATTTTACAACTGATAGTTGGGGGTATCACTTAAGAACTAATTTAAGAACACCTGCTCTTCTATCTAAAGAATTTGCTAAAAATATTAGAGCAAAAAATAACAATATTATTAATATAATTGATCAAAGAGTATTTAAACTAACACCATACTTTTTTTCTTATACTATCAGTAAAACAGGTCTTTATACTTTAACCAAGACTAGTGCAATGAGCTTAGCACCAAATATAAGAGTTAATGGAATTGCACCTGGTCCTACAATTAAAAATAAGAGACAAAGTGAAAAGCATTTTAAAAAACAATACATGGCTACACCTCTAAAGAGACAAGTAGACGTTGACCAAGTATGCAATGCAGTTGATTTTTTTATAAAAAATATATCTATTACAGGACAAGTCTTAGCTATTGATAGTGGACAAAGCTTAAATTGGCAAACTCCAGATATAATGGGGGGGAAAGAATGAAAAGTTTATGTTTATTTTTATCAGTATTTATTCTGACAATATCTTCGTCATTAGCAGACAGTCATAACATTAAGAAAGACGGATTTTTATCAAAAAAATTTAAAGTAACAAAATTATCTACAATTGAAGATCCAGATAATAAGATAATTTTAATCAATAATCATGGTCAAAGTAATTTTGATGGAAAACAAAACTTTTGTACATCTATTGATCAAATTAGAAACCGTGTTTCATTAATAGACGAAGAAATAAATGGAAAAAAAATCATGCTTTATAATTTGTGTGCTCATAAAATTGCAGGTGACATGGGAAAAAAGTGGTGGTTTTCAAAAAAACCATATGAGGGCAAGTCAAAATTAGATAAAAGAGTAGAACAAAATTTACAGTTGATAGAAAAACTCGTTTCTCTTGGTGTTCCTAGAAAACAAATATTTGTCACTGGACATTCTTGCGGTGGATTAACAACACTACTATTCTTTTCAAGACATCCTGATAAAGCTGGAGGAGGAATAGCCTATATGCAAGCGTGCTTTGATAGACTAAGCAAGAAGTATAAGGTAGCAAAATTAGGAGTAGATGTAGGTTTGGCAAAATTTAAAGAAAAGAAACCTGCACAATACGAATTAAGGGAACAGTATAATGATGAAATATTAAATAATTTAAAAGTTCCATTATTGGCTTTTACTCATCCAAAAGATCCTTTTGAAGGATTGACTTCTGATTGGTTGGATCAAATTGATGGCATGAAAAGAGTCGTGATATCTAAAGATTACACAATTGATGGAAAAAAATGTTTTAAATTAGGGAAACAAAAATCAGATAAATTTAAAGTTAAAGATGGACATAGTATGGATCAGGCAACCTGTTTTCAATATTACAATCCAGTTATATTAGAATATATAGAGTCTAGAATATGAAAAGAAATAATTTAAAAATTGTTAAGATCGATAAAAATAAAAAACTTTTCAATTACGAAAAAAAAGTACTTATTAAAGAACTTATTTTAAATTTGAAACTTGGATATTTTGATTTTGAAAAAGAGGCTCCCCAAAAAGTTAAATTTAATTTAGAAGTAAACTACGAAAATAAAAAACCTTCAAATGATAGGGATATAAAATCAATAGTAAATTATTCAAAAATTGTAAGATTGATAAAAAAACTTGTTAAATATAAACACTATAATTTTCTTGAAACATTAGCGGAAGATGTATTCGATGAACTATTTAAAGATAAAAGAATTGATAAAATAAGCCTTCAAATTGAGAAATTAGAAATTATGAAAGATTGTTCTTCAGTAGGTATTCAAATTTCAAAAAAAAGAAGTCATGATAAGTTCTGAAATAGGTAAAGAAGCAATTAAAAAAGAGCTACCACTTATACCCAAACTTCCTGGTGTATACAGGATGTTAAATGAAAAAAACGTAATACTTTATGTTGGTAAAGCAAAAAATTTACCCAACAGATTAAAGAGTTATGTTTCAGAGAAAAATCATATTATTAGAACTGAGAGAATGCTATCTCAAACAAGGAAAATTGAAATCACAAGTACTTCAAATGAGAGTGAAGCACTTCTCCTAGAGGCAAACTTAATAAAAAAATATAAACCTAAATTCAATATACTTTTAAGAGACGACAAATCGTTTCCATTCATTTTTATTGGTATTGAAGATAATTGGCCTCAGATTAGACGTCATAGAGGAAAAAAAACTAAAGAGGGCTTTTATTTTGGACCTTTTGCCTCTGCTGGTTCTGCAAACTGGACAATCAAAATGATCCAGAAAATTTTTCAACTAAGAGTTTGTGACGATACTGTATTTAAAAAAAGAGAAAGACCCTGTATACTTTATCAAATTAAGAGATGTTCTGGACCTTGCGTTGGTTATATTGAAAAAAATGATTATAAACTATCAGTAGATAGTGCAATTGAATTCGTATCTGGTAAATCAAGAAAGATACAAAAGAATTTGTCAGGTCAGATGGAAAAAGCAAGTTCTGATTTAGATTTTGAAAAAGCTGCGATATTAAGAGATAGAATAAAGTCTTTAAATATTATTCAGTCATCACAAAGAATTAATGAAGCGAATTTAGTAGAAGCAGATGTTATAGCTGGCTACAAAGAGTCTGGAAAAACTTGCATACAAGTTTTTTTCTACAGATCAAAACAAAACTGGGGAAACCAAGCCTTTTTTCCAAAACATGATCCAGATGATAACATAAAAGAAATTCTTAATTCTTTCGTATCACAATTCTATGAAAACAAAAGTGTACCAAGCTCAATTATCTTAAGTGAAGATATTAAAGAAAAAGTTTTAATTGAAAAAACACTTTCACAAAAGGAGAATAAAGAAATAAATATTTCAGTAGCAAAAAAAGGATCTAAACTAAAAGTTATAAATCAAGCACTCAAAAATGCAAAAGATAGTTTAAATAGGAAAATTTATGAGAGCCAAAATAATAAAGAACTTTTTGATAATGTTTCTAAAAAATTTGATTTAGAAAATAATATTAATTTAGTTGAGGTTTACGACAATAGTCATATTCAGGGAACTAATAGTGTAGGCGCGCTAATTACATATGGAGAGGAAGGTTTTATAAAAAAAAGATATAGAAAATTTAATATTAAGATTAAAAAGAATGAACAAGATGATTATGGAATGATGCGAGAAGTTTTAAATAGAAGATTTAAAAGAGCTGTTCAAGAAAAAGATAATTATTTAACAATGCCAGACCTAGTAATCGTTGATGGAGGGAAAGGACAATACTCAGTAGCTAGAGAAACACTTAATGAATTAGGTTTACATGATATTCCAATGATCGCAATTGCAAAAGGTAAATTTAGAAATAGTGGTAATGAAACCTTTTTTCATAATGGTAAAGAGTTTAAATTTGAAAAGAATGACCCTACTCTTTTTTTCTTACAAAGATTGAGAGATGAGTCCCATAGATTTGCAATAAGCTCTCATAGAGCTAAGAGGAAAAAGGGTATTAGTAAGTCTTTACTTGATCAAATTGATGGAATTGGATCTATAAGAAAAAGAGCTCTTTTAAATCACTTTGGTTCAGCAAGAGCTGTTGAATCAGCTAGCTTGGATGAGATCAAAACAGTTGAAGGAGTTGAAGAAAAAGTTGCTAAAAAGATATATAATTTCTTTCACGAATGAAAATCAAAATTCCAAATTATTTAACAATTGGTAGAATAATAATTGTTCCAATATTTGTATTTACTTTTTATTTACCTGGTTTTTATGGAGATATAATTCCTTTTGCATTGTTCGTAATTGCCTCATTTACTGATTTCTTAGATGGACTTTTAGCAAGAATGTACAAAGAGGAATCTAAACTTGGCGAGTTATTAGATCCTATTGCTGATAAAATTATAGTTGCAACTGCTCTAATATTGCTTGTTATGGATGGGACTATTAAAAACTATGAGGTGATAGCTGCGATAATAATACTTACAAGAGAAATATTAATTTCTGGCTTAAGAGAATTTTTAGCAAAAGGTAGAGTTAAACTTCCTGTTTCAAGTTTAGCAAAGGTAAAGACTTTTCTCCAAATGTTTTCAATTTCTATTTTGCTAACTGGTGAAACAGGAAATAAAATTATTAATTTTCAGGACTATAATGCTCAAACCATTGGTATAATTTTATTATGGCTATCTGCTTTTCTTACTTTATATACTGGATATGAATACTTAAGAAAAGGAATTGACCATGCTATATCTGAAGACAATAAAGATTAAGCAGCTTTCTTTTTTCTCACTAGTTTTCCATAGCTGGACAATAAGTCTAAGATAACATCGCAAACTTTGTAATTATTTTCTGCAATTTGTGATATTGGTGTAATTTCTGCGGCTGTACCAGTTAAAAAACAACCTTCAAAAGTTGTTAATTCGTCAGGTTTTATTTTTCTTTCATGAACTTTAATATTTTTTGATTTAGCTAATTCAATTACAGTTTGTCTTGTAATTCCATTTAAAAAAGAATCAGGAATTGGAGTATGAAGCTCGCCATTTTTATCTTTAAAAAATATATTTGCACTTGTTGACTCAGCTACATTATCCTCATGATCTAACATTAAAGACTCGCTAAATCCTTGTCTCTCTGCTTCATGCTTAGATAGTGTGCAAATCATGTATAAACCTGCTGCTTTACTATCCCATGGAATAGTATTTGGCGCTGGTCTTCGCCAATTAGAAATATTTAGTTTAATTCCTTCAGTTTTCAACTTGGGGTCGAAATAGTCACCCCACTCCCAGGTAGCGATTGCAACATTAATTTTTGTTTTTTGAGCTGAGACACCCATCATCTCACTTCCTCTCCAAGCAAAAGGTCTTACGTAACCATTCTGAACATTTTGTATTTTAATTATTTGATTGCAAGCTTTGTTAATTTCATCTTTTGTGTAAGGAATTGTAATATCCATTCTTTTAGCTGAGTGATAAAGTCTATCTGTGTGATCTTCTAATTTAAAGATCTCACCATCATAAACTCTTAGCCCTTCAAAAACTAAGCTAGCATAGTGTAGTCCATGACTGATGACATGCAGCTTTGCATCCTGCCACTCAACAAGATCACCATTGTACCAGATTTTTCCATCTCTTTTATCGTAAGGTATCATTTGATTTATTTTTTAGAAAAAATATCTTTGTATATATAATATGTCAATATAACTTACCATTATGAAAAAACTTTTATATCTAAAAGATCATCAATTAAAAGAATATATCGAAAAAATATTCAATGGATATAGAGAAACTGTCGCTGATGCTAAAAAGGTTTTAGATAAACATGCTTTAGGAACTGCTCACAATAAAGTAATTCACCTTATATCTTTGTATGAAGGCATAACTATTTCAAGCTTATTAAGAAAGCTTAAGGTTACGAAACAAAGTTTAAATAGAGTTCTTAATGATTTGGTAAAGATAAAGGCTATAAAATTTAAAAGAGACGAAATAGATACAAGAGTTAAACATGTATATTTAACTGACGAAGGAGAAAGAATATTTGATGAAATTTTTTCTGCTCAAAAAAAAAGAATTTATGATGCATTTTTAAGTTCTGAATCTAACGATGTTATAAGTTTTGATAAAGTACTTAAAAAAATTATTAATGAAAAAATTTAAAGCACATATATTAATTGTAGATGATGATGATAGAATTAGAGATCTAGTAAAAGAGTATTTAAATCAAAATAATTATCTTGTCTCAACTGCCAAAGATTCAAATGATGCATTTGAAAAGACTAAAGTTATCAAATTTGACTTAATAGTGCTAGATATAATGATGCCAGGAAAAACTGGACTAGAATTTACTCAAGATTATAAAAAAAAAATTGATACGCCAATTTTATTACTTACGGCCAAAGGAGAACCATCAGAAAGAATCGAAGGACTTGAAGTAGGTGCAGATGATTATTTAACAAAACCCTTTGAACCAAAAGAATTAATTTTAAGAATAAATAATATTTTAAATAAAACTAAATCATTAGAAATAAAAAGAGTTATTGAATTTGGCAATATAAAAATAGACCTAAATAAGCTTTTTATCTTTAAAGATGACCAAAGACAAAAAATAAACAACACCGAAAAACTAATTTTAGAAAAAATGATAAATTCTCCTGGCAAAATCTATAAAAGAGATGAAATTGCAAGTTTAATAGATCTAAATAAAGAAAGATCAATAGATGTTATTATTACTAGATTAAGAAAAAAAATTGAAGAAACTCCAAAAAGTCCTAAGTACTTGCAAACCATAAGAGGAGAAGGTTATGTTCTTTGGATTGAATAGAATTTTAAAGAGCATATTACCTAAAAGATTATTTTATCGAGGATTACTAATTGTTGCTGTCCCTATATTAATTTTACAAATTACAATCTCTTTAGTTTTTTTTGATAGTTTATGGATTAAAACTAATAAAGGCTTAACAAAAGCTTTAGTGAGTGAAATAGTCACTATTATTGACATTTATGACAATGAAAATGAATATAATAAAAAAATAGTTACCGACCTTTACAATAAAAATTTTAGCTTTTCAGTAAGGTTTTTAGAAAATGAAAAATTACCAGATATAAAAGTTGAAAGATGGTTTAGTCCTATGGATAGGACTTTAAGAAGAGAATTGAAACCTAAAATTGGCCAACATTGGTTTAATACAATTTCATACAAGGAAGTTGTAGATTTAAGAATAAAATTTAGAGATGGAGTTTTGCAAATTTTTTTTCCAAAAGAAAGAATACAAGCATCCTCTATTAGAATATTTGCTTTTTGGATAACTGTTCCCGCAATTTTGATGATAGCAGTAGCGATGATTTTCTTAAAAAATCAAACTAGACCTATAACAAAATTAGCTCAAGCATCGGAGAGGTTTGGCAGAGGTGAAGATGTTGAGGAATTTAGGCCATCAGGAGCTTTGGAAATAAGAAAAGCAGGTCTGGAATTTGAAAAGATGAGAAAAAGAATTCTAAGACATTTAAATCAAAGATCTGAAATGCTATCCGGAATAAGTCATGATTTAAGAACACCTCTTACAAGAATTAAACTACAACTTGCTGTTATTAAGGACAAAGATCTTTCAGAAAAAATATCAAAGGATGTTGATGAAATGGAAAAAATGCTAAATGAATACCTTCAGTTTGCAAGTACAGGCGCTAAAGATAAAACCGAAACTTTTAATATCTCAGAACTTTTGGATGAAATTATTCTTAAGTATGAAAATGAAAATATTCATAAAAAAATAAAAAAAAACATATATTTCAATGGAAGAAGAAATTTAATCACGAGGTGTATTAATAATTTAATAGATAATTCAATTAAGTATGCAGAAAAAATATCAGTAAATTTGGAAAAAAAAAATTCAACTATTCTCATATCAATTGATGATGACGGCCCTGGAATTAAAAAATCAGAATTTCAAAATATTACCAAACCATTCTACAAAATTGATAAAAGTAGATCTGAGTCAAAATCAAGTGTTGGGTTAGGATTGTCTATATCATCTGATATTATAAAGTCTCATGGTGGAGATATTAACTTTAATAAGTCAAAATTAGGTGGTTTGAAAGTAACTATTTCTTTACCTTACTAGTTTTTTTTCTTTTCTTTTTTTCTTCTAATTTTTTTTCAAGATTGCTAATTCTCTTATTCAAAATATCTACTTCTTCTTTACTTGCTAGTTTCATTTTAAATATAATTTCATCTCGCTTTGATTTTAGTATTGAAATTACTTCATCAGATACATCTTTATAATTAATCAGACCTTGTTCAATTAGTTTTGCAAATTTATCGAATACGAATCTTGATTTTGACATAATAATTATTTACTAGAATTATATTTAATAACTTATAATAAAATTTACAAATGTTTACTAATAATTTTGACCCAGTAGCTTTTGAAATATTCTCCTTAAGTGTCAGGTGGTATTCACTAGCATATATTTTTGGGATTATTTTTGGTTGGTTATATTGTAAAAAGATACTTATTAAGGACAATTTAATTTCAAAATTATTTGAAGATTATATCTCATATTTAATCATAGGAATTATTATTGGAGGAAGGCTAGGATATGTAATTTTTTATAATTTTTCTTACTTTTTAAATAATCCAATTGAAATTTTTATGATATGGAACGGCGGCATGTCATTTCATGGTGGTTTAATAGGTATAATTATTGCTACTTATTTATTTTCGAAAAAGAATAAGAAAGATATTTTTATTTTTTTAGATTTAGTATCTATTGCAGCACCAATAGGTATTTTATTTGGTAGGATTTCAAATTTTATTAATGGAGAATTAGTTGGAAAAGTTACAAATTCTGATTGGGGAGTTTTTTTTCCAGACTACGATGATAAATTAAGACACCCTTCTCAATTATATGAAGCATTTTTAGAAGGTATTATTTTATTTATTATAATGAATTTAATTTTTTTTAATAAAAATTATAAAATTGGAACCTGCTCATTCATGTTCTTAATACTTTATGGATGTTTTAGAATTACCTCTGAAATTTTTAGAGAGCCAGATATACAAATTGGATATTTATTTGGACATGTCAGTATGGGAATGTTTCTAAGTACCATAATGATTTTAATTGGATTTTTAATTTATTTTAAAAGAAATGATGAAACCAAATCTCAAAAAATTTAAAATTACATCAAAAAAACCTCTACCTGTTGATGATTTTATTGAAAAAATTCTATATGAACCTGAGATAGGTTACTATTCTAGGAAAGATCCGTTTGGCAAAAATGGAGATTTTATAACCTCCCCTACTATTTCAAATCTATTTTCAGAAATTATAGGCATATGGTTGATTTCTGCCTGGGAAAAAATGGGTAAACCTAAAGTATTTAATTTTGTAGAACTTGGACCAGGAGATGGAAGTTTAACTAAAGTTATAATTAGTACTTTGAAAAAGTTTCCAGAGTTAAATGTAGCTATAAAAATTTACTTATATGAGAAAAGTTTATTTTTAAAAAAATTACAAAAGCAAAATATAGATAATAAACGAATTAAATGGATCAAAAACTTTAACTCAATAAAAAAAGGACCAGTTATTTTTTTTGGTAACGAGTTTTTTGATGCAATACCAATTAAACAGTTTTCAAATATAAATAATGAGTTATTTGAAAAATGTTATTCAGTGAAAGACAATATTGATATTATTGAAAAGTTTACAAGGGGTAATAAAAAAGATATTGCACAAATAATGACTTTTGGGACATTAAAAAAACTTAAATTTATTGAATTTCCTAAAAAAGGATTAATAGAGCTAAATCCAATAATAAAGAAAATCAATAAACTTTCTGGTGGTATTTTACTTATAGATTACGGTTATTTGAACAGTAATAACTTAAATACTATTCAGGCAGTGATGGATAATAAAAAAATTTCATCTGAGAAAATGTTAAAAAATCTAGGTAAAGCAGATATAACCTCACTAGTAAATTTTAATTTATTAAAAGAGTACTTTCTTAAAAATAATCTTAAAGTAAAAAAAGTAGTCACACAAAGGTTTTTTCTAGAAAGAATGGGCATAATTGAAAGAGCACAGATTTTACAGAAAAAAAAAACTAATAAAGAACAGATATATATGAAAGAAACTTTATCTCGGCTACTAGAAGAAAAACAAATGGGTAGCCTCTTTAAGGTAATTTTTGGATACAAAAATAAAAATAATAATTTTTTTGGTTTTGAATAATGTTTAAATCAATAAAACTTTCTAAATTTAAGACTATAAGACATGGTTTTTTTAATCGTTTTGGAGGTGTTTCAAAAGGTATTTATAAAGGTTTAAATTGTGGTCTAGGATCTTATGATAGAATTAGAGATGTTGAGAAAAATATAGAAATAGTTTGCGAAAAAATTGGCTGTAATAAAGATAATCTTGTATTATTAGATCAAATTCATAGTAATAATGTTTATAAAATAAGCAAAATCCCTAAGAAAAAATTAGAAGGTGACTCATTAGTAACAAATAAGAAAGGTATAGCTTTAGGAATTTTGACAGCTGATTGCGCTCCTGTGTTTATATATGACCCAGTTAAAAATTTAATTAGTGCCCTACATGCAGGATGGAAGGGAGCATACAAAAAAATAGTATCCACTACATTAAGAAAATTTAAGTCGAGTGGTAGTAATTTTAATGATTTAATAGTTGTAATTGGACCTTGTATAGGAAAAAATAACTATGAGGTAAGAAATGATTTCTTGGATAAATTTATCAAACAAGAAAAATCTAATAGAAAATTTTTTAAAACCAAAAGAAATAAAATATATTTCAGTTTAACAGGTTATATTAAAGAACAACTTGTGAAATTTGGGGTTAAAAACATAGAAATTATCAAAAAAGATACATATTTATTAAGTAACAACTTTTTCAGTGCTAGAAGATCAATTAAGAATAAATTAAATGATTATGGTAGAAATATTTCTGTAATTATGATTAAATAGATTGATCTCAAAAAATGAAGATTCTCACTGGAAATAGCAATAAACAGCTAAGTAATAAAATTTCAAAAAATCTAAAAAATAAATTAGTAAATACCAGTATTAGAAAATTTGCAGATGGTGAGATCTACATTGAAATTAATGAAAATATACGAGGTAATAGTATTTTTATAATCCAATCAGTGTCCTCACCTGCAAATGATAATTTAATGGAGTTGCTTCTTTGTATAGATGCACTTAAGAGATCATCAGCAAAAAATATCACTGCAGTAATTCCATATTTTGGGTATGCAAGACAAGATCGTAAGGTTGTACCAAGAACTTCTATTTCTGCAAAATTAGTCTCCAACTTAATTACAAATGCAGGAGCTGACAGAGTAGTGACAGTGGATTTACACGCAGGACAAATTCAAGGCTTTTTTGATATCCCAGTTGATAACCTTTTTGCTACCCCAATATTTGCAAAGCATATTAAAAGGAAAATTAAAAATAATAATATTATTTGTGTTGCACCTGACGTTGGAGGTGTTGAAAGAGCAAGAGCTTTAGGAAAAAAATTAGATGTCGGTTTAGCAATAGTTGACAAAAGGAGACCTAGTCCTGGAAAGTCACAAGTTATGAATGTTATTGGAAATGTTAAAAACAAAATTTGTATTTTAACTGATGATATAATTGATTCTGGAGGAACAATTGTTAATGCGGCGGATGCTTTATTAAAACGAGGTGCAAAAGAAGTTCATGTATATGCAACTCATGGTGTTTTTAGCGGTGATGCAGTTAAAAAGATAAAGAATTCAAAAATTAAAAATTTAGTTATTACAGATAGTATAGACAGTTCAGACAAATTTAAAAAAGTAAGAAATATTGAAGTATTATCAATATCAATATTGTTGGCTGAAGCTATTAAAAGGATTTCTAATTCAACATCTGTTTCAGATCTATTTAAATAAAACTTGTAAAATAAGCAAACTTCGGTTAAAAACCAGCTTTTTATGAGCACAATACAAGCTACAATTAGAGAAACGAAAACTAAAGGCCAAGTAAACGAACTAAGAAGTAAAGGTAATGTTCCAGGTATAGTTTATGGTGGAGAACAGCCAAATGAAAAAATCTCGATTACAACTAAAGAGTTAAAAAATTTAATAAATAAAGAAAATTTTTTATCTAATGTAATTTCTATAAATTTAGATGGAAAAGAACAAAAAGTTTTAACAAGAAATATTGCTTTTGACACTGTCACTGATGAGCCTATTCATTTTGACTTAATGAGAATTGTTAAAGGTGGAAAAATTATTTTAGAAATACCTGTGAAATTTATAAACAATGAGCTATCACCAGGACTTAAACGTGGAGGTGTACTAAATATAGTTAGACGTAAGGTAGAGCTAAGATGTCCAGCAGAAAATATTCCAACTGAGCTAGTTGTAGATTTAGAAGGTTTAGATATTGGTACAAGTATAAAAATTTCTTCAATTAATTTACCTGAAAATGTAACCCCTACGATACAAGGGAGAGACTTTGTGATTGCTACAGTTGCGGCACCTACTGTAGTTAAAGAGCCAGAAAAACCAGCAGAGGCAGCAGAAGGTGAAGCTAGCGAAGGAGCAGAGGCAGCTGCTGAAGGTGGTGATAAAACTTCAACTGATGGTGATAAGGCTGAGGGTGAAAAAGGTAAAGAAGAAGAAAAATCTTCATCAGATAAAAAATAATAAATAGTGAAATTTTTTTTCCAGATTTAATTTGATATGTTGTTACTTGTTGGTTTAGGGAATCCGACTCCTAATAGTCAAAATAATAGACATAACATTGGTTTTAAAATTGTGGATGCAATTAATCAAAAATTTGGATTGTCTAAGCAAAAACCAAAGTTTAAGGGATTATTAACTACTGGAACTATTGGTGATAAGAAAATATATGCAATTAAACCTCTCACATTTATGAATAATTCAGGAATTTGTATTAGAGAGCTTCTTGAATACTTCAAAATAGATGTAGAAGATGTGATTGTATTTCATGATGATCTAGATATTGAATTTGGAAAAATTAAAGCAAAGTTTGGTGGATCAAGTGCAGGTCATAATGGAATAGCATCAATTGATAAATTTATAGGCAAGGAATATTCGAGAGTTCGTATTGGCATTGGAAAGCCAGATAATAAAATTTCTGTCTCTGATTATGTGCTAAACGATTTTAATGAGGATGAACAAGTTCATTTAGACTCAATAACAAGTAATATAATTGAGTCTTTAACTATATTGATTGATAAAAAATTAGATTTGTTTTCTAGTACTGTTAACAACAATTAAATGGGTTTTAAATGTGGTATCGTTGGATTGCCAAATGTTGGAAAATCTACTCTGTTTAACGCTTTAACAAACTCTAATAAAGCACTTGCAGAAAATTTTCCCTTTTGCACAATTGATCCAAATATTGGCATTGTAGCAGTTCCAGATGAAAGACTTGATAAACTGGCTGAAATTTCGATTTCAAAAAAAAAAATTAACACTACAATCTCATTCGTTGATATCGCAGGTCTTGTTAAAGGAGCCTCTAAAGGGGAGGGATTAGGTAATAAATTCTTATCCCATATCAGAGAAGTTGATGCCATTATTCATATGATCAGATGTTTTGACTCGGATGACATTCAAAATGTTAATACAACCGTTGATCCTGTGAGAGATTTGGAGATTATAGAAACCGAAATGAAGTTAGCTGATTTAGAATCAATCCAAAAGAGACTTGATAAAAAGAATAAAAAAAATGTTAATATTGAAGAGCTTAAATTACTTCAGGCAACCCAAAGGATAATCGATGAGGATGGAGATTTAACACTGATCACAAATGAATTTGATGTAAAACTTTTAAAAAGTAGCGGACTTCTTAGTACTAAACCAAAGCTATACGTGTGCAATGTAGATGAGGAGAGTATTAAGTTAGGTAATAAATATACTGAGGAATTTATAAAAAAATTTGATGAAAAAAACACATTGGTAATTTCTGCAGATATAGAAAATCAGATAAACCAATTAGAGGATGAAATTGAAAAAAAAAATTATATGAAAATGATCAATATGTCAGAGACAGGACTTAATTCATTAATAAGAAAAGGATACGAACTTTTATCCTTACAAACTTTTTTTACATCTGGACCAGAGGAGACGAGAGCTTGGACTATTACAAAAGAGTCTACGGCACCAAATGCTGCAGGAGAAATTCATTCTGACTTTGAAAAAGGATTTATCAGAGCTGAAACAATTTCTTATGAAGATTTTTTAAGTAACCAAGGTTGGCTAAAGTCTAAGGAAGCGGGAAAAATGAGATTAGAAGGTAAAGATTATGTTGTTAAAGACGGAGATATTTTAAACTTTCGTTTCAATACGTGACCATATCTTTTTCATACTGAAATAAACTAAAACTGTTAAAACAGATAAATATATTATTACTCTAAAACCTAGTTTGTGTCTTATTTCTAAGTGAGGCTCTGCAGTCCACTGTAAAAAAGTTGTAACATCCTTAGCCATTTGATCTACTGTTGCCTTTGTTCCATCTGAATACTCTACAATGTCATCTTCAAGAGGAGACGACATTTTAATTTTGTTACCATACATATATTTGTTGTAATAAACACCATCATCCAGTTCCATACCAGCTGGTGGCTCATCATAGCCCATTAAAACAGAATAAATATAATTTGCTCCACCACTTCTAGCTTTAACAAGTACTGACATGTCTGGAGGATAAGCCCCACCGTTAGCAGCAATAGCTTCCTGGACATTTGCATATGGCATTACAAATTTATCAGATAATTTAGCTGGCCTTTCAAACATCTCTCCATCACTATTTGGTCCGTCTGTTACCTCAAAATTTGAGGCAATTGCTTTAGCCTCAAGCTCTGTAAACTCTGGTCCACCTTTTTCTGCAAGATTTCTATAACTTAAATGTTTAAGTGAATGGCACGAGGCACAAACCTCTGCGTAAACTTGATATCCTCTTTGTAATGAAGCTCTATCGAATTTACCAAAGAAGCTCTTAAAAGACCAATCAACTTTTAATAATTCTTGCTGTTCGCCAGCAGCATTTGCTCTAGGTAAAATTAATGATGAAATTATAACAAATAAGAAAGTTAATTTTAAAAAGATTTTCACAGTTTCTCTTTAAAATCTGAATTATTTCTAGCCATCGCCATATCAGCGGATCCGCCCAATACTGGATCGGTTATACTTAGAGGTAATGGGGTAGTTTTTTCCTTCATACCTAAGAAAGGTAAAATTATTAAAAAGTGTGCAAAGTAATAGGCTGTTGCCACTCTTGCTATCAATAAGTACAAGCCCTCTGCTGGCATTGCTCCCACATAACCAAGTATTAATACATCAGCAACTAAAAACCAATAGAACTGTTTATATATAGGTCTAAAAACAGTTGATCTAACTTTTGAAGTATCTAACCAAGGTAAAATCACTAATACAAATATTGCAGCAAACATTGCAATTACCCCAAGCAGTTTATCAGGGACTGATCTTAAGATTGCATAAAATGGTAATAAGTACCATTCAGGCACAATGTGAGCAGGTGTAACTAATGGGTTTGCCTCAATATAGTTGTCCGCATGACCCAAAATATTTGGTGAAAAGAATACAAAGAAAGCAAATATTAATAAAAATATCAAAAGTGCGAATGCATCTTTAATCACTATATACGGATGAAATGGGACAGTATCTTTAGATGGTTTTTTTATATCTATTCCAATAGGGTTATTGTTTCCAGGAACATGTAATGCCCAAATATGAAGAACAACTAATCCTAAAATTAAAAAAGGAAACAAATAGTGTAAACTAAAAAATCTTGTTAAAGTTGGATTATCAACTGAGTAACCTCCCCAAAGCCAATTCGTTATACTCTCACCTACTAAAGGAATGGCACTAAATAAGTTTGTAATTACTGTTGCACCCCAAAAACTCATCTGTCCCCAAGGAAGAACGTACCCCATAAATGCAGTTGCCATCATAAGGAAATAAATCAACATACCTATAATCCAAATAACTTCTCTTGGTGATTTATATGAGCCGTAATACAAGGACCTAAAGATATGGATATAAACAGCTAAGAAAAACATTGATGCACCGTTTGCATGAACATATCTTATTAACCAACCGTAATTTACGTCTCTCATTATGTGTTCTACGCTTTGAAAAGCTAAATCAGCATGCGCTACATAATGCATACCCAAAACAATACCGGTAATTATTTGAGTGATTAAGCAAAAAGTAAGAATTCCACCAAATGTCCACCAGTAATTTAAATTTTTGGGAGTAGGATAATCTGTTAAATGGTTTGCAAGTGTTAGTAATGGAAGTCTATCATTAAACCATTTTCCAACTTTTGATTTAGGTGTGTATTCGTGATCGCTCATTAAATTTTCTATCCAATTTTAATAGTGTTACTATTTACAAATTCGTATTTTGGCACTTCCATATTTGTAGGCGCCGGTCCTTTTCTAATTCTTCCAGATGTGTCGTAGTGTGAACCATGACATGGACAAAACCATGCCCCATAATCTCCTTTATCATTTAAAGGTACACATCCGAGGTGAGTGCATACTCCTAACATTACAAGCCATTCTGGATTTTTTGCTCTATCCTCATCTTTTTCAGGATGTTTTAATTCACTTAAATCTACAGCTCTTGCACTATCAATTTCATCTTGAGTTCTTCTTTTTATAAAAACTGGTTTGCCTCTCCACAAAACGGTTATTGATTGACCAGGTTCTACTGCACTTATATCAACTTCTGTGCTCGCTAATGCCTTTACAGAAGCGTCTGGGTTCATTTGATCAACTAATGGCCAAACAACCGCGCCCACTCCTACTGCACCTGCTGCAGTTGTTGCGGTCACTATAAAATCTCGTCTATTTGGTTTTTTTTTTTCTGAATCTGACATTTATTATTATTTTAATTTTTTCTTAATATATGATTTCATATATGAAGAAAAACGTTATTTTTCTATGGTAACAATGACACACAAAAAAACTAAATCGATGCCTAAAATAGCACTTTACGAGCCTGATATACCACAAAATACTGCTGCGATAGCACGAACTTGTTCTTGCCTTGGGGCTGTTCTTGAGATTATAGAACCTTGTGGATTTTTACTAAATGATAAGCGCTTTAAAAGAGTTGTGATGGACTACCTAGATGAAAAATTGATGAAGATTTACAAAAGTTCAGATGAATTTTTTGAAGCAAAAAAGAATGATAGAGTAGTTTTGATGACCACTAAAGCCAGTAAAATTTATACTGAATTTAAATTTAGATATAATGACACATTACTATTTGGAAGAGAAAGTGCTGGTGTTCCAGATGAGGTTCATAAAAGGCTAGAGAATAGGATAAAAATACCAATGATTGAAAAAAAAAGATCCTTGAACCTCGCATCATCAGTTGCAATAGTATTGTCAGAAAATATAAGACAATCAAATACCTATGGATCAAACGATTAAAAAAAAATTAGCTAGAAATTGGTTTAAGACTTTGCAAGAAGTAATTTGTCATGAAATTGAGGAATTAGAAGCGAAAAAAAATATCTTCAAAATTAAAAATTGGGAAAGAGGTAAAAACTCAAATGAAGGTGGGGGCCAATTTAGAATATTGGAAAATGGAAAAATTTTTGAAAAAGTGGGTGTAAATTTTTCTGAAGTTTATGGAAAATTTTCAAAAGAATTTAGAAAGAGAATTCCTGGGGGAGATAAAAATCCAAACTTTTGGGCGGCAGGTATATCGGTAGTAATGCATATGAAAAATCCCCATGTTCCTGCAATGCATTTTAACACTAGATATATTTATACTTCTCATGGATGGTTTGGTGGAGGGATGGATGTTACCCCTTGCCTGAAAGATAAAAGTTTAGAAAAATGGTTTCATAATGAATTAAAGAAATCTTGTGACAAACATAATAAAAATTTTTATAAAAAGTATAAAAAATGGTGTGATGAATATTTTTACTTGCCACATAGGAAAGAACCAAGAGGTATAGGGGGAATTTTTTTTGATTATAAAAAAGGAAATTGGGAAAAAGATTTTAGCTTTGTAAGAGAAGTAGGAATAAGTTTTAAAAATATTTTTAGAGAAATTATATTGAAAAAATATAAAAAAAAATGGTCAAATAAACAAAGAGTAATTCAATTGGAAAAAAGAGGTCGATATGTTGAATTTAACTTACTTTATGATAGAGGTACAAAGTTTGGTTTACAAACAAATGGTAATGTTGAAGCTATTTTAATGTCATTACCACCTGTTGCAAAATGGAAATAAATTATGGAAAAAGAACCAATTACAGTTAGAGGTTTGGAAAAATTAAAAGAAGAATTAATTTTCTTAAAAGAGAAAAAAAGACCAGAGATAGTTGCAGCCATTGCTGAAGCAAGATCACATGGAGATCTTAAAGAAAATGCCGAATATCATGCTGCAAAAGAACAACAATCTCATAATGAGGGAAGAGTTCAAGAAGTTGAGGATATAATTGCTAGAGCAAATGTTATTGATGTTTCTAAATTAGATAACGATGGAAAAGTTATATTTGGTTCAACAATAATGCTACAAAATTTAGATACTGATGAAAGTGTTAAATATAAAATTGTTGGAAAAGATGAGGCAGATTTAAAAGAAAAACTAATATATTTTAAATCCCCAATAGGTATGGGTCTGATTGGTAAAAAGAAGGGTGATTTAGTTGAAATTAAAACTCCTGCAGGTGTAAAAAATTTTGAAATAAAAGACGTTAAATATATTTAATTTCCAAATACATTATCAATTTCCTTATTACTTATTTTAAAGCTATTATTTAACCATATTTCCTCTAGTAATCTAATTTTTTGTCCCAATTCTTTACCTTCTTTTAATTTATATTTTTCAAGTAAATCCTGGGCTTTTAATGGAAAAATAGGTTTCTCAAACTGTTCAAAATATTTTTTTAATTCAATTATTTTTTTGGGTGCTGTCTTAGAGTTAAAAATTTTTAAATCTAATAAATCAATAACATATGATTTATTATAAAAATAAAAAATTCTTTGAAGATTTTTCTTATTAAAGTAATCTTTTTCAGAAAATAATTCATGATTTTCAATAAGAAACTTTAATCTTTTTTTATCTTCATTTGATAAATTATACTTAAATAAGAAATAATTGGCATTATCAGTTTCATCTATAATTAAGTAAGAAATTAAAAAAATAAATTTTTTTTTGTAAAATATATTTTTTGAGTAGTCATTCATTTTTTCTAAATTATTAAGATTAACAAGCTGAGGAAAAATCGTTGTTAAAATTTCTAGTGAAAAAGAGTCTTTTGATAATTGTAAAAAATTTTTAGATAAAATAATTTTTTTTAATTCGCTCATTAACCTTTCTTTTGAAAGATTAGCTACACCAGCAATGTTTTGCTTGATTGATTTTTTAACTGATGAATTATGGGCGTGATTACTATAACTTATAAAGAATCTAATATATCTCAAAATTCTTAAATAATCTTCCTGAATTCTTTTATCTGCATTACCTATAAATATTACCCTACCCTCTTTTAAATGTTTGACGCCTCCATTGGGATCAAACAAATTGCCATCTTTATCCGCATAAATAGAATTAATAGTGAAATCTCTTCTTGATGAGTCTTTTAACCAGTCTGTTGTATATTTAACTTTTGCATGTCTTCCGTCGGTATCCACATCTTCTCTTAGTGATGTAATCTCAAAATTTTTTTGACCTATATTTGCAGTGATAGTCCCATGTTTTATGCCAGTTTCAAAGAATTTAATACTTTTTGATTGCAAACACTCTTTAATTTGATTTGGATTTAGATTTACAGCTAGATCAATATCGTCGACATCTTCCTGATTTAAAATTTTTCTAACACATCCGCCTACATATCTAAGTTCACTTGTACTATTAAAATTTGATATCACTTCAAAAAGTTTTGAAACTTCTGTGTTATTATATATGCTTAAAAAAGATCTATCTTTTGGTGTAGGTTTTTTGTTTGTTTTAAAGATTTTTCTAAAAAAATTATACATAAGTGGCTGGGGTGCTAGGATTCGAACCTAGGATGGCGGTACCAAAAACCGCTGCCTTACCACTTGGCTACACCCCAAAATTAATTTCATATATCACAAAAAAAAAGCTTTATATAGTTTTTGATAAATTACACCAATAGTTTTTATAATTTTTTCTTAATAATTTCTTTGCGTTTAGTGCGGCTTTTTTGGACTTAAAATACCCAACGATTGTTGAACCAGATCCTGTCATTCTTACATATGAATTTTTATCAATATTTAAAAAATAATCTCTAAGTTTCTGAAGTCTAGGATATTTTTTTGTAGATATGATCTCTAAATCATTTTTTAACTTTGACATTAAATTAAAGTCAATATTTTTTGACCTTATTTTTGATAATTGTGGTTTTGAGTAATGTCTAACTCGGTTAAAAATACTTTTTGTCGAACAGCCAAAATTTGGCTTAACCATTAAAGTAAAAATTTTCAAATTTTTTTTAATTTTTGTAGTTTTTTTTTTATAAGAAATAATTAAATTTTTTTGATCAATACCTAAGATTACATCCGACCCTATTTTTGAACATAAATCATATCTCTCTTTTAACGTTAAATTAATTTTATTTTTTTTTTCAAAGTAATTAATTAAAGAGGCCGCGTTCATTGAGCCTCCACCAAGTCCAGCTTCTTGGGGAATATTTTTTTTTATTAAAATTGAATATTTATTATTTTTTAATTTTTTTTTTTTATCGAGAATATTTAGCAAATTACTAACGGTATTTATTTTTGGCACTTTATAAGAGAAATCTCCTGAAAATTTTACTATGTGATTTTTATTATTTGTTCTTTTTATAAAAATTTGATCATGTAAGTCGACAAAAGCAACTAGAGTTTCTAAATCATGAAGTTTTGATTTTCGTTTTCCTAGCACGTTGAGAGATAAATTAACTTTTGCGTGTGACTTAATCTTTTCAAATCTCATTAATTATGATTTTTTTAAACCCTCTAATAACTTTGATTTTATTTTTGATTTCATTTTATCTTCCGTTTCCTCAAGCTCTAAAACAGCCCGCCAATAATAATTTGCTTGTAGTTTTTTATTTAGTTTCCAAAGAACATCACCATAATGATCGTTAACAATTGGATCGTCTGGCATAAGCTGCAAGGCTCTTTTTAAATATTTTTCAGCATTGATATAATCACCTATCAAATAATATCCCCAACCAACAGAATCTGTTATATACGGATCGTCCTCTTTTTGTTTGTAGGCTGACTGTATCATTTCTATTGCTTCATCTATTTTGTGGTTTCTCTCTAGCCAACTATAAGCAAGATAATTCATAGTATATGGTTCATTTGGATATATTTTTAAACTCTCCAACATATCTTTGTCCGCTTTTTCATAATTTCCCATCCTTTCATAGCTGCTACCTCTTCTGTAAAGAATCCGAGAGAGTGCATAAGAATTCTTTTCAATCTTTTTCATTAATTCGGTGTAATATTCGATAGCAATTTCATAATTTTCAAAACCTTTATTAATGTTTGCATAGTCATAAAGAATTTTTAAAGTTGGAGACTTTATAGAATTGAAATGCTTCTTAATGTAAATTGCAGCTTCTTCTTCTGAATTATCTTCAGATAGTATTCTCCCAATCTTTTTTGTTTTATACCAAAAGTATAATTTATCTTTTTTTTTGAAATCTTCTAAAATTTTATTAGCTTGGTAATTATTCTTATTTAAGTAATAATTTTCAGCAAGCAAAGTCCGATTGAAATAAAATTTAGGATTTAAGTATTCTGATATTTTTAAATAAAAATTTGACTGATCAAAAATATTTTGCGTGGAAAATAAATTAGATACCAAATAAAAAATCTCAGCCAAAATATCATTTTCATTTTTACAAGAGAAATGAGTTTTAAATTTTTTATAATCTTCATTATCAATCCAATCTTTGATTTGATGTAATAATATACTATCTCCTAAAGGTTCAATTCTTTTTGATACTTCATTTACTTTTTTAAGTTCTTTATTCTCAATGAGATTTGCAAAATAAAAATACATATATCTCGAATAATCTCCATCAGAACTATTTAACAACCTTTCAAAATATGAATTTGTTTTTTGTGAGTTTAAATAACAATTCTGAAAAGCAGTTGAAATTAAACTTAATGATCCATATTTATTATCTTCAATAGCCTCTTTTTTAATAAACAGATAATTAAAATCTTTTAAAATTTTATAAATTACGTATTCGTAAGTTCCATCATCTTTGTCCATTTGAAATTCTTTGATTCTTTTATTGGCTTGTTTAAAATCTTTTTTCTTAAAGCTATCAACTAAAAGGAGAAGGTTAAGCTCAAAGGTATTTGAATTAATATCATTTTTTGAAATTTTTATTTGATCTATTCCTTTTTTAACTTGTCCATTTAAAACTAGTGAAAATACATACTTTTTTAAAAAATTATCATGTTTTTGGATAAGAAATTTAGATGAATTAAAATAATCAAGTGCTGCCTCATTTTTTTGATTACCTGATGAAACTAAAGCAGAAAAATAATTAGAGAGATACTTTTGATTGAATTTATTGTTTTCAGAAGTACTTGAATATGTGCTGGTCTGCAGTGCTAAAAATGATAAAATTACTAATAAAATTTTCATATTTAAATTTATGACTTTAAATCTCAAAAATCAAAATGACATATTAAACCTTGAAAATCTTAACTCAAATGAAATTGAATATATATTTAACGATAAACCAATTAACAGACTTAAAACTAAACCACAGCTAGAAGATAAAAAAAAACTTCTTTTAGAATTAAAGAATGAAATCGAAAATATAGATAATTGTGAACTGAAGAATAATGCTACGCAACTAGTATTTGCTGATGGGAACTGCGAAAGTAAGATTATGATAATCGGTGAAGGTCCAGGCCAAAAAGAAGACGAGCAAGGGAAGCCATTTGTGGGAGACGCTGGGGTATTATTGAATAAAATGTTAGAGGCTATTCAAATAAAAAGAAATAATATTTATATTACTAATGTAGTGAACTATCGACCACCAAATAACAGAAAGCCTGAACCTTCAGAAATTAATAGATATTCGAATTTTCTTCGAAAACATATTTCAATTATTGATCCTAAAATTTTAATTCTGATGGGTAGTACAGCTATGGAATCACTTTTTGGATCTAAGATAAAAATTTCAAAAGAAAGAGGTGTTTGGAAAGATTTAATCATTCGTAATAAAACATACTTGACAATGATCACATTTCACCCAGCATATTTATTAAGGCAAGCTGAACAAAAAAAATATTCTTGGGCTGATTTAAAACAAATCAGGAAGAAAATTGATGAATTAAGAATATCAGCCTAATTTTACGATGATAGAAATACATAAAAAATATATAAATTGGTGGAGAGAAAAACTTAATCTTTCAAATTATGGATTATTATGGATTACTTTTATTAAAGGTTTGATAATTGGAGTACTTTTATATCATTTTTTTATTACTTAATGAGAAAAATTATAGCTGGAGTTGATGAAGTTGGTAGAGGAAGTTTAATTGGTCCAGTCTATGCTGCAGCTGTTATTCTTAAAAAAAATATTAGAAAGAAAGAGATCAAAGATTCAAAGAAGTTAACTAAGATTGAGAGAGAAAAATTAGCAAAATTTATAAAAAAAAATTCTAATTGGGCAATAGGATCTGCCTCGGTTAAGGAAATAGAAAAACTAAATATTTTAAGTGCTAGTCTATTAGCCATGAAAAGAGCTATAAAAAAACTAAAAGTTAAACCTAATTTAGTACTTATTGACGGGAATAAATCACCAGAATTAAGTAATTATCTTATTAAAACAATAATTAAAGGAGACGAAAAAATTAAAGAAATATCAGCAGCATCAATAATTGCAAAAGTTTCAAGGGATAAACTGATGCTCAAAATGTCAGAAAGTTTTAAAAAATATAAATGGGATTTAAATGCTGGTTATGGAACAAGAGATCACATTAATGCTATTAGAAAATATGGAGTAACTAGATTTCATCGAAAAACATTCAATCCAATACACAACATATTGAGTCACAGAAAAAAATAGCAACAAGTAGACTCAAAATAATTCAATCTCAGGTTGACGGAGACTCTACTCTGGAGTCTAATTAATAATTAAAAAATGAGTAATCAAACTTTAAAAAACAAAATTATTAATGGAGATAGTTTAGAGGAATTAAAAAAAATTCCTGATGAAACTTTTGATCTTATTTTTGCTGATCCCCCTTACAACCTTCAATTAAAAAAAGAATTAAGTAGACCGGATACATCTAAAGTAGATGCTGTAGACGATAAATGGGATCAATTTGAAAGTTTTAAAAGTTATGATGAATTTACTTTTGATTGGTTAAAGGAATGTAAAAGAATTTTAAAAAAGAATGGATCGATTTGGGTAATAGGTAGTTATCACAATATTTTTAGAGTGGGTGCTACAATCCAAAATTTAGGTTTTTGGATACTAAACGATGTAATTTGGAATAAAAATAATCCAATGCCAAATTTTAGGGGAACAAGGTTTACTAACGCACATGAAACACTTATTTGGGCATCAAAAAGTGAAGGGTCGAAATACACTTTCAATTATCAGTCATTAAAATGCTTGAATGATGACCTTCAAATGAGATCTACATGGAACATTCCAATCTGTAATGGCAAAGAAAGATTAAAAAACAATGGAAAAAAGGTCCATTCTACTCAAAAACCAGAAGCGTTACTCCATAGAATAATATTAGCCTCATCAAATAAAAATGATTTTATTTTAGATCCATTTTTGGGATCAGGTACCACGGCTGTTGTTTCTAAAAAATTAGGTAGAAAATATTTTGGAATTGAAAAGGAAAAAAATTATTTTAATGCTACAAGAAAAAGATTAAACAATACAGATATTATAAAAGATGAATATCTAGATACACTTCAAAATAATAGATCAAAACCAAGAATTCCTTTTGGATCATTAGTTGAAATGGGCTTTATTAAACCCGGAACAGAAATTTATGATCAAAAGAAAAAAGTAAATGCTAAAATTATGGTGGATGGAAGTATCAAATATCAACAATCAGAGGGTTCAATCCATAAAGTTGCAGCAAAAATTATTGGTGCAGAAAGTTGTAACGGGTGGACATTTTGGCATTATAAATCTGGAAATTCTTTAAAGCCAATTGATGATTTGAGACAAAGATTAAGGCCTGCAAATTAAGCTCTGTAAATTTTACCCAAATAATTTTCAAGAAATTTTTTATTTTTTGAAAGATATTTCAAAATTTTATTTCTAATAAAAATATTGATGGGATTTGATAAGTGAAATGTAAAATGGTTTAATTTTGATTTATTATTTATAGAAGAAATACTACGAATTCTTTCTTGATAGAATTCATTTGTACCACTCAAAATACTTTTAAATATATCGTTTGCAGTTTCAATACTTTGGGAAGCTCCTTGAGCAAATGATGGAGGGAATGTAAATAAAGCATCGCCTGACAAAAATATATTTTTTTTATTTAGACTTGGAAATTCGCTGCTAACGTGAACAGGAAATGATTTCAATTCACTTAAATTTTTTGAGCTTATTTGCGATGTTTTTTGTAAACCCGATACTAACGATGCTAAAAATTCTTCAGATTTGAATAAATCATGATTTTGCAATTCATCTGAGGATAATTTTTTTTTTATAATAGCTACAAAATTGTACTCATTATTTTGATTTACTGGGTAGATCACATAGTGACTATTTGATCCCATATATATTGAAATATCACTACCATAATCGCCATTTAATTTACCTCGCAGTGCAACATTAAGATTATATTTTGGATATATGCTTTCATTAAAAATTAGTGACCTCGTTTTTGAAAAAATACCGTCCGAAATAATTAAGTAATCGAATTCTTCATTTTTATTATCTTCAAAAGAAATTCTGATGCCATTAGAATTATCTACTTTTGTTATATTTGAATTAAATTTTATTTTTTCTTGTGGGATGTTTTGAAATAAGAATTTTAATAATGTTGATCTTTTTAAGGTAGTGTATCGATTTAATGAATCATTAAATTGTGTAAGGTCTATATCGCAAATTTTTTTGGAATTATTTGCTTGTATGAAATTCACATTTGACGGAAAGCTAACTTCAGATGCAGGTAGATTTTTAAATCCTATGCTATTTAATAATTTTATACTATTTACTGATAATTGAATTCCATAACCTTCAAGGAAATTATAATTATCTTTTTTTTCAAATATCTTATATTCAAAATCTTTTTCATTATTTAAAAGATTTGCAAAATATAAGCCTGATATCCCTCCACCAATAATCGCAATTTTTTTCATTAATTTATTTGATAGTATTAAGTATTTTCTTTGTAAACGAAGGTAAAGTCCAATTGCTTAAATCTTTAACATTAATAAAAAATCCACCACTCTTTTCTGGTAAATTATTTTTCATATTAATTGCAATTCTCATATCCATATTTGACATTTTTATATTGATCCTTTTTCCTAAATGATTTTTAAATTTTGTCTTAGGTATCTCATTCATGGGGAATATAGGCATATCTTTTAAAAAGTTAAATTTTCTGTTTTTTAAAAGATAGTAATTATTCTGCTTATTTTGAAAAATATTTGCTTCAAAAAACTTTTGTTTATTAAATTTATTTATTTTAATTATTTCAAAGTCATTTTTTTTAAAGGATTTGCAATTTGTTGAGATAGGACATTTATAACAAAGTGGGTTGGATGGTTTACAGATTAATGCACCTATTTCCATTATAGCTTGAGCATAATCACTAGCTCTAATTGTTTCTCCAAAAAAAATTTTTTTTTGGTGTAAATTTTCTTTAGAAATTTCTTTTTCTTTTTTTAAATAAAATACTCTTTTTAAAATTCTTTCAACATTTCCATCTAAAGGAATTATTTTTTTATTGAATGCAATTGCCATAATTGCATTAGATGTATAATCCCCTATTCCAGGTAGTGATTTTAAATCGTCCTCATTTTTTGGAAGCTGGCCCTTAAATTCATTTATAATTTGTTTTGCTGATTTTTTAAGATTTCTGGCTCTTGAATAATACCCTAATCCTTCCCAACATTTCATCAATTTAGCATCTCTAACTCTTGATAAACTTTTTAAATCTGGGATTTTAGAAATAAAATTTTCAAAATATGGTATTACAGTCTTCACTTGTGTTTGCTGCAACATAAATTCACTGACTAGCGTAAAATATTCTTTTTGAGTTCTAGAGACTTTTTTTCGCCAAGGAAGGTCTCTTTTATTATTATCGTACCAATTCAAAATTTTATTTGGTATGTTATGACTTGTCATATGAATTTTAAATATAATACTAAGCAGAGAACTAAATCTGTTCAAGGACTAAGATCTTTTAAAGATACTTTGCCCCAAGAAGCAAAAAGAATATTGAATAAAAAAGGTCAAATTTATTCAAATACTTTGGATAATTGGAAATTTCTTGTTGGCAAAGAATTATTTAATGTATCCTATCCAAGATCATTTAAAAATTCTAAATTAAATGGAAGCTGTTTAAACATAATGGTCAAAAGAGGAAATGAAGTAGATCTTGAATACTCTAAAAAAGAAATAATAAAAAAAATGAATATATTTTTTGGTTATAATGTAGTTGATGATATAAAATTAAAGACCTTTGAAGGTGAGTTTGAAAAAATTAAAGAAGATAAAATAAATAATGCGACAAAAAGCAAAAATATTAAGCAGATAACTAATATTAAGAATGATAAAATTAAAATATCTTTGTTAGAATTAAATAAAATATTTAAATCAAGATGAAAAAAATACTAATACAAACAATTATAATTTCATTATTTTTTGTAATACATAATGCTAAAGCAAATATTAAATCGATCACAGAAGGTGATGTAGATGCAAAAGTAAAACTTATAGTTTTTGAATCTTTAACATGTAGTCATTGTGCAGATTTCCATAAAAATGTTTATCCTAGCTTAAAAACTGATTTCATAGATAAAGGTTTAATTTTAATCGAATTTAGAAATTTTCCATTAGACATGGCTGCATTTAATGCATCAAAAATAGCTCATTGTAAGAATGATGGAAATTCAGAAATACTTCATCATTTATATAAAAATCAAAGTAGCTGGGTAAGAGGAAGCACTATTGAAGATCTCAACAGAAACTTAAAGAAGGTAATTCAAGAATCAAATTTTAAATTAGATTTTGATAAATGTATAGCAGACTCAAAAATTGAAGATTTTATTTTAGAAGACCGAATCAACGGAGCTAAAAACTACAAAATAGAGGCAACACCAACACTTATAATCAATGGTGAAAAGTTCGAAAATACATCCAACTATAAAAAATTAAAAAAATATATAGAAAAACTGATATAAGTCATTGAATGGAGTTTAAAAAAATCCAATTAAATGGCTTTAAGTCTTTTGCAGAGAAAACTAACTTTTTAATTGAAAAAGGCCTTACAGGAATTGTCGGGCCTAACGGTTGTGGCAAGTCAAACATAGTTGAATCTCTTAGATGGTGTATGGGAGAGACTTCGGCAAAAAGTATGAGAGGGTCTGGGATGGAAGATGTTATATTTTCAGGCACATCAAATAAACCCTCAAAAAATATTGCTGAAGTAGTTTTAAGTTTAAACAATGATAACAAAAATGGACCGCACCAATACAATGATCTAGAAGAAATAGAAATTCGAAGAAAGATTGAAAAAGATAAAGGATCAAAGTTTTACATAAACAACAAAGAAGTTAGAGCAAAAGATGCACAAATGTTTTTTGCAGATCTATCTACAGGGGCTCATTCGCCATCGCTAATAAGTCAAGGCAGAATTGGTGCATTAGTTACAGCAAAACCATCTGATAGAAGAGCTATACTTGAAGAAGCTGCTGGAATAGCTGGTTTGCATGTTAGAAGACATGAAGCAGAAATTAGATTAGGAGCAGCAGAAAATAATTTAAAGAGAGCCGATGAACTTAGAAGACAACAAGAAAAACAATTAGCAAATTTAGAAAAACAAGCTGAGGAAGCGGCAAAGTATAAATTAATTTCAGAGGAAATAAAAAAAGTTGAGGCAGGGCTTTATTATTTAAGACTTCTAGAAATTGATAAAGAAATCACTTTAGAAAATGAAGTAAATAATGAGGCAGATGTGAAAGTAGAAGAATTTAATAAACAAATTGAAGAATTAGAAACTAAAATTAAAAATGAACTTGAAAGAGTAGAGCCAATAAGACAAAAAAATATAGAAAATTTGTCTAAGATTCAGAGATTAAACCTTGAGCTGAAAGCTTTAGATGAGGAAAGTACAAGAATAAATGAGGAAATAGATACAATAAAAAGCTCTATAAAAGTTATAGATGAAGACATAGATAGAGAAAAAAGCATAGTAATTGATGCAAATTCTAACGAAAAAAGATTAAAAGAGGAAAGAAATATCTTAATTGATACAGACTCTAAATATTATGAAACAGAAAAACTTTCCAATCAAGACCTGGAAAACTCAAAATCAAAATTAAAAAGTGAACAAGATAGAATGGATGCATTATTAGAGGGGTTCAGTGCTGAATCTCTGCAAAAAAATAATGAAATTATTAGCAACATAAAAAGTCAAATTGAAGAAGTTAAAAAATTAATTTCAGAAAATAGAAATCATCAGACAATAAAAATTTTAGATGAATGTATAATTAACTTGTCCTATTTAACTATGAAAGTTAAAGAAGTTGAGAATGATGATGTCATTTCAACTCTAACATCAAAAAGTGATCAAATAAAAAAATTACAGGACGATTATGCTGAAACTTATAGTAAGAACCAAAACATAAAAAATGAGTCTGTCAAAAGAAAAGAGAGAATTAATATAATTGATCAAGAATTTGAAAGCTGGCAAAATCTTTTAACTAATTCTGAAAAAATGGTAAATGAACTTAATGCCAGAAAAAATAAACTTGTAGAAAAATTGAATGTTCTAGAAAAACAACCTCAATCTCAAGCAGAAAAAAAAGGGAAAATTTCTGAAAACTTAAGGATTTCAGAAAATGAAAAAAATGAAAATGAAATTTTAGTTGAAAAAATTGATAATAATATTACAGAAATTAGAGTTCAGTTAAATAATACAAAAGAAAGTTCAATAGAAATAAGAGAGAAGAAAGCTAGCTCAGGAGCTACAATTGAAGGTTTAAATAAAAGGAGAAATGATCTTTTAGAAAGAGTTATGACAGATTTGAATGTTGAGGAAGGCAATATACTTAATTATTCTAATCTTGAAAAAGATGCTGAATTTCCTGACTTGGTCACTCAAGAAGAATTACTAGATGAAAAAAAGAGAGAAAGAGAAAAACTTGGATCTGTTAACTTAAGAGCAGATGATGAAACTGAAAAATATAAAACTGAAATAAAAAAAATGGAACAAGATAGACAAGATCTTGTTACAGCAATATTAAAATTAAAGGAAAGCATAACAGAACTTAATCAAAAAGGTCGAGAAAGATTGTTAGATGCTTTTGAAAGAGTGAGTAGAAAATTTAATGAGGTGTACACGAAATTGTTTAATGGAGGAAGCGCAAAATTAGAACTCGTGGACTCTGATGACCCGCTAGATGCTGGTTTAGAAATGCTGGTCAGTCCTCCAGGAAAAAGACTGCAGTCAATTACTTTACTTTCTGGTGGTGAACAAGCTTTGACAGCATTATCACTTATATTTGCAGTATTTCTCACTAACCCATCTCCTATTTGCGTTCTAGACGAAGTCGATGCACCACTAGACGATGCAAATGTAACAAGATTTTGTAATCTATTAAATGAACTCACAAAGATTACTTCTACAAGATTTATAATAGTGACCCACCATGCATTAACTATGTCAAAAATGGATAGATTATATGGGGTCACCATGCCAGAGAAAGGAATTAGTCAACTAGTTGCTGTTGACCTTCAAAAAGCTGAGAGCATGGTAGCTTAAGCTAATGGGAGAAGAAGATTTTAAAACTCGCCTTAAAAGTGCAAAAAATAAAGCAAAATCAAAATATTCTGAAAATAAAGAGCCATCAACATCAGGGATGGGTCACGCTTTTAAAATGAGCACTGAATTAGTTGCTTCAGTAGCTGTTGGGACAATTATTGGGTTTATTTTAGACAATTGGTTTGGTACTAAGCCATGGTTAATTTTAATTTTTTTTTTTGTAGGAGTAATTGCAGGAATAATGAATGTAATTAAATCAGCAAAAAAAATGCAAAATAAATAAGAGAATATAATGGCATCAAATCCAATGTACCAATTCAATGTTTATCGAATTGGTCCGGAAATTAAATTAGGCTCAGTCGATATTTCTTTCACTAATGCAAGTTTATTTATGGTTATTAGTTCTTTAGCCATTTTGATAATTTTTAACCTAGGGGCAAAGAAAAAAACCCTAATACCTGATAAATTACAATTATTATCAGAATTAAGTTATTCCTTTGTAGCCAAAATGATTAGTGACACAGCAGGATCACAAGCAAAACCGTACTTTTCATTTATTTTCTCACTTTTTATGTTTGTACTTTTTTGTAACATGTTTGGAATGATACCTTACGCATTTACAGTCACTAGCCATATTATAGTTACATTTGTATTGGCAGCATTTATTTTCATTGGAGTTACAATTATTGGATTTATGAAACATGGATTGGGATATTTAAAATTGTTTGTCCCAAGTGGAGTTCCAATGGTTCTGCTTCCATTAATTGTAGTTATTGAGATTATTTCGTATTTAAGTAGACCAATTAGTTTATCAGTAAGATTATTTGCTAATATGATGGCTGGTCACACAATGATGAAGGTATTTGGAGGCTTTGTTATAAGCTTAGGAATTGTAGGTGGATGGCTTCCACTTAGTTTTTCGGTTGCACTTACAGGTTTAGAGATACTAGTTGCTTTTCTTCAAGCATATGTATTTGCAATTTTAACATGCATTTATTTAAATGATGCATTAAATCTACACCATTAATAAAAAAAGGAGGAAAAATGGAATTAGAAGCAGCAAAAATGATAGGAGCAGGATTAGCAGCTATTGCACTAGCAGGTGCGGGAGTTGGTATAGGAATTATCTTTGGTAATTACTTATCTGGTGCTATGAGAAATCCATCTGCAGCTCAAAAACAATTCCCTAACTTGTTATTAGGATTTGCTTTAGCTGAAGCAACAGGATTGTTTGGACTAGTAGTTGCGTTGATTATTTTATTTGCATTTTAGTTAATGTTAAAAAAAATAGTTATTTTATTATTCGTTACATGCTTTGCATGTTTTAATACAGTATTTGCCGCTGAAAGTGGTGGTATGCCTCAACTTAATCCAGAGTTTTGGATTTCTCAAATCTTCTGGCTTATCATCACGTTTGGAATACTTTTTATTGTTTTGACTAAAGTTATATTGCCCAAGATTAGCGATAACTTAGAAACTAGAAAATCACAAATACTTGAAAATATTGAGACAGCAGATAAACAAAAAGAAGAAAGTCAAAAAAAAATAGACGAATATGAAAAGATTATTTTAGATAGTAAGCTTAAAGCTAAAAGTTACTTTAATGAGGCTAGAGAAAAGATTTTAAATGATATCAATAAAAAAAGAGCTGCATTAGAGAAAAATCTTGATGAAGAAATAAGTGAAGTAGAGAAGGAATTGTCCGATCTAAAGAATAAATCAGGAGAAAAAATAAATAAAATAGCAGCTGAAACATCAGCTGAGTTAATCAAAGAACTAATTGGTGAAGAAGTAAACAACAGCAGCATAGCAGCAATTGTAGATGAACAATCAAAAATAAACAAAGAGAGAAAAGATGTTTGATGCAACTTTTTGGGTAGCAATATCCTTTTTCATTTTTATAGGTCTATTGGTATATTTTAAAATACCTCAGAATATAAATAATCTCCTTACAAAAATGATAGGAGATATCAAAACAGAAATTGATGAAAGTGAAAAGTTAAGAGTTGAATCGAAAAAACTATTAGATGAAGCTCAGGCTAAACTTAATTCTGTTGAAGGAGAGTCAAAAGAGATCCTTGATCAAGCTAAAACTGAATCTGAACAACTTGTTATAAGTATGAATGAAAAATTTCATAAATCTTCTGAAATAAAGAAGAATTTAACACAAACAAAAATTAATCAGATGAAAGAGGGAGCAATTAAAGAAATCAAAGATACTTCTGTCAAAATTGCACTGGAGTCAGTGAAAAAAATCATAACAACTACAGTTGATAAATCTAAATTAGATAATCTGTTTGAAAAAAATCTTGAAGAAGCAAAGACTGAATTAAAAAAAATTAATTCATAACTTAATTACGTTACATTTTCTTAAAATAATATAAAATCCAAATTATGAATTCGGTAGTAATAGGATCAGGTTTTGGGGGTATGGCTGCAGCATTGAGATTAAAGGCTAAGGGTCATAATGTAACTCTGATTGAAAAACATAAAGATTTAGGTGGAAGAGCAAGAGTTTTTAGAAAAAATGGATTTACATTTGACGGTGGTCCAACTGTTATAACAGCGCCTTACTTGATTGATGAATTATTCCAGCTTTTTAATAAAAACTCAAAAGATTATTTAAAAATTAGATCTCTCAAAACCTGGTATCAATTTGTTTTTGAGGATGGTTTCAAATTCGACTACTCAGGTAATGAACAAGAGATGATTGATCAAATTAAAAAGATCAATGAAAAAGATACTGAGGGTTATAAAAATTTAGTAAATTTTACAAAAAAAATTTTCGATAAAGGATTTACTGAATTATCAGATGTACCATTTGATAAACCCTCATTTATGTTAAAGCAAATACCCTCTTTGTTCAATCTAAAGAGTTATAAATCTGTTTATGGTTTAGTTTCATCTTACATAGAAAATGAAAAATTAAGAAGATTACTTAGTATGCATCCATTATTGGTAGGTGGTAATCCTTTTACAACAACATCAATATATGGATTAATTTTATATTTAGAAAAAAAATGGGGGATTCATTATTCAATGGGGGGTACTGGTCAAATAATAAATGGTATGGAAAAACTAATGAATGAAGAACATATAAAAATATTAAAAGGATGCGAAGTAAATAAAATCTTATCAAATAAAAATAAAATAACTGGCGTTGAACTAAGCAACGGAGACAAAATAGAGGCAGATAATGTCATTTGCAACGCTGATCCACCTGCAGTTTACTCAAAATTAGCAAACACAAATGGTAGTAATTCTATTTTTAATTGGAAAATGAAACGAATGGAATACTCAATGGGTTTGTTTGTGTATTACTTTGGAACTAAAAAAGTTTACAACGATGTTGAACATCATACCATCAAATTCGGAGATAAGTACAAGGAACACTTAGATGACATTTTTAACAATAAAAAATTAAATGACGATATTAGTTACTATTTACATAGACCAACAGCTACTGACAAATCTATGGCGCCTGATAATCATGATTGTTTTTATGTGTTGGTGCCAGTTCCTAATAACCAATCTGGTATAGATTGGTCTATTGAGGGAGATAAAATGAAAAAATTAGTTATTAAAAAAATGGAAGAAAGTTTACTGCCCAATCTAAGCGAAAATATTGTTGAGGATTTTTATTTAACTCCAGACTATTTTGAGAAAGAGTTAAATACAAAATATGGCTCAGGTTTTTCTATTCAACCAAAATTTACCCAATCAGCTTATTTTAGATTTCATAATAAATCAGAGATTTTTGATGGTTTGTATTTCGTTGGAGCAGGCACCCATCCTGGAGCAGGTGTACCAGGAGTATTATCTTCAGCAAAAGTCTTAGACAAAATTTTGTAATGGAGAAAAAGAGTTTTCTATCAATTTACGCAAAATCATTTAACTGGGCTGGTTTTTTTCTTCCAAAGAAAACTTATTTGAAATGTTCTAATTTATACGATTTTTGTAGAACTTTAGACAATATAGCAGACGATGAAGGTACAATTGATGTTAAATTAAGAAGATTTTTAAACTTCAAAAATAATTTTATTAATAAAGAATTTCAGAATCCAATAATAAAAAATATTTGGGTATTAATAGATGAATATAATATTTCAACCAAAATTGTAGAAGACTTATTCGATGGTGTAGAGTCTGACATTCAAAATGAAATAAGATTAAATTCAAAAAAGGAATTATTAATTTATTCATATAGAGTAGCAGGAACTGTTGGATTAATGATGGCAAAAATTTTAAATGTCACTAGCTCTAATTCTCTTAAATCAGCTATAGATTTGGGAATAGCTATGCAACTAACAAATATTTCTAGAGATGTGATAGAGGATTCTAAAAATAAAAGGTTTTATATAAAACATAATTTTGAAACCATAAAAGAAACATTGGCTACTGCAGATTTATTTTATGATAGTAGCTTTTCATCAATAAAAGATATTCCAGTAACTCTTAGATTTTCAATTTTAGTTGCAAGAAGAGTTTATAGACAAATTGGAAGAAATATTATTAACAAACAAACTATTCAGAATTATAATAAATCAGGTAAAATTTTTGTTACCAAAAGTGGTAAGATATTACAAACAATATTATCTATATTTGACCTAATAAAACTATCATTGATTAAAAAACATAATCACCTTAGAGATAAAGAACACGAATTAATTAGTGAAGAAATAAATTTAAATGAAAGATTTTGATATTGTAATAATTGGTGGAGGTTGCGCAGGGTTATCTTTGGCATATGAATTAGAGACAAATAATAAGTTAAAAAATAAAACATTAGCTATTATTGAACCGAGAAATGAATATAAAAAAGATAAAACTTGGTCTTTTTGGAAGACATTCCCACATAATTTTGAAGATTGTGTAAAAAAAAATTGGAAACATTTTTCAGTAAATGTGCCAAACAAAACTAAACATCTAGAGTGCAATAATTATCCATATCAAAGTATTGATAGTGGGCTATTTTATAAGAAGATAAACAATAGATTAAAAGAGAATAAAAATATTTCATTTCACAAAAATGATCAAAATATAAATTTTGATAACTCTTTAGTATTTAATAGTGTTCCAAATTTAAATAATCAAAACAATGGTCTATGGCAGCATTTTTGTGGGGTAGAAATAGAAACAAAAAAGGAATTTTTTGATGAAGAAATGATGAATCTGATGGATTTTGATTGCGAGCAGAGAAGAAGTGTTCACTTTTTTTATACACTTCCATATTCAAAAAGGACAGCATTGGTTGAAACAACTTGGTTATCAGAAATGAATGACGACTCCCAAAAAGATTATGATCATCAAATTAAAGAATATATTGAGAATAATCTTAAAATAAAAGATTATAAGATTACATATAAAGAAGTGGGTGCAATACCTCTTTTTTATCCAACAATTGACCAATTAAAAAATAAAATTAATATTGGCACAGCAGGTGGTATGACAAGATTAAGTACTGGTTATACTTTTCTAAATATTCAAGAACAAAGTAAATACATAAGAGAAAATATCGAAAACATTAGTAAATTGAAAACTTTTCAAATCAAAAAGAAATATCAATTTCTTGATAATGTTTTTTTAAAAGTTCTTAAAAATAATCCAAGCAAAATGCCGAATATATTTTTTAGGATGTTTAATAATAAATCTAATACCGTTATAAAATTTTTGTCTAATAGAAGCAATTTTTTTTGAAGATTTATCAATAATATTAAAAATGCCTAAATGGATTTTTATAAAAGCACTTTTTTAAATTAAATGATCAAAATTAATTTTTACCACTCTTTAATTTTTTTTAATTTATGTATTTTTCTATCCGGGATAGAATACTTAAGAGAAGGTAGTTTCTTAATTATTTCATTATTTTTAATTTTAACAATTGGAATTTCT
>CACFYO010000006.1 GCA_902570545.1 uncultured Pelagibacteraceae bacterium | reverse complement strand
CTAGATTAGCATGGCCTAAATCTAAATATGGTGTCTATGCCGCAATCATTATCATTGTGATAGTTAATGTGCTTTACTATAAAGACCAATTATTATCACTACTTTAAAACTTATTTATGTGTGGCATTGTTGGAATTTATCTAAAATCTAAAAAATTCGAAAAATCTTTAGGAGGAATGCTTTCTAAAATGTTAGTAAGCATGGAGTCTAGGGGTCCTGACAGTGCAGGTTTTGCAATTTATAAAAGTGATAAAAATAAAATTTATAAATATTCTATTTGTTTAAATGATATGAGTTTTGAAAAATTCAAAAATGAAATTAAAAAGAAAGTAAAACTTACAAATGTAGAAAAGAATTCAGACCACGTAATTTTAAAATCTGTTGAAAAACCTAATAAAATTCTCCCTATTTTAGAGGATTTTTCGACAATATCACTAGTTGGGTACGGAAAATCTATTGAAATTTTTAAACAAGTTGGAAGTCCTAGTAATGTTGTGAAAAAATTTAATTTAGATAATTTTTCCGGAACACATGCTATTGGTCATACAAGAATGGCTACAGAAAGTGCAATTACAACTGATGGATCACATCCCTACTCTACAGGAGAAGATGAATGTTTAGTGCATAACGGATCTTTATCTAATCATAATAATCTAAGAAGAAAATTAAAAAAAAATGGATCCAAATTTAGTTCTGATAATGACACAGAAGTAGCTGCTGGTTATATTTCAGATAGTTTGAAAAAAAGAAATTTAAAACAAACATTAAATAAAGGCTTAAGCGATTTGGATGGATTTTATACTTTTATTGCAGGAACACATAGTGGTTTTGCAGTTCTAAGAGATGAGATTGCATGCAAGCCTGCTGTTATTGCTGAAACAAAAGACTATGTAGCAATTTCATCAGAGTTTCAAGCAATGGCACATTTACCAAATGTAAATAATGCAAAAATTTTTGAACCTGAGCCAGGTATCGTTTATTCTTGGGGGAAATAATGATACTTGATTTAAAGAAATTAAAATTGAGATCTGTTAATGAAAAACTTCAAAATATTGATCGTAAAAAAAATAAAAGAGAATTTGTAATATCAAACCCTGAGGGTAATCATGCTGTCTGTGCAGGTCTTACAGAAAATATTGATGTAACTATTAAAGGTCATGTTGGGTATTATTGTGCAGGTATGAACCAAAATGCAAATATTATAGTTGATGGAAATGTGGGAACTGGAGTTGCAGAAAATATGATGTCTGGAAAAGTTCATGTAAAAGGAAATGCATCACAATCTGCAGGCGCAACTGCTCATGGTGGAACTTTGATTATTGATGGTGATGCAAGTTCAAGATGTGGAATATCTATGAAAGGTATTGATATAATTGTAAAAGGATCTGTTGGTCATATGTCAGCATTTATGGCACAATCTGGAAATCTGGTTGTTTGTGGTGATGCAGGTGAAGCATTAGGTGATAGTTTGTATGAAACAGACATATATGTAAAAGGAAAAGTAAAATCTTTAGGAGCTGATTGTGAAGAAAAAAAAATGAGTAAAAAACATAAGACAAAATTAAAAGAGCTTTTAAAAAAGGCTGGATCAAATATTAAACCTGAACAATTTAAAAGATATGGTTCTGCAAGAAAACTATATAATTTTAATATTGATAATGTATCTAATTATTAATTATGAAAAATAAAACTTTCCCTCGTCAATCCTGGACCTTTGATGAATACACTAACTCTGAAATTAGAAGAGCTGCTGAAACTGGAATTTATGATATTAGGGGTGGTGGTTCGAAAAGAAAGCTTCCACATTTTGATGATTTATTATTTTTAGGTGCTTCAATGTCTAGATATCCTTTAGAAGGATATAGAGAAAAATGTACTACAAATGTGACTTTAGGCACAAAATATGCAAAAAAACCATTAGAGCTTGATATTCCAATTACGATTGCGGGTATGAGTTTTGGAGCATTGTCCGGTCCAGCGAAAGAGGCATTAGGAAGAGGAGCAAGTGCAGCCGGAACGTCTACTACAACAGGTGATGGAGGAATGACACCAGAAGAAAGAGGTCAATCGAAAAATTTAGTTTATCAACTTTTGCCCTCAAGATATGGAATGAACCCAAATGATTTGAGAAAAGCGGATGCAATTGAAGTGGTAATTGGACAAGGTGCAAAACCAGGCGGTGGTGGAATGTTGCTTGGACAAAAAATAGATGATCGTGTTGCAGAAATGAGAACTTTGCCAAAAGGTATTGATCAAAGATCTGCATGTCGTCACCCTGATTGGACCGGTCCTGATGATTTAAAAATAAAAATTTTAGAATTAAGAGAAATTACTAAATGGAAAGTTCCTATTTTTATAAAAATTGCTGGAGCAAGACCATATTATGATACAGCATTAGCTGTAAAAGCTGGAGCAGATGTTGTTGTCCTAGATGGCATGCAAGGTGGAACTGCAGCAACACAAGAAGTATTTATTGAAAATGTTGGTCAACCAACTTTAGCCTGTATAAGACCTGCCGTAGATGCTTTGCAAGATTTAAATTCTCATAGAGAAGTTCAGCTTATAATTTCAGGTGGAATTAGAAATGGTGCGGATGTAGCTAAAGCTCTTGCGTTAGGAGCAGATGCAGTATCCATTGGGAGTGCAGCTATGATTGCAATTGGTGATAATGATCCAAAATGGGAAAAAGAATATGAAAAACTTGGAAGTAAAGCTGGAGCGTACGATGACTGGCATGAGGGAAATGATCCTGCAGGAATTTCAACTCAGAAACCAGAGCTAATGAAAAGATTAGATCCAAAAATAGCTGGTAGAAAATTATCAAATTATTTAAAGGTCATGTCTTTAGAAGCACAAACTATTGCACGAGCGTGTGGTAAAAACAGTCTTCATAACTTAGAACCAGAGGATTTATGTGCATTAACCGTTGAGGCCGCAGCAATGGCTAGAGTACCTTTGGCAGGAACCAGCTGGATACCAGGTATAAAAAAGAAATAGTTATTGATAGTTAATAAATAATTCGTAGTATAATTATTAATGCCCAAAAATTTATCTAATATTGCTAAATCTAAAAAAATTAAATATTTTTTAATAAGTTTCGTTGATTTGTTTGGTGTATTAAGATCAAAATTAGTACCTGCACAAGCAATAAAAGAGATGCAAAAAAATGGTGCAGGATTTGCTGGATTTGCAGCGTGGCTTGATATGTCACCAGCAGATTCTGATATGTTTGCTATTCCGGATCCAAATAGCTTGATTCAATTACCTTGGAATAAAGAAGTAGGTTGGCTTGCTTCAGACCTATGGATGAATGGCAAACCTGTTGAGGCATCACCAAGAGTGATGTTAAAAAACCAAATAAAATCACTATCAAATGAAGGTTACACGATGAAATCGGGTGTTGAGTGTGAATATTTTCTTATATCACCTGATGGTAGTACTATTGCAGACTCAAGGGATACTCAATCTAAACCTTGTTATGACCAATCAGCTTTAATGAGGCAATATGATTTAATAAAAGAGATATGCGATTGCATGATTACATTGGGATGGAACCCATATCAAAATGATCATGAAGATGCTAATGGGCAATTTGAAATGAATTGGGACTACACTGACTGCTTAACTACAGCAGACAGACATACATTTTTTAAATTTATGGTTAAGTCTATAGCAGAAAAGCATGGATTGAGAGCAACATTTATGCCTAAACCATTTGAACAACTGACAGGTAATGGATGTCATGCACATATTTCTCTATGGGATAAGAAAAAAAATAAATTTTTAGATAAAAATGATAAACTTGGGCTTAGTAAATTAGCATATAATTTTTTGGGTGGAGTTATTAAGAATGCAGGTTCATTATCAGCATTTTTTAATCCAACATTAAATAGTTATAGAAGAATAAATGCGCCACCGACAAAGTCTGGTGCAACATGGTCTCCAAGTAGTATTTCTTACACAGGAAATAATCGAACACATATGATTAGAGTTCCAGATCCAGGAAGGTTTGAACTAAGATTAATGGATGGATCAGCAAATCCATATTTGCTACAAGCAGGAGTTTTAGCAGCAGGTATAAATGGGATTAGAAAAAGAGTTAATCCTGGAAAACCATTATTTTGTAATATGTATACTGATCACAAAAAATATCCCAACCTACCAAAATTACCAAATACATTAGAAGATTCCTTAGAAATGTTAAATATTAATACAGTAATGAAAAATGCTTTTGGAAAAAATGTTTTAAACAGTTATATCAAATTAAAAAAATCCGAAATTGAAAGTTTCAAGTCAAAAGAAAAATTTGATAAATTAAAACCTATTACAAAGTGGGAAAGATCTAATACTTTGGATTGCTAGAATATGTCTATTGATTATAGTCATATTAATAAATTTTCATCATTTATTAAAAATAAAAATTATTCATTCAGTAGAGAAGAAATATTAAGTGTATTAAATAAAGAAACTATTGATAAAGCATTTAATTCTTTGTCTGGTTGGGAAAATTATGAACCTACTCCCCTACTTAATTTAAATAAACTTTCAAAAGATCTTGGCCTTAAAAATATTTTTTACAAGGATGAATCAAAAAGATTTGGACTTAAATCTTTTAAAGCTCTTGGTGGTGCTTATGCGGTAGCGGAGGTTTCGGCGGGAAGAAAAAATGTAGTTGTTGCTACAGCAACAGCAGGAAATCATGGAAAATCCGTTGCCTGGGGAGCAAAAAGACTAGGAATTGAATGTAAAATTTTCATAAGTGAATTTGTTACTGAGACAAGAGCTGACGAGATGCGAAAACTTGGAGCAGAGGTGACAAGAGTAAAAGGCAATTACGAAAATTCTTTAAATGAATGCATAAGGCAATCAAAGCAAAATGGTTGGGAAATTGTACAAGATGTTGCGTGGGAAGATTATCAAAAAGTACCAAAACTAACCATGGCTGGATATTCAGTTATGATAGAAGAAATCTCCAAACAAACTGATCATTATATAACACACATATTTTTACAGGCAGGTGTAGGAGGAATGGCCTCTGGTGTAATAGCTGGAGTTGCCCGGTATTTTAAAAGAATTCCAAAAATTATTATTGTTGAACCAAAAAATGCAGACTGTGTCTTAAAAAGTATTGATGCAGGAAAACTTACTAGAGTTGAAATAGAAAAAGAGAGCATTATGGGGGGAATGTCATGTGGAGATGTATCATTAGTCCCATGGCAAATTCTTAAAAACTCAGTAAATAATTGTCTAAGTATTCCAGATGCTGACATACCATTATCAGTTGCAATGTTAGCTAAGGGATACTTTGGTGACGATAACATTGTTGCAGGAGAATGCTCAGCACCTGCTCTAATAAGTATAAATGTTAGTTGTAATAACGAACAAATTAAAAAGGATCTTGAATTAGATATGAATTCGAACGTTTTATTAATTGGATGTGAAGGTGATACAGATATAAAACTTTATAACGAACTTCTGTCTAAAGGATCAGAACAGTTATCAAATGGCTAATACAGCACTCGTTTGGATAAGAGATGATTTTCGAATACAAAATAATGATGCGCTAACTTATGCTACAAATCAACATGATGCTGTTACCGCAGTATTTATTTTTAATAGTAATATTTTCGATCATAAAAGAGAGGCTCAAAAATGGTGGGTAAGTAAATCTCTTGAAAATTTTAAATCTGATTTAAAAAAATTAAATATTGGATTGGAAATAATTAAAGATGATGAAATAAATTTTTTTTCTAAAATAAAATCTAATAGTAAAATATCTGTTTATTGGAATAAAGTTTATGAACCTAATGAATTAGAAAAAGATAAAAAAATTGGTGCTGATTTTTCAAAAAAAAATATTGATTTTAAATTTTTTAAAGGAAATGTGCTTAATGAATATAATAAAATTACGAAGAATGATGGGACGCCTTTTAAAGTCTACAGTCCTTTTTGGAGAAATGCAGAGCAATTTTATTTAGAAAGACTGCCTGATAAAATAAACAAGGTTAAGAAGTGTAAAAAGGTAAACACATTGTTCAAAAATCAAATAAAATCTGAGGATATTTTACCTAAATCTGATTGGTATAAGAAATTTGAAAAATATTGGGAACCTTCAGAGCAAAAAGCCCATGAAAATTTAGATAATTTTGTCAACAAAAGCATACTTAATTATGGTGTTGATCGTGACTTTCCATCAATTAAAGGTACTTCATTACTTTCTCCATACATTAGAAATGGACAAATAAATGTTGGAGATATTTGGCAAAAATGCAAAAAACTAAAATCAAATAATGTGAGTATAAAAAAATACACTAATGAAATTGGTTGGAGAGAGTTTTCACATAGTCTTATAAATTACTTTCCACAAATGCTTAAAGGAAACTTAAGAAAAGAATTTGATAAGTTTCCATGGGTAAATAATTCTAAATTTTTAAATGCATGGAAAAAAGGTATGACAGGATATCCAATTGTTGATGCTGGAATGAGAGAACTATACGAAACAGGATGGATGCATAATAGGATTAGAATGGTCGTTGGATCTTTTCTAGTTAAGCATTTAAGAATTAACTGGAAAGAAGGAGAAAAATATTTCAGAAATTGTCTTCTTGATTTCAATGAAGCAAATAATGTTGCACAATGGCAATGGGTAGCTGGATGTGGTGCAGATGCGGCACCATATTTTAGAATTTTCAACCCTATTTTACAGGGTGAAAAATTTGATAAACAGGGAGATTATGTAAAAAAATGGGTTCCTGAATTATCAAAAGTTCCTCCAAAATTTATTCATAAACCATGGGAAATGGAAAAAAAATATCAAGAAGCAATTAATACTATCATAGGCTCGAGCTATCCAATGCCAATTGTTATTCATGAGAAAGCTAGGGCTGACGCTTTGAGTGCTTTTCAATCGATTAAGAAAAAAAATTAGTCTCCAATATAATGATGAATTACAGTTCTTGTTGTTGTATCTAACCTGTGTTCGAACAAATATATACCTTGCCAAGTTCCTAGGAGTAATTCACTATCTTTTATACTTAAGGAGATTTGATTATTGGTTAATGCAGATTTGATATGGGCTGGCATATCATCTTTTCCCTCAGTTGTATGAACATACAACTTGTTGTCCATGGGTACCAATTTATCAAAATAATTAATTAAATCTTTTTGTACATCTGGGTCAGCATTTTCTTGGACAATTAGTGAGGCACTAGTGTGTTGGATGCTGAGATTAATGATTCCATTTTTAAAGTTATTATTATTAATCCATTCAATTGTTTTATCAGTAAACTCATACAGTTTTTGACCATTTGTATTAATTTCTAGATTGTAAAATTCTTGTTTCATACATTAATTAAAGTTTTGTGATGTTAGTTCATGCAATCGACTAACTGTTCTTTTGAAAGGCTTTTTCATACTATTAGTGGATTCGAGTGAATTTAATTCAACTTCTGATTTGATCATCAATGGTATTTTTTTTTCATAAATAATATCGATAAAAGTAATAAACCTCTGTTGTTGGTTAGAATTACTTTCATTAAAGTTAGGTAGATTTTCAATAAAAATAAAGTCGCTCTCGTTAGCAATTTTAATGTAGTCCTCGGATCCAAGATTTCTATTACAAATTTCGTCAAAAGAAACCTTAAGAACTCCTTCATGAAAGTTATCAAATAGTAATTTACGACCCTTCACATCTAATATCTTAGTCGTTTGTTTTTTATTCTTTGTGGCTTTTCTAAAAGATTTATTAAACTTAAAATTAGATGAATTATCTATTGGTGATAAAAATCGACTTAAATTTGTATTGTTTGTAGCTCTGTAATCTTCCTCAATATTAAGTTCTAATTCAGAGCAATTATTTTTTAAAATATTTAAAAAAGGCATGAATTGATCTCTCTGTAATCCATTTTTATATAAATCTTTAATATTTATATTTGAGGAAAAAATAACTTTTATATTTTCATTAAATATTCTTTCAAATAATTTACCTAAGATCATGGCATCAACAATATTTGTTACTTGAAATTCATCAAAATATAATATTTTTGTTTTGTCACTTAAATTTTTAACAAATTTTTCTAACCCTTTGTCATTTCCTTTTTTTTTATTTTCAAATATAAAATCATGAAATCCAACCATAAACTCATTAAAGTGTAATCTTGATTTTTTTTCTTTTAAACTTTCAAAAAAAAAATTTAAAATCATAGTTTTCCCGACACCTACATCGCCAACTAAATAAAAGCCTAATTTATTTTTTTTATCTTTGAATAGTTTTTTAATAAATGACTGACCGAAGTTAAGATTGTAATATTCACTTAATTTTTGGACTATTTTTATTTGATTTTCATTTATTTCTAAGTTCTTATCTTTGCAGTGTTTAAGATAAGATTTTTTCAAACTCATTTTTTTGTTTTAAAATCTATTCCATATTCCGATCTTGGTCCTTTTCTCAATCCATATGGGCCTGCTAAAAAAATTGTCATTGGTTTAGTTCCTGGCTCTAAGTCTACTCTGTGAAAATTATTAGCAGATCTAAACCCTATATATCCTGGTGCTCTCCACACTTTTCCTGTTTTTAATGTTTCCCAATATCCTCCTCTTAAAATGATTGTGATGTAAGGAAATAAATGATTGTGGACACCATCACCATGATCATCGTCTAACATTTCATGGATTAGTATGTTAAATGGAAACCACTTTGGTCTATGTCTGAATAGAACATAGTACCTATTCATCCAAGGTTTTGCTTTTTGGAATTCTGGGTGTGATGGACCTCGGTCAAATACTACTTTTTTTCTACCAAGTTTTTCTAAAATCTTTAAAAACATTATTTTGTTCTGGCTATAGCATTGTCTTTTATTAAATACATACTGCTCTTAAACACATAAGGTCTTGAAATTTTTGATCCATGTATTTTTGTAATCTTTTCTTGTAAACCATTTATTGAATTAATTGTTAATAATCGTCCATTATTTAATGAGACAAATAACTTGTATTTTCCGTGTATAAATCCTGTTGGTTTTATATCTCTTCTATTTTTAAAATTTGTCAAGATGTCTGTAATTCTTAAAATATTGCCAGTTCTATCATCTATTACAAAAAGGTACCCTTCATTAGAAACTGTAAAGATTAAACTTTCGATTATAGTTGGTCTTAAACTGGAATTTATCGATTGCGTCCATTTAATTATTCCTGTTCTTGCATCTATAGCAAAAAACTCATTTTTGTTATTTGAAAAATAAATTGTATTATTTTCAAAAACTAAGTCTGAATTTTCTAAGCTAAATGCGTCTTGATATATTAAACTACTTTGTGTTGGTGTTTGCCAAACTAAACTTCCATTATTTACATCTAGTGCTGTTACATCTCCTAAGTTATTTATAAAAAAAACAATTTCATCCTTTAAAATTATTGAGAGTTTTTTTTGTGATTTTATAAAAGAATTATCTGTTTTAAAATTCCATAATTCCTTTCCATCCTTAGCAGATATGGCTCTGATAATGTTATCGAAATCTATTGTTAAAAATTTATCTTTATAAACTTTGATATCAGAATTAAAAGATGATGAACTGTATTTTGACCAAATAACTTTACCATCATTTAAATCAATTGAATACATTTTTGACAAATTATCATTTACAATCAAACGATTACCAGCTTGAGCAAAATATAAAATAGGATTAAGTTTCTTTTCTTTTTTATTATAATTATTAATCTCCCATATTTTCTTAAGGTCTTCACTTAACTTGATAACTGAACCTTTTCCATTGAAAAAAATAACATTTTCGTTCTCTGTAAAAAATAATTCAGGCTGATTTGAGTCAAATTTTTTAATTTTATTTATTTTGTATGTTAAAAATTTATCAAAATTAGAGTCAAAATTAATATTTCCATTACTATTGCTGTTATTTTTTTGAAAAGGTTTTATTTTAAAAGTATTTAATTTCTTAATCTTTAATTGTTGATTGAATTCTTTTTCAATGGGTTCATTTTTTTTAAAAATATCTATTAATTTCTCATTGTCGACTGCGTCCTTTTTTGAGAAACTACAATTTGATAAAAATATTAAAATAATTATATATTTAATAGCTTTATTCACTGAAATCTGATCGTAACCTTCTTTGGACTTCTAATTTAACTTTTGGACTAACATTTTCCATTTCTGCTATTTGATTAAAGAATTCTTTTGATTTCTGCTTTTGGTTTTTTGATAAATAATACTCAGCCATAAGATATAATGCTTGTGGTTTCCAGAGACTGTCAGATTTTATTACTGGATTAAGTATATCTAATAATTCATTTTCTTTTGCAAAGTCTGAATTAAATAGACCTTTTTTGTATATGGTTAAGTTTTTAATTTCTTTCTCAAGTGATACATCATTTATAAGAAGATCAAAATATGAATTTATTTCATCACTAGACGTTATTAAATCATTATCTAATAAGAAAAAGAAAGCTAATGGAGAATAGGTTTTATCTTTAGCATTTATGATTTTTATTAAATTATTATTTATATTATCTTTTTTGCCTGTCTCAAAATTTGTAACAATTGAATTGAATTTATTTGCTAACTTTTCTTTACTACTAGACTTGAACTCTTGATAGCCAAAAAAGGTGATCAATATCAAAATAGTTAATATTAAAAAAGTTATTAATTGTTTTCTTTTTGAAATTAAAAAGTTTTTTAATTTTTCTACTCTTGTATTTGTATTAATAATTTCTATTTCTTCATCCATTAATCATATTCCTTAGAACATATTGTAGAATACCACCGTTCTTGTAGTATTCTAATTCATTTTTAGTATCTATTCTGCATAACATTTTAATTTTTTTAATGTCCCCTGTTGCATATTTAATTTCAACTTCTAAATGATCGCCAGGATTAATTCCTTTCTCAAGACCTAATACTGAAATTAATTCTGACCCTTTTAGATTTAAATTCTGTCTATTCATATTTTCTACAAACTGCAAAGGTAAAACTCCCATACCTATAAGATTAGATCTGTGTATTCTTTCAAAACTTTCTGCAATCACAGCTTTTATACCTAATAATTTTGTTCCTTTTGCAGCCCAATCTCTTGAAGAACCAGTTCCATATTCTTTTCCACCAAATACTACTAAATCTGTTCCTCTTCTTTTGTATTCAACAACAGCATCATAAATAGGCATTACTTTTTCTTCAGGATGTAATTTAGTGAAACCTCCCTCTGTACCTGGAGCCATTTCATTTTTAATTCTAATATTGGCAAATGTTCCTCTCATCATAACCTCATGATTTCCTCTTCTTGCACCATAAGAATTATAATCTTTGGGTAAAATTTGATGCTTCATAAAATAGTTTCCTGTTGGGCTTTCTTTCTGAATACTTCCAGCTGGCGATATATGGTCTGTTGTTACCATATCCCCTAAAATTAGTAATGGTCTTGCATCTTTTATTTCCTTAAAACCTTCTGGTTCATCAGGTAAATTTTCAAAAAATGGTGGTTTTTTTACATAGGTAGAATTTTCTTCCCAATTATAAATACTTCCTTTGTCCACTTTAATTTTTTGCCATTGTTCCGGTCCTTCAGAGACATTTGAATATCTGTTCACAAACATTTCTGGGTTTAAAGATTGTTTAAGAGTATCTTCAATCTCTTTATTTGAAGGCCAAATGTCTTTTAAGTAAACATCTTGTCCTTTGTTATCTTTTCCCAACGGATCTTTATATAAATCCATTCTCATAGATCCTGCGATTGCATAAGCTACTACAAGAGGAGGTGAAGCTAAATAATTTGCTTTTACTAAAGGAGAAATTCTTCCCTCAAAGTTTCTATTTCCAGACAAAACTGAAACTGCGTATAAATTATTTTCTTTAACAGCATCAGTAATATTATCTGGCAAGGGTCCAGAATTACCAATACAAGTAGTACAACCATAACCAACTAAATTAAAACCTAATTCATCTAAGTATTTGCTTAAACCAGCTTTATCTAAATAGTCAGTAACAACTTGTGATCCAGGTGCTAAAGATGTTTTAACCCAAGGTTTAACAGTTAAACCTTTTTCAATTGCATTTTTGGCTAACAGTCCTGCACCAATTAATACGTTTGGATTGGAGGTATTTGTGCATGACGTAATAGCTGCTATTAATATATCTCCATCTTTTATCTCAAAATCTGTGTCTTTAACTTTTGCTATTGTTGGCTCAGTTTTTTTACAAACATCTTCAAAAACTTTTATAAAATTTTTTGATGCTTCTGTTAAAAGAACTTTGTCTTGTGGTCTTTTTGGTCCAGAAATTGTTGGAACTATTGTAGACATATCTAGAGATAAAGTATCAGTGAATACAAGATCATCACTTGCCCATAAATTTTGTTCTTTTGCATATTTTTCTACAATTTGAATATTTTCATTTGATCTTCCTGAAAATTCTAAATATTTTAAAGTTTCATCATCTATTGGGAAAAATCCACAGGTAGCGCCATACTCAGGTGCCATATTTGCAATAGTTGCTCTATCAGCAAGTGTTAGATTTTTTAGACCTTCTCCATAAAATTCTACAAATTTACCAACAACACCTTTATCTCTTAACATTTTAACTACTGTTAAAACTAGATCGGTAGCAGTTGTACCTTCGGGTAGCTTATTTTTCATTTCAAATCCAACTACTTCTGGTATCAACATTGATATAGGTTGTCCCAGCATACCAGCTTCTGCCTCAATTCCTCCAACACCCCAACCTAACACTGATAACCCATTAACCATTGTAGTATGGCTATCAGTGCCAACTAGCGTATCTGGAAATAAGTACTCTTTATCCTCAAATTTTTCATTCCAAACTACTTTTGATAAGTATTCTAAATTTACCTGGTGACAAATTCCTGTACCTGGAGGAACAATTCTAAAATTATTAAAAGCTTGCTGTCCCCATTTTAAAAAAGAATATCTCTCAAAGTTTCTGTCAAACTCAATATCAACATTCTCTTTTAATGAATTCTTTGTTGCAAACTTATCTACTTGAACTGAATGGTCGATCACTAGATCAACCGAAGAAAGAGGGTTAATGGTATTTGGATCTTTATTCTTTTCCTTAACTGTATCCCTCATTGCAGCAAGATCAGCTACAGCTGGTATACCTGTATAATCTTGCAAAAGCACTCTTGCAGGTCTATATGCAATTTCTGTTTTGGATTTTTTTGAATTTAACCACTCTTTAATCGCCAAAATTTGTTCTTTATTAACTGTCACATTGTCTTCATATCTAAGAAGATTTTCAAGTAAGACTTTTATTGATTTTGGTAATTTATTTATGCCTTCCAAACCATTTTTCTCTGCTTCTTTTAGTGAATAATATGAATAATTTTTTCCATTTACTGATATTTCTTTTAGACATTTAAATGAATTTTGATTTCCTGGTTTCATATTTTTTAGTAATAAAAAGTTGCTATACAACTTAATAAGAGTGCCGACATAACATAATTAAACCATTTAATAAATTTCTCATTTGTCGCGAATTTCCTCATAAATTTTCCAAGTATAGTCCAAAAAATAATACTAATAACTGCAAACAAAAAGGCAATGCTTAATAACCAAATTGAATATGAAATAAAGTTACCACCAGACTCTACATAGGTAGAAACTGCAATTATAGCTACAATTACTCCTTTAGGGTTTAGAAATTGATATAGAAATGTTTCAACAAAATTTACTGGTTTTAAATTATCACTTTCACTTGATGATTTTGAAAATGATATTTTATAAGACAAATATATTAAAAAGACTGTACCAGTTATTATTAAACCTTTTTGGAGTATTGGATAAAGCTTAAATATATTTATTAAACCAAAGTTAATTACTGCTAACATAAATGTAAATCCAAAAATTACCCCCATCATCAAAGGAATAGTTTTTTTAAAACCATGATTAAATCCAGAGTGAGATGCAACAATATTATTTGGTCCTGGAGAACAGCTTGTAACAAACATAAACAAACATAGAGACAGTAATTCGGGGTGCATGTTTATGCTACAGGCAAACCATTTTCTACTTTTTGGGATGGGTGAACAAGAACAACTTTGCCTTCCTCATCTATAGAACCAAGTATTAAAACCTGAGAGACAATACCTGCTATATTTTTTTCAGGAAAGTTACATATGCCAATAACTTGTTTCCCGACTAGATTTTCCTCATTATAATAATGAGTTATCTGTGCTGATGATTGCTTAATTCCTATATCTTTCCCAAAGTCAACCTCAACAACAAGAGATGGTTTCCTTGCTTTTTCATTTTTTTTTACCGATATTACTGTTCCTACTCTAATATCTACTTTGTCATAAATGTCGTAGGTTATTTGTTCTTTCATAAATTTAATATATAATTAAAAATAAATGAGTACAGGAAATAATTTAGAAGAAATATATAGTAATTCTATTAAGATACTAAAAGATTTAATTGCTTTTAAAACTGTTTCTGGTGAAAACAATACTCAACTAATTGACTATTGCGATAATATTTTAAATTCATTGGGCGCGGTATCCTTTAGAACATATGATGAAGAAGAAAAAAGAGTAAATCTATTTTCAACTATAAAAGCTAAAAAAAAGAGTAAAAAAAAACCAATTATTTTATCTGGGCATACTGATGTAGTTCCAGTTTCTAAAGGATGGGCAACAGATCCTTTTGATGCAACAATCAAAGATAACAAATTATTTGGTAGAGGCTCATGTGATATGAAAGGATTTATAGCATGTGCATTAGCATTCGCACCTATTTTCTCTTCTTCAAATTTAGACAGAGATATTCATTTTTCATTTACGTTTGACGAGGAAACTGCTTGCATAGGTGCACCTATATTAATTAAAGAATTAAAAAAAAGAGAAATTCATGATTGTATTTGCATTGTGGGTGAACCAACCAATATGAAAATAATAGATGCACACAAAGGATGTTATGAATATACAACATATTTTGAAGGTCTTGCAGGGCATAGTTCACAACCAGAAAAAGGTGTGAGTGCAGTTGAATTTGCTGCAAGATATGTGAATAAACTATTAGAATTAAAAGAAAATCTTAAATCTAGACAACTAAAAGACTCGATCTTTGAACCACCTTATTCAACTTTACAAATTGGTGGAATTTTTGGTGGCATAGCACACAACGTCATTGCTGATAAATGCCATGTAAACTGGGAGACAAGACCTGTAGTTAAAGAAGATGGAATTTTCTTAAATAACGAAATAGATAAATTTTCAAATGAAATTCTTTTACCAGAAATGCAAAAAATTTATCCAAAATCTTCCATAAAAAAAACCATAATAGGTGAAATTACTGGTTTCGATAGGGTTCCTAACTCAGAAGCATGCGAGTTTGTTTCGAGTATAACTGGAGATAATTCTAGAGATGTAGTTTCTTTCGGAACAGAAGCAGGACTATTTCAGGAGATTGGAATTAGTACAGTTGTATGTGGACCAGGATCTATAAAGCAAGCTCATAAGATTGATGAATTTATAAAACTATCTGAAATTAAAAAATGTATTAGTTTTTTAGATGGTATTAAAAATAAATCTTTAAATTAATTCCAACCACCAATAGATTTTACTTCTAAAAATTCTAATAAACCTTCTTTTCCACCTTCTCTTCCTATTCCAGAGTGTTTAAATCCTCCAAATGGAGCATCTACAGCTAGTGAAGCTGTATTAGCAACTATCATCCCAGATCTAAGCTTTCTTGCAACTCTTTTAACTTTTTCTTGATCTTCAGTTTGAATATAATTTGTTAAACCATATGGAGTATCATTTGCAATTTCTATTGCTTCCTCTTCTGTTTCAAATGGAATTACTGATAATACTGGACCAAAAATCTCAGTTCTGGCGATTTCCATATTATTATTTACATCAGCAAAAACAGTTGGCTTTACGTAATAACCATCTTTCAAACCATCAGGTTTTCCAGGTCCCCCAGCTATTAAATTAGCGCCTTCATCTATACCCTTTTTAATTAAACCTTGAATTTTATTATATTGTGTTTCTGATATTACCGGACCAATGTGATCTCCTTCTTTTTGGGGAATATCAACTTTATATTCATTAGCAAATTTTTTTAATCTGTTAACTGCATCATTATAGATTGATTTTTCTACGAGCATTCTTGTAGGTGCATTACATGATTGGCCTGAATTTCTAAAACATCGTGCAGCTCCTCTTTCAATTGCCTCAGAGTCTGCATCTTCAAAAATAATATTTGCTCCTTTTCCACCTAATTCAAGACTTACCCTTTTAAAGTCTTTTGCTGCGTTTTGAGAAATTAGAGCTCCAGCTCTTGTTGAGCCTGTAAAAGATATCATATTTACATCTTTATGACTGGTCAGTGCATTGCCTGTAGTTTCCCCATCTCCATTAACTAAATTAAATACACCTTTTGGAAAACCTGCCTCATCAATAAGTTCTGCAAGTATCATTGATGATAAAGGTGCTAGCTCAGAAGGTTTTAAGATCATAGTACATCCTGCTGCTAAAGCTGGGATTACTTTTAAACAAACTTGGTTCATTGGCCAATTCCAAGGCGTTATTAATACGCAAACTCCTTTGGGTTCATAAATAATTCTCTGATCTTGTGCATGATCTCCTAAAGGTTTTTCAAAATCAAAAGCTTTAAGATACTTTATGAATGATTTCGTATGACTTGCGCCTGTACCAGTCTGAAGTTTCGATGCAAAATCTTTGGGAGCACCCATTTCCATCATTATTGCTTCTGTAGTGTCATTCCATCTTTTTTTATATAGCTCATAGAACTTTTCTAATAGTTTAATCCTCTCTTCTTTTTTTGTGAAACCCCATGTTTGAAAAGCAGTTTTTGCAGCTGATACCGCATCATCAACATCTTCTTTTCCACCCAGTGAAATAACTGCACAACTTTTTTCTGTGGCAGGATTGATTACTTGAATGTCTTTAGAATTTTTTGGTTCTACCCATTTACCATTTATATAAAAATTTCTTTTTTCTAACATATATTAAGCTATCTATTCTTTAGGCTTTTGCAAACAAATTTGTTAATTCATAAACAATTGTTGCAGCCGCTAAAGAAGTTACTTCTGCATGATCATATGCTGGTGCTACCTCAACTACATCTGCTGAAACTAAGTTTAGCCCTGACAATCCTCTTATAACATTTACAATTTCTCTTGTAGTCATACCTGCTATCTCGGGTGTACCAGTCCCAGGAGCAAAAGCTGGGTCTAGAACATCAATATCTATCGATAGATATAAAGCATTGTCTCCTACTCTGTTTCTAATTCTCTCAACTATTTTATCTATACCTTCTGTTTGAAATTCATCGCAATGAATTATTTTAAAACCAAAACTTTCATCGTTCTTAATATCTTCTCTGCTATAGAGTGGACCTCTAATTCCAACATGCATTGATGCATCATCTAAAAATAAATTTTCCTCTCTGGCTCTCCTAAATGGTGTACCGTGTGTGTAAGGTGCTCCAAAATAAGTATCCCAAGTATCTAAGTGAGCATCAAAATGGACTAATGAAACTGGGCCTTTATTCTTTTTATTAATTGCTCTAAGCAATGGAACGGCTATTGTATGATCACCGCCAAGACTAATGATCCCACCTACTTTATTCAAAAGATCTGTAGCACCAGCTTCTATTTGTTTTATAGCTTCATCTATATTGAATGGATTACAGGCAATATCTCCTGCATCAGCAACTTGTTGTACTTTAAACGGTTCAACGTCGTAACTTGGATGATAATTCGTTCTTAAATGTCTTGATGCTTGTCTTATACTTTGGGGTCCAAATCTTGCTCCAGGTCTGTAACTAGTTCCAGAGTCAAAAGGAACTCCTACAATTGCTACATCACAACTTTCAACGTCTCTTAATTCCGGTAACCTAGCAAAAGTTGATGGTCCTGCATATCTTGGTACTTTTGTTCCACTTACTGGTTGGATTGGTTTTTTATTTTTATCTTTCAATTTTTAGAGCTATTTTTATGAATAAATTCAGCTGCTTTTTTAAAATCATTGATATTTTTTTGATACATAGAAAGCTCTTTATTCGAATTTGAAGAAACTATAATGATTATTAAAGCAATTATAATAGCTGCAGCATAATAAAAAGGCATTTTTTTCTTCCAAGAAATTAGAATTTTTGTTGCATTGTCTACTTGTTTTTTTGTTGGTCTATTTGCCATGATATTAGTTTACCAGAGGTTTACCAGTTTTCAATGTATGTTTAATTCTTTCTTGAGTTTTTTCTGTCTCAATTAGCTTCATAAATGCATCTAACTCTAATTTATATAGATCATCTTCTGATAAATTTTTTTCTAAAGTAGTATCTCCACCACTTAAAACTTTTGCAAGTTCTTTCCCTACTTCCATTCCATGATCAAGAATAATTTTATCATTGTATAATTTTTCTAACATTTTTACCATTTTGTCATAAACACTTTTTCCTGACAGTTTAAATGTACATTCCTCTGGAGGAGAAAAATCTTTATTATTTTGAATTATCTCTTTAGAAACCTGTAATAAACTATTTCTACTCATTATTTTTTTGTCCTCTGGTCTTAAATATTTTAATGGTTCAGCTTCAATGGGTGAAGTCGCAGTTTTAGCATATCCAATTATGTCAAATACTTTTAAAGGAGCATAATCAGGATCATTTTTAGCTTCTTCAGTTTGAGACCATCTCCAAAGCATTTCTTTACATCCTCCGCCTGCCGGAATTAATCCAACCATAGTCTCAACTAAACCAACTACAATATTGGTATGGGATGCAACAAAGTTACTTTGACATAAAACCTCAAAACCACCTCCCAATGCTAATCCTGATGGTGCTGATACAACTGGATATTTAGAATATTTTAAATGTTTACAGGTCTCTTGAAAATATTTAACAAACTTTTCAATAGATTTAAAATCTCCTTTGTCTGCAAAATTCATTGTGTAAGACAAGTTTACACCTGCTGAAAATTGCATTGCTTCATTAATTATTATTAAAGGTTTGTCTGTTGCATTTTTTAAGCTATCCATCGAGTCATAATCTAAAGCGTTAGCCTTAGTTGTGAATTCAACAATATTAAAATCGTCAAATCTATAGGTTTCAGCAGAGTTATTTTTATCTAATTTAGTTGCTCTAGGTTTTATTTTTCCTAAAGTTTCTAAATCAGTGTATTGCTGTCTTTCACCATAAAAATTTTCGTCTTTACTTTGTGATAAGTTTTCAAGAAACTTGTTATTTTCAAATGTATCTATTCTTTCAAAAAAATCCTTAACACCGATTTCTTTTAACATTTCAAAAGGTCCCTTTGACCAGTTAAACCCTAGTCTCATTGCTTCATCGATATCATTAAATTTATCCGTAATACCTGGAACTAAAGATGATGCATATTTGATAATTTTTGAAATTACCGACCAAGCGTATTCACCATATTTATCTTTTCTGTTTATAAGACCAACAATATCCATTTTTTCTGATCCTAAATTGAATTTTTTAGATATTGAATATTCACCTGTTTCTAAGTTTATACCCTCTAGAATTTTTTTATTATCAGACTTATTCATTCTATAGAAACCACCTTTTCCTTTTCTTCCTGTGTATCCAGTTTCTATAAGTTTTTTAACTAATGGTATTTCTTTTGCTACAACTTGAAAGTCATCAGTTTCTGGAAGTTCTTTTATAAAACTTTTCAAAACATCGGCCATCAAATCAATTCCAATTAAATCATAGAGACCGAAAACTCCTGTTTTTGGTATTCCCATTGGCCTTCCAAAGACGGCATCAGCTTCTTCAATTGTTAATTTCATTTTAAAAGCTTCAGTCATAGCCACTTGCATAGCGTAGACACCAATTCTATTTCCTAAAAATCCTGGAGTATCATTACAAATTAATGCACCTTTTCCTAAATCTTTTTCACAAAAACTTTTAAGTGAGTTTATTTGATCTAAATCATTATTTTCATTTTTTACAATTTCTAACAAATCCATATATCTGACTGGATTAAAGAAGTGAGTTATACAAAAATCTTTTTTTTCTTCATCTGAAAGTTTTTCTGAAAGAACTTTAATTGGAATAGAAGATGTATTTGAAGATACTATTGATCCTTTCTTTCTTTCTTTAAAAATTTTTTCATAAATATTGTGTTTAATATCAATTCTCTCAACGACAGCTTCAACTATCCAGTCTGCTTCACCAACTTCATTAAAATTATCATTGATATTTCCAATATTAATATTATTTATTTTTGACTTGTCTATTAATAAAGGAGGTCTAGATTTTAAAATTCTTTCTCTAGCTTTTTCAGAAATTTCAGTAGTTAAGTCTAACAATGTAACTGGAACATTTGCATTACATAATTGAGCGGCTATTCCACTGCCCATTGTACCTGACCCTATGACTACTACTTTATTAATTTTCATAATGAGAATTAAAACTTATAATGAATATCTTATTCAAGAGCAACTTAAAGCGATTAAATATTTTTAAATTATTATTTAATTATTTTTGTAATTGATGGAATTATTGCCACTGCTAGAGCAATTTTGAATAATTCACTTGGTAAAAAAGGATATAGACCACCAGTTAAAGCCTTTTCATAACCGATAACTGAGCCCAAATAACCCACTCCAAAAATAAAAATAATAGAAGTTGCTATCAAAAGAGAAAATAAACTTTTAATATAAGAGTCGTTAAAATTTTTTTCTGCTAAATAGCCCACAACACCAGCCGCAATAGTCATTCCATAAAGATAGCCAGCCGTAGGACCTGTTAAATAAAGTAATCCACCACCTTTTGCAAAAACTGGAAGTCCAATAGCTCCTTCGAAGAGATATAAAATGAGTGTAAAAAATGCTAACTTTGAACCGAATGTCATTCCGATGATAAAAACTGCAAAAGTTTGCATTGTCATTGGAACTGGCCAAAATGGAACTTGAACTTTTGACGAAAAAGCTAGGATAAGTGTACCTATTATCATCAAAGAAATATTCTGAAAATAGGTATTTATTCTAAAATCTGATAGTAAATTTTTAATCAAAGTCGAATTATTTTTCATCTTAAAGACTATTTAAACATAATTGAATGCAAAGTTAAAATAATAAATATAAAATTTTAATTAATCTGGTCTTTTTGTAATTCTTTTAATGGTATGTGGCATCTGATAGAGTTTCCACTGTTAGTTATTTGCCATGGTGGTATCTCATTTTTACAAATATCACCTAATATTCTCGAACATCTCCCCTGAAAACTACACCCTTTTTGAGGTGGCTTTTCTTCTACAATATCCTCAGCAACTAATTTTGGTTTGATATCTGGATCTGGTTCTAACACTGCTCCTAATAAAACCTCTGTATAAGGGTGTGATGGAAATTGATAAACATCTTTTGATGGTCCCACCTCACACAATCTTCCTTGATAAAGAACAGCAACTCTATCACTTATAGCTCTTACGACAGCTAAATCATGTGAAACAAATATATATGTAGTCCCAAAATCTTCTTTAAGTTGTTGTAACAAATTTAATACGGCCGCCTGAACTGATACGTCCAACGCAGATGTTACCTCATCACATAATATTATATCTGGTTTAGCTGCAAAAGCTCTTGCAACTGCAACTCTCTGTTTTTCACCTCCAGATAATTGTCTAGGGTACCTAGACATATAAAATTCACCCAGTCTTACTTTTTGTAATAGCTCTATAATATTTTTTTTTAATTCTTCACCCTTTAAACCAAAATATAACTTTAATGGTTGTGCTATTATTTCTTCAACAGTATGGTTTGGGTTCAAAGACTCATCTGGATTTTGAAAAATTAACTGAATAATTCTTAAATCATTGGGATCTCTCTCTTTGAGGTCAGACGATAAGTTTCTTTTTTGATCAAATTTTATTATTCCACCTTTAGTTCTGAGTAAACCAGCAATAGATTTAAGAATTGTTGATTTTCCACTACCTGACTCTCCAACTAGAGCTATAGTTTCGCCCTTCTTAATATTAATATTAATATCTTTAACGGTTGGGTTATCATCAGAAATTCTATTTAACACTTGATCTAAAAGTTTTTGCTTAGCGTAACTTATTGAAACTTCTGAAATGTTTAATATTTCTTTATCTTGCAAACTCGTCTTAATTTTATTAACAGTTTGATCAAACTGACTGTCTTTCATTAAACTCTTATGATTAAAACATCTAACACTAGTGTTTAATTCTTCTAAGTACTCAAGTTGAGGAGAGTTACTTTTACATTTTTCTTCTGAAAAATCGCACCTATCAAAGAAACTACAGCCTCTATGCATTGTTCCAGGTTGAGGTTGGCTACCAGGCATTGATTGTGGAAGTCCCGCAAGTGATAATTTCGGTATAGATTTAAGCAAACCATAGGTATACGGATGAATTGGTTTTTTAAGAATATCTCGAGAGGGTCCCTCTAAAACTATTTCACCAGAGTACATTACAATAATACGGTCACTTACTTGAGCTATTGCTCCCAAGTCATGACTTACATACACCATTGATGTTCCTGTGTCTTTAGCAATGAAGTTAAGAAGTTCTAAAACGTGAGCTTGTGTTGTTACATCTAAGCCAGTTGTAGGCTCATCCAATAGTAGAAGTTCAGGGGTTCCCGCTAATGCCATAGCAACAGCAACTCTCTGTTGTTGTCCTCCTGAAAGTTCATGAGGATATCGTAGAGCAATTGTTTCTGGTGAGGGAAGTCTCACTTTATTTAACAATTCCGAAATTTTTTGTTCTCTTTCCTCCTCCTTTAAATCAGAATGCAACTGTAATGCTTCATCAATTTGATAACCTATTTTTAAATTTGGTGTTAATGCCTGTCCAGCATTTTGTGGTATCATTGCAATTTTTCTACCTCTGATTTTTTCCAAATCTCTATTTTTCATTTTTAAAAGATTTGACGAATTAAATTCACATTCTCCACCAATAGTATAGAGACCATGTTTAACATACCCCATCATTGCTAGTGCGAGAGTACTCTTTCCAGATCCAGATTCTCCAACAATACCAACGGTTTCACCTTTTTTAATGTTTGTACTTATGTTTCTAAGTATTAAAATCTCTTCACCTTTTTTACTCTTAAATCCAATGGATAAATTTTTTACTTTTTGAATTATTTCAGTCATTTTTAAACCGGAGCTTTTGTTGATCTATCTATGCCTAATGCTTTAGCAAAAGCATCAGCTGTCAAATTGATGCCAATTATTAAACTGCTTAAACCAACTATTGGAGCTATCACCGACCAATAAGCAAAAGACATTAAACCTCTAGCGTTTGATATCATCAATCCCCAATCTGGAGTTGGAGGACTAACACCAAAACCTAGGAAAGACAGAGAACTAAAGCCAAGTAGCATCCATGACCATCTCATTGCACCTTCAACCAAAATTGCATCTCTTACATTTGGAATTATTTCATACCATATTATTGAAAAATTACTGTGACCTCTTGCTCTAGCGGATACAATAAAGTCTTTCGCAATAACATCATGAGTTGCTGCTCTTGCTACTCTCACAATTCCTTTGCCATAAAAGAAACCCAAAGCCGGTATTAATACTTCAGTTGATGTACCTAACAAAGACACAATTAACAACATTGCTAATATCCAGGGTATAGATAAAAATGCATCAACAATTCTCATCACAATATCGTCAGTTTTTCCACCAACTAATCCGCAAAAAATTCCTAATAGACCGCCCCAAAGTAGTGCTATCAAAGATCCAAAAAAAGTAATTGTTAAAGCTGTCCTTCCACCTAAAATTGTTCTAGTAAAAACATCTCTTCCAAGATCATCAGTTCCAAACCAATACTCAGCCGAAGGAGCCTGTAACATTAAAGTGGGGTTTATGGCTTTAAAATCATATGGCGCAATATAAGGACTAATAAATGCAAGAATTACGTGGAAAATCAATATACTTAACCCAATAAATCCTGACGGTCTTGAGGCCATTGTAATTATTATCTCGGAGACCTTCGCGAAGTTACTTTTCTTTTGTTCCTGATAAATATCATCTAATTTCATATTATTTTCTTATCTGTAATGTCTTTAATCTTGGATTAAGCATAAGTGTCATCAAATCTGCTAATAGATTTATACTAACATATATAGATGCAAGAATTATTGCTAAAGCTTGAACAGTAGGCAAATCTCTATTTGAAATAGACTCAATAACTAACCTTCCAAGACCAGGGTAATTAAATACAACCTCAGTTACAACCACACCACCTAATAGCCATGCAATTGTTAAAGCTACAACATTAATAGCGGGTAACAGCGCATTTGGTAAAACGTGTTTAAAAACCATTTTCCAATATGGAACGCCTTTTAAAATTGCCATTTGAACATATTCACTTGCCATAACTTGAATGACGCTTGATCTTACCATCCTTGCCATGTGAGCTGTCATAATCATTGCAATAGCGATTACTGGTAAAATAATATTTGGTAATAGTTCAAAGAATGAAACATCAGTTGGAACAATTACAATCCCTGGTAACCACTCTAACCATATTGCAATTATTAAGATTAATAAAGTAGCACTAATAAACTCTGGAATAGTCATAGCAAATATAGTCACTGTTGAAATTGCTACGTCAGGTAATTTGTCTCTCCAGAGAGCAGTTACAATTCCTAATATCAAAGCAATCGGTATACCAATAAAAATGGCAGCTGATGCTAGAACTAATGAATTTTTAATTCGTGGTCCTAGAACTTCTTTAATTGGCATTTCTCCACTTAATGAATAACCAAAGTCTCCTTGAATAGCATTTACAGCCCAAGATACATACCTTTCGTATGCAGGAACGTTCAAACCTAATCTTCTATAACAAGCTTCTAATTGTTCACCAAATGCTTGTCTTTCAAGATATGTTGTACAAGCATCACCAGGTAAAATTTCTGTTCCAACAAAGGTGATTAAAGATACAATAAATAAAGTTATTAGACCTAATAGAATTCTCTTTATAATTAAAAAAAGCATAAGAATACTTAAATTTTAAATTATTTATTAAGAAATGAAAGTGGTTTTACAGGCCTACTTAAAGGCCTGTAAAACAAAAATTATTAGTCAACACTAACAGTGTGCCATCTTATTGAAAAATACTCAACTTCGTCGAGATTTTTCACTTTAGAAGATGTGACAACCAATCTAGATACATGGTAAGGAATCATAGTTCCAGATTCTTCCCATAGTGTTTTCTGTGCATTGATATATGCTTTTTTTCTTTTGTTAAAATTTAACTCTCCTCTAGCTTCAGCTAAATTCTTATCAAAAGAGGCACTTTTATAGAATGATTCGTTCCATTTTGCTTCACTATGATAGGCTTCATGCAAAATACTGTCTGCAGGTCTTTCGTTCCAACGTGTCATTGCTACAGCCTTTTTCATCCAAGTTTCATTCCAATAACTTTTTGAAGGTGTCATTTGGATATCTGCTCTTATGTTAGCTTTAGCAAATTGTTGTTGTAAAACCTCAGCAATAGTTGGCCATGTTGGTTCTTTTGTAGAAACGTGAATTGTCATATCAATACCATCAGGATAACCAGCTTCTTTAAGAAGTCTTTTTGCAGTTGCTGGTTGAGGTGGACAATTCTTCTCCATTCTGTATTGGTCAGAAGGTGCAACAGGAGTATCACATGATACTGTTGCTGCTCCAGCCATAACTAAATCAACTAACTCTTGTCTATCTACAGCTATTCTAACAGCCTTTCTAACTCTAGGATCATCAAATGGTGCAACGTCGGTTCTCATTACCATACCTCTCCAGTTTCCAGTAGGTATAACTGAAACGTTAAACTTTGAGTTACCATCAAATATTTTTTTCTGATTGAATGGAACATATCTATTCATATCAATTTGACCTGTAAGTAGAGCTTGAATTCTAGCTTGGCCATCTGGGATAGCTATTACATGCACTTCAGCAAGTTTAGGTGCCCCTTCCCAATAATCTGGGTTTGCTTTAAGAATTGTTGTTCCTTCAGCATCAAACTTTTCTACTATAAAAGGTCCAGTTCCAATACCTGTCTTTCCAATAGTATCTCCTGATCCATTAGGTATCATTCTTAGTCTATAATCAGTTAATAAAAGTGGAAAATCTGCAAAAGATGTATTTAATTTCATTTTAACTGTGTGTGAGTCTACAATCTCAATATCTGTTACTGCACTCATACTTTTCTTTGCAGGTGAACCAATTTCAGGATCTTTAACTCTCATCAAAGAATATTTTACATCCTCTGCATCGAAATCAGATCCATCATGAAACTTAACACCTTTTCTTAAGTTAAAAGTCCATTCTGTTGCATCTGCATTTCCTGACCAGTCGGTTGCAAGCTCAGGAGATGTAACCCCTTTAAGATCTTTTCTTACAAGACGATTCTGTGTCATTATTACTACCTGAAACAGTCGTCCTTTAGTAATTGCGTCTAAATTTGTATCTTTTCCAAAACCTACATCATGAGATAATTTAAAAACTCCACTTGATGCATTAGCAAAAGAAAACGTTACAAATAGTGATACCAATGAAACTGATATCAATTTAAAAATGTTTTTCATAATTTCCTCTCTTTAAAAAGTAAAAGGTAACAATTAGCAACTTATATAGCAACAGTGAAAATGGTTCTTTTTTATTTGTTTTATTGATGTATTTTGATTATTTAAAAAAAAAATAATGAAAGATTTAATCAACAAATATAGGTTTACAGTTAAGCCTGTTAGCCTTGAAAATTCAAACACTTTGGAGCTTGCAAGGTCAATTCAAGTTCACCCACTAACATACCAGGAGCTTCCCTATGACCCTGAATATTCTAATTATGCTGGAAGATTAACACTTGAGAAATTATCAAATGTTAGTTCCGAAGAAATGTATTGGAAAGGAAGGCAAGAAATAATATTTAGGCATACAGGTGAGCATCCATTTGAAATATCTGGTCCAGACTCATTAAAATTATTACAAAAAATATTTCCAAGAGATGTATCAAAAATATCAAAAGGAAGATGTTCTTACCAGTTTGCTTGTTATCATGATGGGGGAATGATCACAGATGGAGTTCTATTAAAAATTGAAGAGGATAAATATTGGTTTGCTCAAGCAGATGGAGATCTTTTTTCTTGGTATAAAGCTCACTCTAAAAATATGGATGTTGAAATAAAAGACCCCGAAGTATGGGTAAGTCAAATCCAAGGTCCTTTATCAATGAAATTGTTAGAAAATATAACAGATGGATTTTCTGAAAATGATTGGAAATATTTTGATTGGAAAGAATTACAAATCTTAGATCAAAAAGTAATTATAAGTCGAAGTGGTTTTACAAACGAGCTAGGTTGGGAAATTTATTTTCGACCTGAAAACGAGACTGAAAAAATAGGAGATTACATTCTTGAGGAAGGAAAAAAACTAGGTATGATTTTAGTCGCCACACCAGGTTTTAGATGTAGACGAATTGAGGCAGGTCTATTATCTGCAGGACAAGATTTTACAAAAAAAACAAATCCATTTTCAGTTGGTCTTGGGCGTTTTATAAATTTTGATAAAAAGGATTTTATCGGAAAAGAAGCTCTTATGACATCAGACAAAAAATGTAAGACATGGGGAATTAGAGTTGCGGAAGGGACTGCTATTAAAGGTGAAAGTATAAAAATAAATGAAAAAAATATTGGTAAAATAACTTCTAGCACTTGGTCACCATATCAAATTTGTGGAGTTGGTATTGTACACCTCAATAATAATGAAAATGGACCTGGAGATGTTGTTGATGTTAAATGTACTGATGGAAAATTTCATAAAGGGGAAATCTGTAAATTGCCAATGTATGATTCCAAAGGAGAAATTGTTAGAGGTCTAAATAGAAATATTCCTAAAGTGCCTAATCCGTGGCCTGGTATAAAAACCACAAATTAAAAAATTTATTTAGTGAAGGCTAAAAAACAAATAATAGCAGTTGGAGGTGGTGGTTTCACTCATAATGAGGATGGTGATTTAGATCAATTTTTTATAGATCAAATAGGTAAAAAAAACTGCTCTATAGGATTTTTGCCAACTGCTAGTAATGATGATTCCAAAAAAACTGAGCTATTCTATAAAAGATTTAAAAATACTAGCTTTAAAGTTTCTCACTTTAACCTTGTCTCCAATGTTAAGGGTTTTGAAAACTGGATTTCAAATTTAGATGCTATTTATATTGGTGGAGGAAATACTAAATTCATGCTCGACTTATGGAATAGAAATAATTTAATTAATATTTTTAAAGAAGTTTATAACTCAGGAATAATTGTTTCTGGTGTAAGTGCTGGAGCTGCATGTTGGTTTGATTATTTTCTCACAGACTCAGATGGACCTGGCTTTAAACCGTTAAGTGGTATTGGACTTATATCTGGAAGTTTTACCCCACATTATTCAGATGCAAAAAGAGCTTATAAATACAGAGAAAATATAAATAATAAAATTTTACCTAGTGGTATAGCTGTAGATGACGGAGTTGCAGTACTTTTTATTGACGGAAAACCAACGGAGGTTTATTCTTCTAGAGAAAGTCATAATGCTTATTTTGTTGATCAAAATAAACAACTTAATTTAAAAGAATATATTAAAGTTAATAATGAGTGATAATATTTTACCAAGTCAAAAAATTTTTAGCATTAAAGACGCAAGAGAACTGTCACGTAAACGTCTACCTAAATTAGTTTTTGATTTTATTGACGGTGCATCTGGAGATGAAAAATTAGCAGAAATAAATAGCAGAGCTTTAGATCAAATTAGACTTGAACCTAAAGTTTTAAGAAATGTTGAAAAGAGATCTCTTAAAAAAAAAGTATTAGGTTATGAATTTAATTTTCCCTTTGGTTTTGCTCCAATGGGAATGACTAATTTATCATGGCCTGGAGCAGACTCTATGTTAGCAGCAGAAAGCGCAAGAAATAATATACCTACGTGTGTTTCTATGGCTTCTACAACAACTTTAGAAAAAATGTATGAACTATCAGAAGGTCATTCATGGATGCAACTATATATATTTCAGGATGAAAATTTTGTCATGGAACTTTTAGACAGAGCTAAGAATACTGGATACGAAGTTGCAATATTAACTGTGGATGTTCCAGTGCTATCCAGGAGAACTAGAGATGATAAAAATGGTTTCTCCTACCCTTTCAAGATCGGTCCAAAACAATTTTTTGATTTTGCAACTCACCCAATTTGGTCTCTTTCGACTTTGCTGAGTGGGATTCCTAAACCAATGAACTATGTAACATCAAACAGTGGAGATGGTATTTTTAAAAGAAAAGAAAGTAGAGGCTCTACAGATTGGGATACTCTTAAAAGAGTGAGAGATAAATGGAAAGGTAAACTTATAATTAAAGGAGTAATGTCTCCTGACGATGCAGTAAAAATTAAGGAAGCTGGTGCTGATGCAATACAAGTTTCAAATCATGGGGGCAGACAATTAGATAGCGCCACAGCAGCAATAAATATGCTTCCGCTAATCAGAAAATCAGTGGGAAGTGATTTTCCTTTAATCTTTGATAGTGGAATAAGAAGTGGAAGTGATATCGTGAGAGCACTTGCATTTGGTGCAGATTATGCAATGATTGGTAGGCCCGTAATGTATGCAATGGGTGCTGATGGAAGAAAAGGATTAAGGAGAATTGTGGAAATAATTAAAGAAGAAGCCAGCACGACACTCGGGTTAGTAGGATTAAATGATATTAATGATGTAACTTCTAATATAGTAATAGATAATACTGTAAATAAGGTAGATTACTAAATGAGTGAAAATAAAATTAGAGGTGGAGCATTACTTGCAAGGGCTCTAAAAGACAAAGGAATTAGCAAAGTTTTCACCCTTTCTGGAGGTTTTTGTAATCCAGCAATTGAAGGTTTTGCTGAATGCCAAATTGAAGTCATAAACACTCCTCATGAACAGATTGCAGGTCATTTAGCAGACGGCAATACAAGAATTACTCGTAAACCTTCGGTATGTTTAGTTGGACCTGAGGGGTTTACTAATGCTGTACCTTCAATGATGGAGGCTTGGGGTGAAAGAAGTCCCATTATTTACATCACAGGATCTAGCAGTCTTAAAAGACAAGGCTCAGGTGGTTTTAAAGAAATTGACGATGTTTCAATTGCAGCCCCCTTAACCAAATATAGTGCAAGTATTACTGATGGAAATAGAATAAGAGAATTTGTAGACAAAGCATATCATATTGCAACTAACGGATATCCAGGTGCTGTACATCTTAGTCTTCCAGTTGATATTATGTTTTCATCTTTTGCTGAGGAAGTTGGTTTAGAAGAAAGACCGTATTCTCAAAAAGCAAAACCTATAGCTAAAGCGTGGCCAGATCCAAATTCACTCTCTAAAGTCTTAGAACTTGCTTGTAATTCAAAAAAACCAGTTATTATTGGTGGACACGGTGTTTGGTGGTCACATTCAGAAAAAAATCTTGAAGCAGCTGGTAATAATCTAAATATTCCAATTTTTAATGTTCCTTATCATCAAAAATTATTAGGAGAAGAGGCAAACGCTTACATGGGGTTGGCCGACATACATCAATACCCTCCCTCAGAATTTGCATTACAGAATTCAGATCTGGTTCTTGTAGTTGGAGCGAGATTAGATAATCAATTAAATTTTGGAAATCCACCTTTTATACCAGAGTCAACAAAATTAGTTTGTATAAATGGTTCACATGAAGAATTAGAACTTAATAGAGCTGCAGATTTAAGTTTACTAAGCGATCCTGGTGTTTTTTTAGATACATTATCCAACTTAAAAAAAAATAATAAATGGTCTTTAGATACAAAGTGGTTTCAAGAGAATAAAAAAAAGAAGAATGAGTGGGTAGACAAATCTTTGAAAGATTTAGAAATTGAAGCAGAAACATCGAAAAAAAATGGAGGAAAAATTCACCCTCTACAACTTTCATTGGATGTTCAAAATGCAATGAGTGAAAATGATTGGCTTGTTATTGATGGAGGAAATACTCATTTTTGGTCAGAAATTGCAATCAACATCGCAGGTGCTAAAGGTAAAAAATTAAAAGGAATATTGCATCCTGGAACTTTTAGTATGTTAGGTGTTGGAGTTTCATTCGCTCTATCTGCTAAAAATCATAATCCAGATTCAAATGTAGTTCTGATTAGTGGTGATGGTGCGTTTTTATCAGGAGGTATGTCTATTGAAAGCGTATTTTATGAGAAAAAACCTATTACTGTTGTAATTGATAATAACGGGGGTCTTGCTTCAATTGGTCAGCAACAAGAGAGGTTATTTAAAAGTGGAAAAAGTGTGGGAACTGACTTCCGCGATATACCATTTCATAAGATATTTGAGGGTTTTGGAGGACATGGAGAATTAGTTAACAAAAGAGAAGAACTAGGTCCAGCACTTAAAAGAGCTATTGAAAGTGGAAAACCCGCATGCGTAAATGTTAAGGCAAAACCTGTATTAAGCCCAATAGTATCTGCAGTTGCAAGTAAGAGAGAGAAATCATCAATAGAATAATTGTGGCAACTTTCTCTTCTCACTTATTGGATGCAACAAATGGCTCACACGCTGCAAATGTTGAAGTAATTATTTATCAAATTAATGAAAATGGAAAAAAGAAAGTTTTCTACGAGACTAAATCTGATGAAGGTGGACGAATACTACAAGAATTTGAATTAAGTAAAGACGACTGCAAGTGTGAGTATGAAATGGTTTGTAAAACTGGCAATTATTTTTCAGAAAAAAAAATAGTTTCAGAAATTAACATTAAATTTCAAATGGAAGATCAAAATAAAAAATATCATATTCCAATAATAATTTCTAAAAATAGCTATACAGTATGGTGGTCTAAATAAAATGAGTAAAGAAAATTTAATTACACAAAAAAATATAAAATTAAATATGTCTAGGCGTATAAGACGAACTCCATTTACAAATAAAGTGGAGGAATGTGGAGTATCTGATTTTACTGTTGTTAATCACATGCTACTACCAAAAGGTTTTAAAAATACTGTAGAAGAAGACTACTGGCATTTAAGAGAGAACGTTCAAGTGTGGGATGTCTCTTGCCAAAGGCAAGTGCAGATTACAGGTCCTGATGCTCAGAAACTTGTACAAAAATTGACACCCCGATCAATAAAGAAAATGGAGACTGGTAAATGTTTTTATATTCCAATAATTGATGAAACTGCCGGTATGATCAATGATCCAGTTTTATTAAAACTAGATGACGATATGTTTTGGATTTCTATTGCAGACTCAGATATTTTACTTTGGGCAAAAGGAATTGCTTTAGGATCAAAATTAAATGTAGAAATTATCGAACCAGATGTATATCCACTAGCTATTCAAGGTCCGAAATCTGAGGATCTACTAATTTCAATTTTTGGTGAGGATATAAAAAAGTTAAAATTTTTTAATTTTAAAGTGTTTGATTTTTTTGGAACTAAACAAATTATTGCAAGATCTGGTTACAGTAAACAAGATGGTTTTGAAATATACTTTAAAGGATTTGAAACACATTTTAATGAGATAGAACTCGGAGAAAAACTTTGGGATACTATATGGGAGAGCGGACAAAAATTTAATATTTCTCCAGGATGTCCAAATTTAATTGATAGAATTGAGGCTGGGTTAATGTCTTATGGAAATGACTTTACAAGAGAAAATAACCCTTTGGAGTGTAATCTTGAAAAATACTGCAAACAAGAGGTTGATCATGATTTTATAGGTAAAGAGGCTTTAAGAAAGATCCAATCTGATGGAATTGTACAAAGGATGAGAGGGATTTTGTTTGATGGAGATCCTTGTAAGCCAACCGGAGTGCCTTTACCAGTATACTCAAAAGATAATACAAAAATTGGGCAAATTGCATCTGGAATATATTCTCCTGGATTTAGAAAGAACATAGGCCTTTCTATGATTTTAAAAGATTATTGGGAAATTGGAAATGAGGTTTTTGTAAATACTTTCAATGGAAAAAATAGAAAAGGCATAATAACTTCTTTACCATTCCCAGATTAACCTTATATTTATTAATATGTTTAAACCTGTAATTGCCGGCTTTTCAAGATCGCCCTTCACAATGGCAAGAAAAGGTGCGCTCGTAGATACAAAGCCAGTAAATTTATTAGCAGAAGTGATTAAAAATTTAGTTGCTAAATCCAATGTTAAAAAAGAGGATATTGAGGATATTGTTGTTGGTTGTGCATTTCAAACTGGAGAGCAGTCATTTAATATTGGAAAGTTAACAACATTTTTAACTAATATGGATGTTAAAACTTCTGGAATGACAGTTGATAGATGGTGTGGTTCCTCAATGGAAGCTATTCATATTGCTGCAGGTAAAATTTCGTTAGGAGCAGGAAAAGTATTTATATGTGGAGGAGTTGAAAGTATGACTAGAGTTAATACAGGTTTTGATCCAATACCTTATCCTGAAAATAAAAATGATAATCCTCACGTTTATTTTTCAATGGGAACTACCGCTGAAAATGTTGCCAAAAAATATAATATTTCAAGAAGTGAACAACAGGAATTTGCTATATCAAGCCATCAAAAAGCTCACGAGGCACAGACAAAAGGAAATTTTAAAAATGAAATCGTATCAATTGGAGACTGTGATACTGATGGGAATATAAGACCAAATAGTACAATGGAAAAACTGGATGGGCTAAAGCTTGCTTTTGATGAAAATGGCACTGTAACGGCTGCAACCTCTTCACCATTAACTGATGGTGCTGCAGCAACATTAATTTGTGAAGAAAGTTATGCAAAAGAAAATAATTTAAATATTTTGGGAAAAATTATTTCTACAGCAGTGCAAGGTTGTGACCCTGACTACATGGGATTAGGACCAATTGGTGCATCAAAAAAAGCTTTGGAAAGAGCTAATTTATCTGCAGATAAAATTGATATTGTAGAATTGAATGAGGCTTTTGCATCCCAATCTTTAGCTTGTATTAGAGATTTGGAAATAGATAAAAATAAAGTTAATTTAGATGGAGGGGCACTTGCTCTTGGTCATCCACTTGGAGCAACTGGTGCAAGAATTACAGGTAAGGCTGCTGAATTACTAAAAAGAGAAAATAAAAAATATGCATTATCAACTCAATGTATTGGGTTGGGTATGGGAATTGCTACAGTAATTGAGTCAGTAAACTAAATTATCTATTTATTCCTCTCAATCTTTCTGATCTTCTTCTCAAAAGTTCAGCAGTTAGTAAAATTAATACTGATAAAACTATTAAGCAAGTTGCTACAGCTAAAATTGTAGGACTAAGCTGCTCTCTAAGACCTGTCCACATTTGAATTGGAATTGTTGTATTATCTAAGCCTGCCAAGAATAATACGACTACAACCTCATCAAATGATGTAACAAAAGCAAATAAACCACCTGAAATTACTCCTGGTAATATTAATGGTAAGGTAATTTTCATAAATGTATTATAAGGACTGCTTCCAAGACTAGATGCTGCACGTGTTATACTATGATCAAAACCTGATAATGTTGCAGTAACTGTTATTACAACAAAGGGAGTACCAAGAATAATATGTGCTAATATAATACCCAAGTGTGTTGCTGCTAAACCTACTTTTGCCATAAAAAAGAATATTGCAACACCTGAAATAATCAGTGGAACTATCATTGGAGAAATTAAAATTGCCATTATCAAACCTTTATATGGCATATGTCTGCTGCTTAAACCCAATGCAGCAAGAGTACCCAAAATAATTGATCCTAAAGTTGCAAATATAGCAATTATAAAACTATTTCTTGCTGCTAATCCCCACGGATTTTTCGTTCCATAAATCATATCATTATACCACCTTAATGAAAAAGCATCTGGATCAAGTCTCTTCATTCCATCTGTAAAGACTAAAAATTCCTCCGCATTAAATGATAATGGAAAAATTACAAATAAAGGTGCAATTAAAAAGAAGAAAACACATCCACAAACAAAAAGATAAAAATAATGCCAAATTCTATAATGTGGTTCTGTATATTTCGGTAAAGCCATAATTATCCTAGTTTAATATTATCAACTCCTACAAGTTTGTTATAAATCCAATAGATTACAAGTACTCCTGTCAAAAGCATTAAACCCATCGCAGATGCAAAACTCCAATCTAAAGTACTCTTCATGTGATAGGCTATTTGGTTACTAATAAGTGTTCCTGAAGCTCCACCTACTAAGGCTGGGGTTATGTAATACCCAATTGCAAGGATAAATACTAATAAGCAACCTGCCCCAATACCTGGAATTGTAAGTGGAAAATAAACTTTAAAAAAAGCAGTAGCTGGTGTTGCTCCTAAAGATTTGCCAGCTCTCATCAGACTAGGTGATATTGTTTTCATAACACTGTACAAAGGTAAAACCATGAATGGTAATAATATTTGTGTCATTGCTACATAGGTACCAGTTTTATTGTACATCATTTCTGGTCTGTTATCGTCTGCAACGAGACCTATCCAAACAAAAAAGTCATTAACAATACCTTGTTGTTGTAAAAGAATCATCCAACTAGCAGTTCTTACAAGTAAAGAAGTCCAAAAAGGCAATAAGACACAAATCATTAGCAAATTACTATATTTCATGGGTAGAGTTGCCAATAAATGTGCAATTGGATAAGCCATTAAAAAACAAAATAAAGTTACAAAGAAAGCAACCTCCACTGTTCTAATCCATAAAATTCTGTGAATTCGTCTATCCTCAGATACTTGAACAATTTTTCCATCTTCATTTGAGTACATATCTATACCCTTAAGATATTTTGAATATGTATAAGATGGAGCTCTTCTTTTAATTGCTCTCCAATATTCAACATTTCTCCATCTTTTGTGAACTTTCATTATTTGTTCTTTGTAGTTTCCTTCCTCAAATTTCTTTTGTTTTCTGGCAAGTTTTTTTAAAACACTTTTAAAACCATTTTTTTCATAATTTAATTGTGTCTGTAATTTTCCTGCAGTTTTATTCTTAACTAAAATTTTATAATCTAAATAAAATGCTTCAAAAACTTCTTCTGGTGGAAGTTCTTTACCATCCCAGTTTTCCATTGCTTTATAGGTTTTGGGAAGCATATTTGTAACCATCTTATCATCTATGCTTCTAGAGAACATGTCTCCAATTGGAATCATGTATGTAATAATTAAAAATAATAATAATGGCGCAACTAGTAAGAAAGCTTTAATTTTATTTTTCTTTTCTGACTGTTTTAGACTTTCCTCTAGGGGAATTCCATCTGTTGTTAGAATTTTTCCTGTTTCTGAGCTCATAAAAAAAAAGGGCGGTCAATATGACCGCCCTTACTATAATATAAAATTAAAGTGTTTAAAACTTTAATTATTTAATACTAGCTTTCATAGCTTCCCATTTTTCACCAAGCTCTGTACCATTATCAGCCCAGTACTCAGCGTCTACTAAGAAGTATCTTTTAAGGTTAGCTGGTGCTGTTGGCATATGTGGAACCATATTAGTTTTTCCATCTTTATACCAAGGCTCCCCTGCTTGCATAACTGCAATTGATGATTTTCTCCATGGAGCATAAGCAATATATTTTGCACTTCCTGCTAACATCTCAGTACTTGTCATCATTGCTAAAGCCTTCATAGCGTCTTCTTGGTTTGGTCCACCCTTCACTAATGCAAAATATTCATAGTCAAGACCTTGTCCATCCCAAACTTGAACTATTGGAGCACCTTCACCAACTGCTGCATTGAAAAATCTACCATTCCAACCAGTTGCCATTACAACTTCACCACTCATTAATAATTCTGGTGGTTGAGCTCCAGCTGACCAGAATACACATCCGCCATTTGGATCCTCACAAAGTTTTTTGATTTTATTCATTGCTCTGTCAACATATCCTGGTTCTTCTAATTTTTTGTAGATAAATTCTCCACCTTTACCCATTTTTACACCATCTGCTGCTAATGCAATTTCTAAGTTAGTTAATGCACTTTTGTAAATAGCTCTTTTTCCAGGAAATCTTTTTGTGTTAAAGAAATCTTTTAAAGTCTTTGGCGTGCTTTTTAATAAATCACTGTTGTAAGCATAGTTCCAAGAATATAAGATATTTCCTACTGCACATTTACTTGGCATATCAGTAAAGAAGTCTTCACTAGCTGGTGTACCATCTGGTGCTGGCGGGAAATCTTTGTCAAAATCAAATTCAACAAAAATACCTTCATCACATCCATTAATAGTATCATAAGCGAATACGTCTATAATATCCCATGTGATTGCTCCTGCCTCTATTTGCGCTTTAATTTCTGAAAGTCCACCTGAATAGTCAACCCACTCAATCGGTACACCTAATGCTTTAGATGTTGGATCACCATATCCTAACTTTTGACTTTCTGTGTATGCTCCACCCCATGATGCAACAACTACCGCAAAAGCGGATGTAGATACAGAAACTGCAAATGTTAAAGCAAGTAATAATTTACTTATTTTTTTCATTTATCCTCCGTTTAAACGTTTTTTTATAAAAAAATAGTACAGCAACATAGAATATAAGAGTCAACAGGTGATTTTGGCGAAAATGAAGTAATTTAGCTTATTTTGGGTCTAATGCTCGAGCATCATGACTGTTCCAGCCGATATTAATTTCATTTCCAAGTTTTATATCTAAGTTTTGAGAACTGTTTGGAACTTTCAATATAAATTCTGAATTACCAAGTAAATTTAATCTAACTCTAGTGTGATCCCCATGATAAATGACTTCTTCAATTTTTCCTTTTTGATTATTATCCATTTTGTCTTTAGGGTTTATCAAAGCTCGTTCTGGTCTAATTGATACTGTAGTTTTTTCACCAACAGATTTTACTGAAATCGGATTAGCAATTATTTCACCCTTTTCTAATTTCACTCTACATGTTCCATTTGAAATTTCAGAAACCTCTCCACCAAAGGTATTATTTTCTCCAATAAATTCTGCAACAAAGGAGTTCACAGGTTCTTCATATAACTTATCTGGACTTGAAAGTTGCTGAACTTTACCATCATTAAATACAGCTATTCTGTTTGACATTGTTAATGCTTCACCTTGATCGTGAGTAACATACACAACTGTTACACCAATACTCTCATGAATATGTTTAATTTCATACTGCATACTCTCTCTTAAATTTTTATCTAAGGCACCTAAAGGCTCATCCATTAATACAACAGATGGATCGAAAACTAATGCTCTTGCAACTGCTACTCTTTGTTGTTGACCTCCTGACAACTGACCTGGCATTCTGTTTGCAAATCCACCGAGTGAAACCATTGATAAAGCTTTATCTACTTTTTTTTCTATTTCCACTTGAGACATTTTTCTTACCTTCAATGGAAATGCTAAATTTTCAAAAACTGTCATATGCGGAAACAGAGCATAATTTTGAAAAACCATTCCAATACCTCTTTTATGTGGAGGAATATTTGAAATTGGATTTTTATCTAAATAAATTTCTCCATTAGTCGGTGTTTCAAAACCAGCAAGCATCATTAAGCATGTAGTTTTTCCTGAACCAGAGGGTCCAAGCATTGTTACAAACTCACCTTCTTCGATATCTAAATTCAAATCTTTAACTACTAATACTTTTCCATCGTAGCTTTTGTCGACTTTATCAAATTTTACGAAATCTTCTTTTTTAGGCATAAGTTAGTTTTTAAAACATTTAGTTAAGTTGTTTGCAACACTTAATTAACTCTTAATATGTAACTCTTTTGAAAAATTACAAAATAATTCACACCCTTTATCTGTAACTCTTATAGCTTCAGATGCTTCAACTCCCCAATCACCAAATTGCATTACAGCTATCATATGAAAACACGCATTTGGAACTAATTCGGTCATTTCTCCTTTATATATATTAAGTGTATGCTCGCCCCAATCTGGCGGGTAACCTATTCCAATTGAATAACCAGTTCTTGATTTTTTCTCTATTCCATATTTATCTAAAATACCCCAAAAAGCTTGCGCTACATCATTTGCTGTATTTCCAGGTTTTGTAGCATCAATTCCAGCTTGAAGAGCTTCGATAGTTTTTTTCATCGTGTCTATTTTTAATTGATCCGGTTTTCCAAGTAATATGGTTCTAGCCATTGGCGCATGATATCTTTTATAAACTCCAGATAACTCAACAATCGTCGCTTCGCCCTCGACAAACTTGTCCTGCGTTGCTGTCAAATGAGAAGCAGATGTTCCTTTTCCTGTTGGTAAAAGTGTAGCGATACTAGAATACTCTCCACCAAACTCAGGTGTCCCATAAAATAAAGTTTTTTGAATTTCTCCTACTGCATCGCATTGTCTTACTCCTGGTTTTATTACCTCCATTGCAGTCCTCATTCCTTTTTCTGAAATTAGTGCAGCAGTTTTCATATAATTAATTTCTGCATCAGATTTTGCAAATCTTGCCCAGTTAACTAATCTCTCTGAATCTTTTATTTTTGCATTAGGTAAACCTTGTTTTATCTTTTCATAGCAAAAAGCAGTAAAATAATGAGCATCCATTTCAACCCCAATTGAAAGCTTATCCCAATCTCTATCTTTGATAATTTGTATTAGATAATCGTAAGGATGTTTTGGCCATGTATGAATATAATTTTCATCATACACAATTATATTTTCATCTTTGAGATACGTTTTTATATACGCACCTCCTGAATCTTGCGCTCTTACAAAGCATAAAGGCTCATCAAAGTTAACATGAACAATTGCACATTGGGCATAATAAAAAGACCATGCATCATAACCAGTTAAATAATTCATATTATTAGTGTCATGAGAGATTAAAAGTTCGATACCTTTATCCTGCATCATCGATTGAACTTTTTTTAACCGATTTTTATATTCTTCCTTTGTAAATGACATGAATTTCTATCTGAATAATTTACCAAAACCTTCTACAAGGTTATTTTTTTTTATTTGGACAAGAGTATCCCAAATTAAAGCCTGATTACTTGATAAAACAATGGTGTTAAGTTTTTTCTCAAGTTTATCAATTATAGGCAATACAGGAAGAGCTGTACAAGATACAAATAATGCATCCGCTCCATTTAAATTTATTTTAGACAGGACATCATACAAATAATTTTGGTCTACTTTTCCAATGTCATAATCTGCTTCTATATCAAAGTATGAATTAGATGTTATCTCAAATCCTTCTGACTTAAAATATTCCATAACCTCATCATTAAGTTTTTTGCTGTAAGGGGTAAATAGTGAAAGCTTTTTAATATTTAACTTTTTTAATGCTTTTATAGCTGCAGTACTTGGTGTTGTAACTTCAGCCATTGGTTTAGCTGCTTTTACCTTTTGCTTAATAGAGTTATAGCCTGCTGCAATAGTTCCAGAAGTACATCCGTAGACTACGCAATCAATATCTTGATCTGGTAAAATATCTTTTGTTACACTGGTTACTTTATCTGACATTTTAATGAGATTTTCTTTGGTTAAAGGATTATAGCACTCTATTCTATTAACAAAAAAATCAATTTCTCTATCCTTAATTACATTAATAAAATCTCTCTCAATCATAAAATCACTTGCAAGAGCAATAAGGCCAACTCGTGGATTTGATTTACTTATGTATTTTGGTTCTATTTTTGTTGAATTCATATTTTAAAAAAGTGAATATATCATAAGTTCTTAAATAATCATTAATATTAAATGAATTGAATGAATTTTAAAGACACTCTAGTTGCATCGCTTGTTCCTATCTTTTTAGGTTTTGGTTTTGTAATTGCCAAACCTGCTTTTGAGTCTTTTCCTCCAATACTTCTAATGGGATTAAGATTTATTTTTGCTGCTTCTATTTTAATTTGGTGGTTTCCTATTCCAAAAGGTTTTTTAAAAAAAATTTTTATCGCATCGTTTATAGCAAACACATTGCAATACAGTATTACCTATACTGGTTTAAATTTTATTGATGCTTCTGCAGCGGTATTATTAGTACAAACAGAAGTTCCATTTGGAGTAATATTTGCTTTTTTTATGTTGAAAGAGAAACCAACTTTAAGAGCTTTGATTGGGATAGGAATTGCATTTGTAGGAGTTTATATTTTAACTGGCTCACCTAATTTAGATGGAAAAATATTTGGGATCGCTCTTACAATTTTAGGTTCAGCAATATGGGCACTTGGCCAAGTAATTGTTAAACCTTTGAGTAAAGAAATTAATCCTTTATCTTTAGTTGCGTGGCTTGCATTATTTTCTGGACCCACTTTAATTTTAATTTCTGCGGTAATTGAAGGTGATACCATATCATATTTATCAACTGCTAAATTTAATCACTGGTTAATAGCATTTTATATAGGATTTATTATGCAGCCAATTACTTATGGTTGTTTTTATTATGTTCTAAAAAATAACCCATTATATAAAGTATTACCAGTAGTGACTATGGGTATACCACCCACTGGGTTGCTTGCTGCAATATTTTTATTAGGTGAAAAACCAACAAGTGAATTATTTATTGGAGGAGTAGTAATAATATTTGGTGTCATAATGATATTATATAAAAAGAAAGAGGAGGTAAATTAATGAATGTAGGATTTATTGGATTGGGAAACGTTGGAGGAAAACTAGCTGGGAGTTTATTGAGGAATAAATTTAATTTAACAGTTAGAGATTTAGATAAAAATTTAACAAAACAGTTTAAAGACTCTGGGGCTAAAATTGCAAACTCTGCTAAAGAACTGGCTGAGGAAAATGATTTAATAATAACTTGTCTTCCTTCTCCTGAAATTTGTGCAGAAGTGATGGAGGGAAAGAAAGGAATTCTAGAAGGTATTTCTGAAAATAAAATATGGTTGGAAATGAGCACTACTGATGAGGCAGAGGTAAAAAGGATTGGGAAAAAAGTAATTGAAAAAAAGGCAATACCCTTAGATGGTCCAGTAAGCGGTGGATGCCATAGAGCAGCATCTGGAAATATAGCAATATTTGTTGGTGGAGAAAGGGAGGCATTTGAAAAGATTTTACCTGCTTTAACTGTAATGGGGCGAAAAATATTACACACAGGTGAATTAGGAACCGCTTCAGTATTGAAAGTAATTACAAATTATTTAGCCTCTGCACATTTGATTGCCCTTGGGGAGGCATGGACAGTAGCCAAAAAGTCAAAACTAGATCTAGCAAAAACATATAAAGGAATTGCAGTTTCTTCAGGTAATTCATTTGTTCATGAAACTGAGAGCCAAGTTATTTTAAATGGCTCTTATAATATAAATTTTACAATGGATCTTGTTTTAAAGGATACAGGTCTATTTGATGAACTAGCAAAAAAATTAAATGCACCTTTAGAAATTTCTCCAAAAATTGTTGACATATTTAAGGATGGTCAAAAAAAATATGGATCAAGAGCTTGGTCCTCGATGATAGTAAAAAGAATGGAAGATTTAAATAAAATTGATTTTAGAGCTGAAGGGTTTCCCGAGGAGTTAACTGATATTGAGCCTGAAGAAAAAGGTTATGAAATTTAAATTTTATGCTACAATAATTTATGATTGAAAAGAAAAATTTTTATATAAATGGAAAGTGGGTTTCACCTGCTACGCCAAATGATTTTGAGGTAATTAATCCCTCAACTGAGGAAGCTTTTGCGATAATATCTTTAGGCTCTGCAGAAGACGCAGATAAAGCAATAAAAGCAGCGAATATTGCATTTGAGACCTGGAGAGAAACCACAAAAGAGGAAAGATTAGCTTTACTTGAAAAGTTTGAAGAAATTTACAAAAGAAGATGGGACGAAATGGTTGGGGCTCAGTCTAAAGAAATGGGAGCACCACTAGATTTTGCATCAGAAACTCATACTAAAATGGGAGCTGATATTTGTAGAAATAACATTGAGATTTTAAAAGATTTTAATTTTGAACATCAATTTGATCCTAAATCTAATAACCACATTAGATATGAACCAATTGGAGTTTGTGGATTAATTACACCTTGGAATTATCCAATGAACCAAATTATTTTAAAAGTTATTCCAGCTTTAGCTGCTGGATGTACAATGATTTTAAAACCGTCTGAAATTGCTCCGGTATCAGCAGTATTGTTTGCTGAAATGATTGATGAAGCTGGCTTTCCTGCTGGAGTTTTTAATTTAGTGAATGGAAATGGAGAAATTGTTGGAAATCATATGTCTGGTCATCCTGACATTGATATGATCTCATTCACAGGATCAACAAGAGCTGGAAAACTAATTCAGAAAAATGC
>CACFYO010000005.1 GCA_902570545.1 uncultured Pelagibacteraceae bacterium | reverse complement strand
TGAAGTTACTAACAATACACCTGGTTTTCCAGTTGATCTTGCATAGCCTTCTGCGGCGTGCCCTGCGCCCTGTTCATGTCTTACTAAAATATGTTTTATTGAATTAAAATTTTTTAATTCATCATATATTGGAAGGACTGCTCCTCCCGGATAACCAAATATGTGACTAACATTTTGATCTTCCAAACATTTGAATACTATCTCAGCTCCTGAATAAAATTTTGGCATTCATCCAATCTAGCTGAAGTTGTACTCATTGGTCAAGTTATTGTGAGGATTTTTATAATTTTTTTATAAATTTTGAAAGATCCTCAGCATCAAATTTTTGCCAATCTCTCATTTGACCTCTAGACCAAGTTCTCTGTCTTTTAGCGTATTGTCTTGTTTTTATAACAATATTTAGTTTTAAATCATGCATAGAAGTTTTTTTATCAATAAATTCTTTAATCTCTCTTATTCCTATAACTTTGAAGATGTTACTATCACTCTTCAAATTAAGCTTTAAAAAATCCTTAACTTCTTGAATAGCTCCATTTTTTATCATTTGATCTACTCTTAAAGAAATTTTACTGATTAGTTCATCTCTAGGATAATCAATATAAATTTTAATAAATTGCTCCTTTTTAAAAGATGGTTTTGTTTTCTTATACCATTCAAAAATTGATTTCTTTGTAAATGAAATAACTTCATAAGCTCTGATAGTTCTTTGAGCATCAGTTGGGTCAATCTTATTTTTTACTGATGGATCGATTTTTAAGAGTTTTGAATAAAATTTTTTTTGACCTAAACTAATTTTCATTCGTCTTATTTTATTACGAAAAGAAATTGGTATATTTGGAATTTTTACCAAGCCATCAGTCAGTGCTTTAAAATAAAGACCGGTCCCACCAACTAAAATTGGTATTTTATTTTTATCTCTAATTTTTTTTATATTTTTTTTGGCTAATTTTAACCATTCGCCAGATGAAAAATCTTTTTTAACAGTTCTAAAAGCATATAAATGATGTTCTATTTTTTTTAAATCAATTTCCGAAGGTCGAGCAGTCAATATCCTCAATTCTTTATAGACCTGCATACTATCTGCATTTATAATTTCCCCATTTATTTTTTTAGCAATTTTTAATGCAAGTTTAGATTTGCCTGATGCTGTAGGACCTGAAATTAATACTATTTTGGACTTAAGGTCCATTTGGTTATTTTAATTTAACACCAACATATGTTCTTTGATTTTGGTTATTATATATTGCAATCAGTAAGTTATTTTCATCACTTCTTAATTTCAATTTTACCACATTATCAAGATCACCTATTGTATTAATTTTTTTTCTATTGGCCTCAACAATAACATTATTTACTTGAAGATAATTAATTGGACTATCTTTATCTATTTTTGTAATTACTACTCCACTTGTACTCTTTGGAAGGTTTCTAGCCTCAATATCATCTTTACTTAATAAACGAACATCGATTTTTAAACCTTCAATTCTCCTCACTTTTGGTTTTTCAATTACAGGTTTTTGTGCTTTAAAGTCCTCAGATGTTTCTAATCTTCCAAGAACTATTTCTTTTGTAATTTCTCTTTTATTTCTCCAAACTTTAACAATTACTTTTTTTCCAACATCCGTTTCAGCAACAATTTTAGGTAGTTCTTTCATTTCATTAATTGGTTTTCCATCAAACTCTAAAATTATATCTCCAGGTTTAATTCCTCCTTTATCGGATGGACTATTATCCGCAACACTTGCAACTAGAGCACCTCTAGGTTTATCTAGCTTTTCTGCGTCTGCTATTCCTTGATCTACTACTTGAATTCTAACTCCAAGCCATCCTCTTTTTGTTTCTCCAAATTCAATTAATTGATCAATAACTTTTTGAGCACTATTAGATGGTATTGCAAAACCTATTCCAATTGAGCCAGATTGGCCAAGTATAGCTGTATTAATTCCAATAACATCTCCGTTCATATTAAATAGTGGACCTCCTGAATTTCCTTGGTTTATTGAAGCATCAGTTTGTATGTAGTCCTCATATCTTGATAATCCTATGCTTCTATTTCTAGCAGAGATTATTCCTGCTGTTACTGTACCTCCGAGACCAAATGGGTTACCAATTGCAATAACCCAATCTCCAATTCTAGATTTGTCTGAGTTACCAAATTTTACTGGCTTAAATTTTTCGTCAGACTTTATTTTTAATACTGCAATATCCATTCCTGCGTCAGCACCAAGTACTTCAGCTTTATAATCTTCGTCTCCATTAACTCTAACAAATATATCTGAAGCTCCTTGAATAACATGGTTGTTTGTTATTACAATTCCCTTTTCATCAATTATAAAACCTGATCCTAGCGCACTAGTTTGTCTTTGTTGAGGAGAACCAAACATATCTTCAAATGGTGAACCTGGTGGAAATTCAAATGGCAAAGGGTTTGATCTAGTTGTTACGGTGGTAGTAGTTGAAATATTTACAACTGACGGCATTAATTTTTCTGCCAAATCTGCAAATGATGAAGGAATTTCCTGCGCTTTGGAGATTGTAAAATAATTTAATGAAATTATTAATATTGATAAAATTTTGTAAATATTTTTCATGTCTTTAAATACCAAATAATTATAAATCCTATAATTGCAAATACTAAACCACCAGTTCTTAGTTGTTTATCAGCTACAGCATCAAGTTTTTTTAACATATTTTTCATTTTTGATGGAAATAAGGCATACAAAATACCTTCGATAAATAGGAAAAGACCAAATGCAATGATCAATTCTCTCATCTTATATAAAAAATTGTTTATTTTTCTTTATTTCCAAAAAATTTAAAAAATTCACTGTCAGGAGATAAAATCATAGAAGTTTCCCCACCAATTAAAGCATTTTGATAAGCTTGCATTGCTCTGTAAAATCCAAAAAATTCAGGGTCTTGTCCGAATGCATCGGCAAAAATTTTATTTTTTTGACCATCGCCTTCCCCTTTCATAATTTCTGATTTTTTTTGTGCGTCAGCTAGAATTACTGTAACTTCTTTATCTGCAGTTGATGTTATGGTAACTGCCATTTCAGCACCTTTTGCTCTAAATTCTTTTGCTTCTCTCTCCCTTTCAGTTTGCATTCTCCTAAAGATTGCATCACTATTTGCTTGAGGTAAATCAGCTCTTTTAATTCTCACGTCAACTATCTTAATACCAAAGTTTTCAGCTTCATTGTTAACACCTTGTTGAATTAAAGCCATTTGCTTTGATCTGTCTTCAGATAATAATGTTTGTAGTTTTTGCTGACCTAATACATTTCTTATTCTTGAATTAATAATCGTTGCTAGTCTTGATCTCGCAACTCTTTCGTTTCCTACGGAAATATAAAATTTCAATGGATCAATAATTTGAAATCTTGCGAATGCATCAACTATTAGACGTTTTTGATCAGATGCAATAACTTCTTCTGGCGGAGTATCTAAATTTAAAACTCTTTTATCTAAAAACACCACGTTTTGAATAAAAGGTAGCTTAAAGTTTAAACCTGGCTTTAAAATAATTCTCTTGGGATCACCAAATTGTAGAACTATAGCTTGATTTACTTCTTTAACTATAAATATTGAAAAGAATAAAGTTGCTCCTATCAAAATGATAATGGGTAATATAAATTTTCCAGCTTTCATTAGTTTGTCCCTGATTTTAATTCTTGTAATGGAAGATATGGTACAACACCTGAGCCTGAGTCCTTATCAATTATAATTTTATTAATATCAGCAAGAACCTGTTCCATTGTCTCCAAATACATTCTTTCTTGAGTAACCTCTTTTGCTTTCGCATACTCAGTGTAAATTGATAAAAATCTACTTGCTTCACCCTCTGCTTTTGCAACAACCTCTTTTTTATAAGCTTCAGCAGCTTGTAAAATTTTTGCAGCTTCTCCCCGAGCTCTTGGTATTACATCATTAGCGTAAGCCTCTGCTTCGTTTTTTGATCTTTCCATATCAGCTCTTGCAGCTTGCACATCTCTAAAAGCATCAATAACCTGGTCTGGTGGGTCAGCTTTTTGAGTTTGAACTTGTGTAATTTGAACTCCACTTTCATATTCATCAAGTATTCCCTGAATTATATCTTGAGTATCTCTTTCAATAACCGCTCTTCCTTCTGTAAGAATAGGTTGAATATTTGATCTCGCAATCACTTCTCTCATTGCAGTTTCTGCTGCGGCTTTTACTGTACCTTCTGGATCTTGAATTTTAAAAAGAAAGTTTCCAGCATCTTTTATTACCCAAAATACTGAAAAATCTATATTAACAATATTTTCATCACCAGTTAGCATCAAGCTTTCCTCTGGAACATCCGCAACACCGCCGCCTTGACCAAATCCACTATCTCTTTCTGATCTAAAACCGATGTCCATTCTATTAACTTTTGTAACTTTTGGAGTTAACACACTCTCAATCGGAAATGGAAAATGATAATTTAATCCTGGTTGAGTGGTATTTACAAACTTCCCAAATCTTAAGACCACGCCCTGTTCATCAGGTAAAACTCTATACAAACCACTCAATGCCCAAATTACAACTAAAATGATCAAACCTAATATAATAGGTTTTTTACCGCCTGTACCACTTCCAGTAAATTTATTTATAGTATCTTGCAGTTTTTTAATTGCTTCATCTAAATTAGGAGGTGTTGGGCCTCTTCTGAAACCTCCACCATTTCCACTTCCTCCACCACTACCTGGAGGGCTTCCCCATGGACTTTGATTTTTGTAAATTGCCATTATGACATTCTATATAGTGTCTTTATATTCAAAAACAAGGTAAGTGTATTTTTATGAATGATAAAAAAGTAGGTCTTAGTGACACAATGAAGGCAAAAACTGAGCCAAAAACCTTCAAAAGAAACCCAATTCCAGGGACTAAATTTACAATTGCAATATCTAGTGCAAAAGGAGGTGTTGGAAAATCTACTTTTGCAACAAATTTAGCTTTAGCCCTTAAAACTGTTGGATGTAAAGTCGGAATTTTAGATGCTGATATTTATGGACCTTCATTACCAAAACTATTCTCTATAAATGAAAAGCCAGATAGCGACGGTCAAACTTTAAAACCAATTGTAAAGTATGATATTCAATGTATGTCCATTGGATTTCTGACAGATGAGCAAACACCGATGATCTGGAGAGGACCAATGGTTACTAGTGCCATTAAAACATTTACTCAAAAAGTTGGTTGGAAAGATTTAGACTTTATTATTGTTGATATGCCCCCAGGTACTGGTGATACTCAACTGACATTTGCACAAGAAATTAATGTAGATGGCGCAATCATAGTATCAACTCCTCAGGAGATAGCACTCCAAGATGTAAAAAGAGGAATTAGAATGTTTGAAAAATTAAAAGTAAATATTATTGGATTAATTGACAATATGAGTCACTTTACCGGAGATGATGGAAAAAAATATGCAATTTTTGGAGAGAATGGTGTTGAAAGAACCGCACAAGAATTTAAGAAGAAATTTTTAGGACAAATACCAATAAACCCTGATGTTGGAAGATATGGAGATATGGGAATTCCTATAGTCGAAAAAGACCAAGATCATGAAATTACAAAAATTTATTTAAAATTTGCTGAGGAAATTAAACAATCTTATCTGTAATTTCAAAAGCATCCATAAGTTCATTCCACTCTCTTTTTGAAAGTCCAGATTGTTCTAAATTTATTACCTCACCTTTTAATAATTTTTGAATAATAACTTTTCCCTTAGCGGAGACTTCTGTACCACCTACTCTATAATCCATAAATGCATCGTATGTAATAGGAACCCATTTTTTTAATGTATCCAACATTATATCTGCATAAACTCTAATTTCATATTGAGCATGATGGTCAACACGTAATCTTAAAAAATTCATTAGATTCAAAAGATCAGTTTTCCAATACCACTGGGTATACGTATTCAAAGTTAGGTTCATTCTCGCTAACTCTCTAGCTAATCCTTTTTTATTTTTATCAATTGTAGACCCATCAAATTTCTGATTAAGCATAGTTTCATAATTATCATATGTTCTTTCAGCATCATTTTTTAAAAGTTCTAAAACTTGCTTTGCCTGATCTCCCTCAATCACATCACCTCTACCTTGTCTGTTTGCAATTGATTGAGCAGCTAAATTTTGTGGATCGGGTAAATAAAATTCTTTATCTAAAATAGAATATCTTGCAGAGTATTCATTGACGTTTGCTGTACGATGTCTAATCCATTGTCTTGCGATAAATATTGGTAATTTTACATGATATTTAATTTCGCACATTTCGAAAGGAGTGCTATGCCAATGACGCATTAGATATTTTATTAGACCGCTATCTGTTGAAACTTGTTTAGTTCCTTTACCATAAGAGACTCTCGCAGACTGAACAATCGAACTATCATCACCCATATAATCAATAACTCTTATAAAGCCGTGATCTAAAGCTGGCATCGCTTCATATAATACTTTTTCTAATTCAGGAGCCGTAACTCTTTTAGTTACATTATTTTGGGATTGTTGATCTTTTATATCTTTTATTTGTTCTTTTGTAAGTTTCATGAATAAATTATTGAATCTCTTAAATTTCGTTTTATATTATTAGTGTTGGTTTTCCAACTATGACGATAAACGAATTTCGTAATAACCATTACGGACGTGGGGGCAGTACCCACCACCTCCACCATATTCAACTTATGGGGGTGAATTAGGATCGACGGGTGTCTAAAAGTTGTTCTTTCGTTCGGTATTGTTCCGCCGCGATGGGCTAATTTATAAATGCTAACGAAAGTTACGCACTTGCAGCTTAATTAGTTTACTAATTAAGTTACGGGGTTTGGGGCACCTGGCAACAGAACGCCCCTTTTTTATATAATATTAATTAATGGTGCGGCCAGAGAGGATCGAACTCTCATGAGCTAAGCTCACACGGCCCTCAACCGTGCCTGTCTACCTATTTCAGCATGGCCGCAAATCATGCGTCAGATTAAATGAATGACAATTCTATTTCAAGTTGATAAGTTTTTATTATGGAATTCACAACCCAAGTTAAAATTGCGACAGATCCTATTTATAAAAAAGTTTCAAAATCCATTCCTGAGATAGAGTGGGCTACTCATGCACCTTATATTTATAAAATAAATAAACTTAAAAAAGAGAAGAACGCAGTAATTCTTGCTCATAATTACCAAACTCCTGAAATATATCATGGCATATCAGATTTTTCAGCAGACTCGTTAGCCTTAGCAATTGAAGCTGCAAAAACAGAAGCTGATATAATTGTTATGTGCGGTGTACATTTTATGGCTGAGACTGCCAAATTGATGAGTCCAGATAAAAAAGTTTTACTTCCAGATATGAAAGCTGGTTGCTCTTTATCCTCATCTATAACTGGTGAAGATGTAAGAAACTTAAAAAAACAATATCCTGGTGTTCCTGTAGTTTCATACGTTAACACTTCTGCAGATGTTAAGGCTGAAACTGATGTTTGTTGTACATCAGCAAATGCTGTTAAAATTGTAAACTCTTTAGGTGTAAAAAAAGTAATTTTTTTACCTGATGACTATTTAGCAAAATATGTTGCTTCTCAAACTGATGTAGAAATTATTTCATGGAAAGGAACTTGTGAGGTTCATGAGCAATTTAATGACGAAGAGATTAATGAAATAAGAAAAAATAATCCTGGAATTAAAATTATTGCTCATCCTGAATGTCCTCCCGATGTAATAAAAGCAAGTGATTTTGCTGGCTCAACAAGTGGAATGATTAAATATGTTAAAGATAATCAGCCTGAAAAAGTTATGATGGTTACAGAATGCTCAATGAGTGATAATGTTCAAATTGATAATCCTAATGTAGAATTTATTAGACCTTGCAACTTATGTCCTCACATGAAAAGAATTACACTGCCAAAAATACTTGATTGTTTAGAAAATGAAACCAACGAATTAATAATGGACCAAGAAACAATTGAGAGAGCTAGGAAATCAGTAGAGAGAATGGCTGAAATAGGCAGATAAATTCTGTGCCAAAAATTCAATTAAGTAAAAATTTTATCCGATCAACCTGTAAGTTAGCTCTTAATGAAGATCTATATCCTTCAGGGGATATTACAACAAATCTATTAAATAATAATTCAATTTCAAAAGTTAAACTAATAAGTAATGAAAAAGGTATTATAGGTGGATTAGAATTTGCTAAACAAACATTTAATTTATTAGATAGAAATATTAAATTTCGTATAAAAAAAAAAGAAGGATCAAAAATTAGTAAAGGATCTCTAATTGCTGTAATTGAAGGTAAAATTAAAAATATATTAATTGGAGAAAGAGTTGCTCTAAATTTTCTCTCCCATATCTCTGGTATTGCAACTAAAACTGATAAATTTGTTAAAAAAGTAGGCGTGAAAACAAAAATTTGTTGCACTAGAAAAACAATTCCCAATCTAAGAGTTATTCAAAAATATGCCGTGAAACTAGGAGGTGGTACTAACCACAGGTTTAATTTAAGTGACGAATTTTTAATTAAGGATAATCATCTAGCCTCATCAAAAAAATTTGAGGAAATAGTGAAAAAGGCAATTAAAAATAAAAAAAAAAGAAAAATTACTGTCGAAGTTGATACTTTAAAGCAATTTAAAAAAATAAATGGACTTAATTTTAATACAGTTCTGTTTGATAATATGAGTCCAAAAAATCTAGGGAAGGCTATTAAGTATACAAAAGGCAAATATGAGACTGAAGCCTCTGGGGGAATAACTTTAAAAAATGTAAAAAAACTAGCTGCAACAAACGTTGATAGAATATCGGTAGGTGAATTAACACATAGTATTCAAGCTTTAGATTTAAAATTAGAGATTTAATTTTTTCTTATTTGAGCCTGTGCTGCTGCTAATCTTGCAACTGGAACTCTGTAAGGTGAACAAGACACATAATCTAATCCAGTTTTTGCACAAAATTCTATACTTTTAGGATCTCCACCATGCTCACCACAAATTCCAAGTTTAATTTTTTTGTTTTGTTTTCTGCCTTTATCAGTTGCAATTTTTATTAAATCTCCAACTCCATCATCAATTGATACAAAAGGATCAATATCAAAAATTTTGTTATCGATATAATCGTTAAGGAATTTACCACTATCATCCCTACTAATTCCAAATGTAGTTTGAGTTAAATCATTTGTTCCAAAACTAAAAAATTCAGCATGTTTAGCAATATCTTTTGCCTTTATTGCTGCTCTTGGCAATTCAATCATTGTTCCAACTAAAAAATCGATTTTAATGTTATTCTCATCTTGAACTTTTTTTGCAACCCTAATTACTAAATCTTTCATAATTTTTATTTCTGCTTCTGTTGAAACTAAAGGTATCATGATTTCAGGCATAGTTGATTGAATTTTTTGTTTTTTACATTCTACTAAAGCTTCAAAAATTGCAGTACACTGCATCTCATAAATTTCGGGGAATGAAATTGCTAATCTACAACCTCTATGACCTAGCATGGGATTTTGTTCATGAAGTTCTGAAATTCTAACCTCAAGTTCTTTAACAGGAATATTTAGTGAAACTGCAACATCATTAATTTCGTTATTACTTTTTGGCAAAAATTCATGAAGGGGTGGGTCAAGCAACCTTACTGTTACAGGTAAACCTTTCATTATCTTAAATATTTCAATAAAATCTTTTTTTTGATATGGTAGTAACTTTTTTAGTGCATTAGATCGATCTTCAATTGATTTTGACAATATCATTTCTCTTACTGATAAAATTCTTTCCTCATCAAAAAACATATGTTCAGTTCTACACAAACCAATACCCTCTGCACCAAATTCTCTAGCAGTTTTACTATCTAATGGTGTCTCAGAATTAGTTCTAATTTTTAATTTCCTAAAATCATCAGACCAACTCATTATTTTTGAAAAATCACCTGATATTTCTGGTTTAACTGTTTTTATCTCGCCAATAATTATTCTTCCTGTTGAACCATCAATTGTTATTATTTCACCCTCTTTAATTACTTTATTTTTTGTTTTGAATAATTTGTTTTCATAATCAATTTCTATTTCAGTAGATCCAGAAACACATGGTCGTCCCATCCCTCTAGCAACTACTGCAGCGTGACTTGTCATACCTCCTCTTGAGGTAAGTATTCCTTTTGCTGCATGCATACCATGTATATCTTCTGGCGAAGTCTCTACACGAACTAATATTGTACTTTGCATCATACTATTTAGTCTTTCAGCCTCCTCGGACGTAAAAACAACTTTTCCACTTGCAGCACCGGGTGATGCGGGTAAGCCTAACCCAATTACTTCTAAGTTTGCTTTCTCATCTAAAGTTGGATGAAGCAAAGTGTCTAAAGAACTTGGTTCTATTCGTAATATTGCATCTTTTTTAGTAATCAACTTTTCATTAACCATATCTACAGCTATTTTTACAGCAGATTTAGCTGTTCGTTTTCCAGAGCGTGTTTGAAGCATCCAAAGTTTTTTATTTTCAACTGTAAACTCAACATCCTGCATATCTTTGTAATGTTTTTCTAATTTGATTAATATATTTTTTAGTTGATTGTATGTCTTTGGCATTGCCTCCTCCATTGACTTAAGAGTTTCTTTTGAATCAACTCTAGCTTTTTTTGTAATATGTTGTGGTGTTCGAGTTCCAGCAACAACATCCTCTCCTTGCGCATTTATTAAATATTCTCCATAAATATTTTTTGATCCATCTGATGGATTTCTAGTAAAGACTACACCAGTTGCACAATCATTTCCCATATTTCCAAAAACCATTGATTGTACATTAACTGCTGTACCCCAATTAGATGGTATTTGATTTAATTTTCTATAGACTTTTGCCCTGTGGCTTTCCCAAGATAAAAAAACAGCACTTATAGCTCCTATCAGTTGTTCATTAACATTTTGAGGAAAATCTTTTTTTGTTTTTTCTTTTACGATGTTTTTAAAATCTTTTATTAAAGCTTGCCAGTCATGCTCATCTAATTCTGTGTCTAATAATACTCCTTTTGTTAACTTATAGTTCTCAATTGTATCTTCAAAGTGATAACTTTCTATTCCCAATACAACACTAGAATACATTTGAATAAAACGCCTGTAGCTATCGTTTGCAAATCTTAAATTTGAAGTTTTTTTTGCAAGTGCTATTACCGTATTATCATTTAGACCTAGATTTAAAATTGTATCCATCATACCAGGCATAGAAACCCTAGCTCCAGATCTTACAGAAACTAGAAGAGGATTTTTTAAATCTCCAAATTTTTTTCCTGAGTCTTTTTCAATAAATTTTAATTCTTTATTTATTTCTTTAAGTATTTTTTTATTAAATTTTTTTTTATTCTTATAAAATAAACCACATACCTCTGTTGATATTGTAAAACCAGGGGGTACAGGTAGCCCCATTCTTCCCATCTCAGAAAGATTTGCACCTTTGCCACCAAGAATATTTTTTGGTAGTTTAATTTTTTTTATTTTATTTGATTTAAAATTAAATATAAATTTTTTCATACTAGGCTTCTATTTTTGAAAAATTAAAATAGTTATCAAAAGTCTTACACAACATATTTAATAATTCTAATCTATTTTTTTTAATTATTATATCTTCATCATTAACAATAACATTGTCAAAAAAATCGTTTACCTCATTCTTAATACTTGATAAGATTTTTAAACTCTCCTCGTAATTTTCGTCTTTTCCAATACTCAAAAAATATTTTCTTATATCATTTATTTTTTTATATAATTTTTTCTCATAATCATTTTTAAATAAACCTGGATCTGCAAAACCAAGGGATTCAGTAGACATTTTTTCCTCAGTATTTAATATATTTGAAGATCTTTTGTATGCTGCAATAGTTTCAAAGCCGATTTCTTTTTTAATATTTTTATTTAAACATAAAGATTTTTTATAAGCCTTTAATATATCATTTAAACCAAGCAAAAATGTTGAGCTTTCAATTATATCTTGTCTTATTTTTTTTTCTTTTAAATAATTTTTTAATCTTTCAATTATAAAATCACTTAATTCGTTTTGTATCTTCTTAATATCAAATTCATAGCCCTGATCTCTATATACTGAACAGGTGTAAACAATTAAATCTTTTAGTTTGATTTTTATTTCATTTTCAACAATTAATCTGACAAGACTTATAGCCATTCTTCTTATGGCATATGGGTCTTTTGAACTAGTAGGTTTCAGATTAATCCCAAAAAAACCAACTAATGAGTCTAGTTTATCACTTAAAGATAAAGCAACACTGTACATTTTTTTTGGTAATTTACTTTCCATCCCGTTAGGCAAATATTGTTCAGTTACAGCAAGACAAACTTCTTTATCAAACCCTTGAAACCTTGCAAAATGACCTCCAACAATACCTTGGAGTTCTGGAAACTCTCCAACAAGATCAGACATTAAATCAACTTTACAAATTGACGAAGCTATTTCAATTTTATCTTTACTAATTAAAAAATCATCGGAAATTAATGATGACAACTTTCTCATGCGCTGAATTTTGTCAAAGTAAGACCCTAAACCCTTAAAATAATTTATATTTTTTAATTTATCTACTTGTTTAACTAAATTTTGGGTTTTATTTTTTTCCCAAAAAAACTCAGCATCACTTAATCTTGCTTCAATCACTCTCTGATTTCCTAATTTAACAAATCCTTTAGTGTCTTTTATATCTGAAACTACAAAAAAATTATTTGTAAGATTATTTTTTTTATCAAAAGTTGGTAAATATTTTTGATGACTCTGCATAGTCGTAATCAATATTTCACTTGGTATATTTAAAAATTTTTTATCAAAATCACAAACAATTACCGCTGGCTTTTCAACTATATTTACTATTTCATCTATAAGCCTATCATTCTGTTCGATTTTTAAATTTTTTTTATTAGTTATTTCATTAATCTTATTCTGTATTATTTTTTTTCTTAAATCTTGATCAATTAAAATACCTTTTTGTTTAAAAAATTTTAAATACGAATGAAAGTCGTTAAAAATTTTCATACCTTCTTCTAGTGATTTATCTATAAAAGTTTTGTTAGAACTATTTATGTGGTTAAAATCAAAATTTAGAGGTTTTTTATTAAATATTGCTAAAATAGATTTAAGAGGTCTTCCCCAATAAAGATCATAATTTGCCCATTTCATAGATTTATTCCAAGCAATCTTTTTTAAGATTTCACTTAAATTTTTTTCTAGTAAATCTGAAACTTTTATTTTTCTAGATTCTTTATTAAAAAAATAAAATTCACCTTTTTCAGTATTTTTTTTAAAAATTTTTTCTAATATTGTATTGTTTGATCTAATAAATCCCTCTAATGCTTTTTCAGGAGCATTAACATTTGGGCCTTTAATTTCCTCTGAGCTTAATTTGATTTCGTTAGGGATTTTATCAACATGCAGAACTAATCTATTTGGTGTTGAATAAACATTAAAATTTTCATTGAATTTGATTTGATTATCAATAAAAAAATTTTTAATATTTTTTTTTAATTCATTCCTTGCGTTTACTTGAAGCCTTGCGGGAATTTCCTCACTAAATAGCTCTAGAAATAATTCTGACATTAACTTTGGCTTTCAATCCAAACTTTACCAATTGATTTAGTTAGCTCCCTTATTCTTGCAATATATTCAGCCCTTTGTGCTACACTAATCACCCCTCTTGCATCTAAAATATTGAAGACATGACTACATTTTAAACATTGATCATAAGCTGGAAGAGAAATCTTTTTTTCAACTAATAATTTTGTTTCTTTTTCAAGCATTTCAAATATTTTAAATAAATTATCAGTATTGGCATATTCAAAATTATATGCTGAAAATTCTTTCTCTGACTGATGAAAAATATCTTTGTAAGTAATTCCTTCGTCATTCCAAATTAAGTCAAAAACACTTTTTTTGTTTTGAATAAACATGCACAATCTCTCTAATCCATATGTAATTTCAACAGATACAGGTTTACATTCAACTCCAGCCATTTGTTGGAAATAGGTAAATTGTGTAACTTCCATTCCATCACACCAAACTTCCCATCCAAGACCTGCCGCTCCTAACGTAGGACTTTCCCAGTCATCTTCAACAAACCTTATATCGTGATCTTCATAATTAATACCAATTGATGACAAGCTATTTAAATACATCTTTTTTATTTCTTTTGGTGAAGGTTTAATTAAAACTTGGAATTGATAGTAATGTTGCAATCTATTAGGGTTGTCACCATATCTTCCATCAGTCGGGCGGCGTGATGGTTGAACATATGCAGTTTTCCATGGTTTTGGGCCAAGCGATCTTAAAGTGGTTGCCGGATGGAATGTCCCAGCACCAACCTCTAGATCGTACGGTTGTAATATTACACAACCTTTTTTAGACCAGTACTTTTGTAAGTTAAAGATTGTATCTTGAAAAGATAAAGTTTTTTTTTTTATTTTAGAGACCATACCTCTGCCAGATTGATCTTTCTTCTAATACACTAATTACTTTATCAGTATAATTTTCAGAGGATGCTAGCTTTTTTGATAACCATCCTTTACTTTTTCCAAATTTCTTAATTTCTAAATCATCTCCGTATTTCTCTCTTAATATTTGATCTGCATTTCCTATTCCATCGATAAGCCCTAATTCTTTTGCTTTTTTTCCTGCCCAAAATTCTCCAGAGAAAAGTTCAATACCAGAGTTTTTGTTTAGTTTTTCTTTTCTGCTTTCTTCAACAACATCTATAAAATCTTGATGAATTTCTAATTGGATATTTTTTAAACGATTAATATCTTCCTCTTTTTCATCCAAAAAAGGATCTAAAGTGCTTTTATTTTTTCCAGCAGTGTAAACTCTTCTTTCAATCCCAATTTTTTCAATTAAATTTTTAAAACCAAATGAAGCAGAAATCACTCCGATAGATCCTATGATTGAGCTTGAGTTAGCATAAATTTCATCACCAGCACACGCAATAAGATATCCTCCAGATGCTGCCACATCCTCAGCAAAAATAATTACTTTCTTTTTTGTTCTCTTAGATTGTTCTTTTATTAATTTACATATCAAATGTGATTGTACTGGGGATCCACCAGGTGAATTTATTGTAATTGCAACGGCTAATGCTTTTTTTACTGAAAAAGCCTTTTTTATAATTTCTTCTTCACTTGAATATTCTATTCCTTGCCTGAACCTTCCAACATTTCCTATAACCCCTGATAATTTGAGGTGACTTATTACCTTTTTTTTTTTAAAAAATGAGAACATTAGAATTGTTATAAATTTTTTAAATATATTATAAACACTAGTTATAATTAAAGAATAAGGTGCGTCAATTGATAAGTATATTAATAAATTGGATATAATAGTTTTAATTAATGGGAACTGTAATACAGCTAAAGAAACAAATTAATAATTCATATGCAGATTTAAAAAATTCAGTCGATGATAAATTGATTCTAGTTGAAGAAAAAATCAATTCTAGACTAGCAAGTAAAGTTGAATTGGTTCAAAAGATGACCAAGTATCATCTAAAAACTGGTGGAAAAAGACTAAGAGCACTCTTAACCTTGCAATGTGCTAAAATTTGTGAATATCAAAAAGGATTAAGAGATGTAAATCTTGCCGCTTGTGTAGAACTTATACATGCAGCTACTTTAATGCATGACGATGTAATAGATAGTGCTGACATTAGACGAGGTAAAAAAACACTTAATACAATTTGGGGAAATCATTCATCAATTTTGGTAGGTGATTATTTGCTAAGCAAATGTTTTGAAATGATGGTAGAGGACGGGAATTTAGAACTATTAAAACTTTTAGCAACTACATCATCTGAAATTGCCCAAGGTGAAGTTCTTCAGTTACAACACAATAAAGAAATAGATATCTTGGAAGAAACATATCTAAATATTATTTCATCAAAAACAGCTTCTTTATTTGCGGCAGCTACTAAAGTTGGTGCAATTATTGCAGAAAAAGATTTAAAATATAAAAATGCTTTGGAATTTTATGGAAAAAACTTAGGGCTTACATTTCAAATAGCAGATGACACATTAGACTATAATTCTGAATTAAAATTATTTGGAAAAAATATTGGCAATGACTTTTACGAAGGTAAAGTGACTTTGCCTATAATTTTACTTTATCAAAAAGTTGATAAGTTCGAAAAAGAAAAATTAAAATCTTTTTTTGAAAAAGATATTCGTGAAAAGCAAGATTTAGAACATGTCCTACTTCTAATAAAAAAAAATAATATTATTAATGAGTGTTATAAAAAAGCAGAACATTATATTAATTTAGCTTCTAATTCTTTAAGTGTATTTGAAGAGTCTGAAGAAAAAAATATATTAAAAAACTTAACTTCTTTTAGTATCGAGAGAAATTTTTAAGGACTTAATAATACTTTTTTCCATTTTTTGGGTAATCTAATATATTTTAACCTTTCATGAATTCGATTCTGTCCATCTAGCCAGAATTCAATTTCCTTTGGTTTAATTCTCCAACCAGACCAATGTTTGGGTCGCGGTATCTTTTTTTTGTTTGGGAATTTTTTCTTAAATTCCTCAATGGACTTATATAAATCTTGTCTTTGTTTTAAAATAGAACTTTGCCTTGAGGCCCAAGCACCTATTCTACTTCCATAGGCTCTTGAATTATAATAATCATCAGCTTCTTTTTTTGATACTTTAGATGCAACGCCAACTATTCTAATTTGCCTTTGCAAACTCTTCCAATGAAAGCACATCGAAATTTTTGAGGTATTTCTGATTGCTTTGCTTTTATCACTATTAAGGTTTGTATAAAAAATAAATCCATTTTTATCAAAATCTTTAAGAAGCACCATTCTAACTGTTGGAAACCCATTTTTATTTAACGTTCCAACTGCAAATGCGTTTGGATCATTAATTTCTGTTTTTTTTGCTTTATTGAACCATTCCTCAAAAAGTTTTATTGGGTTATTATGTTCTTTAAAGCAAAGATTTAGTCCAAGTGAGTTTTTTTCGTTCATAAATTTAAAAAAATAATTTATACATTAAAATAATGTCATTTAATACTTTTGGAAAGTTATTTAGGTTTACCACTTGGGGAGAGTCACATGGTCTGGCTATTGGATGCGTTGTAGATGGCTGCCCTCCAAATATTCCAATAAAAGAAAGCGATATACAAAAAGAACTTAATAAAAGAAAACCAGGACAATCTAAATTTACAACTCAAAGAAAAGAAGACGACAAAATTAATATTTTATCTGGTGTTTTTGAGGGTAGAACAACTGGAACTCCAATTTCCCTAATAATTTATAATAAAGATATGAGATCTAGAGACTATGAGACAATAAAGAATAAATTTAGACCAGGACATGCAGATTATACTTATTTCAAAAAATATGGAATCCGGGATTACAGAGGTGGTGGAAGACAATCTGCTCGTGAGACTGCTGCTAGAGTTGCGGCGGGTGCTATAGCAAAAGTTGTTTTGAAAAGTAAAATTGGAAAGAGTTATCAAGCTGTTGGTGCTGTTACACAATTAGGGATATTAGGATGTGACTTAAAGAAATGGAAAGATAAAACAATTTCTAGTAATCCATTTTTTTGTCCTGATAAAACTGTGATTAAACTTTGGGAAAAATATTTACTTGGGATAAGAAAAGCTGGATCATCTTGTGGAGCAATAATTGAAGTTAGAGCAAGAGGAGTTCCTTTGGGACTTGGAGCACCAATATACTCAAAATTAGACATGGATCTTGCAGCAGCAATGATGAGTATTAATGCTGTAAAGGGTGTAAATATTGGATCAGGAATTAACTCGGCAATGTTAACCGGTGAGGAAAACTCCGATGAAATTTTGAAAAAAAAAGGTAAAACTAGTTTTAAATCAAATAATGCAGGAGGAATTCTTGGAGGAATATCTACTGGACAAGAAATAAATGTTTCATTTGCGGTAAAACCAACATCATCTATTTTATCATCGAGGAAAACAATTGATAGGTTTGGGAAGAATACAACAATATCTGTAAAAGGAAGACATGATCCCTGTGTTGGAATTAGAGCTGTTCCAATAGGAGAGGCTATGATGCATTGTGTAATTCTTGATCATTATTTAATGAACGCAGCTCAGAATAAAATTTAATTAGATTTTTTAATTAAAACTTTTGAATTTAAGGTATCTAAAATTTTATTTTCAATTCCGATAGAGTCTAGATTTGCAAACTTATACATTATCTCTGGTTTATCATGATCAATAAATCTGTCAGGCAATATCATTGATCTAAATTTTAGGTTACTATCTAATAAATTTTTTTCACTTAAAAATTGACTTACGTGAGACCCAAATCCCCCAATTGAACCTTCTTCTATTGTAATCATAACTTCATGTTCTGTAGCAATTTGCCATATTAGATTTTCATCTAACGGTTTTGCAAATCTTGCATCAATAATTGAGATATCAATTCCTTTTTTTGTTAAATTTTCAGAAGCCAAAATACACTCCTGTAATCTTGCTCCAAAATTTAAGATTGCAACTTTTTTTCCTTCTTTTATTATTTTTGCTTTACCCAATTCAATTTTCTCAGATATATCAGGTAATTGAACTCCCACACCATTGCCCCTTGGATATCTAAAAGCTGATGGTCTATCGTTTATGTCCATTGATGTATTTATCATTTTTACAAGCTCGGCCTCATCACTTGCAGCCATTACCACAAAATTTGGTAATGTTGAAAGATAAGTTATATCAAAAGATCCAGCATGTGTTGGGCCATCGGCACCGACTAATCCCGCTCTATCGATTGCAAATCTAACAGGCAAAGATTGTATTGCTACATCATGAACGACCTGATCGTAAGCTCTTTGAAGAAATGTAGAGTATATTGCAGCGTATGGTTTATACCCTTCAGTAGCCATACCCGCAGCAAAAGTAACAGCATGTTGCTCGGCTATCCCAACATCAAACATTCTATCAGGAAATTTTTTTCCAAATAAATCCATCCCTGTTCCTGATGGCATAGCGGCAGTTATGCCAACGACCTTACTATCTTTTTCTGCATGTTTGATTAATGAATTGGCGAATACTTTTGTATAAGAAGGAGTATTAGATTTAGACTTTTCTTGTTCTCCTGTTTTTACGTTAAATTTTGAAACACCATGAAATTTGTCCTCCGATTTTTCAGCAAACGAATAACCTTTTCCTTTTTCAGTTTTAACATGGATTAAAATTGGTCCATCATAATTAATATCTTTTGCATTATTAAATACTGAGACCATTGAATCAATATCGTGTCCGTCAATTGGTCCAATATAGTAGAATCCCATAGAATTAAATAATGTTCCACCAGTTACTGCAGATCTTAAAAAATCTTCAGCTTTTCCAGCTTGATTTTTAAATCTTTTTGAAAAAGCAGATATAATTAATTTTAATGTTTCTCTAAAACTAAAGTAAACTTTGCCAGATAAAATTTTTGCTAGATATTTTCTCATAGCACCAACAGGTTTTGCAATTGACATATCGTTATCATTTAAAACAACAATCATCTTTGTTTTGCTTCCACCTGCATTGTTCATAGCCTCATAAGCCATACCAGCGCTTATCGCCCCATCACCTATGACTGCAATTACATTACCTGATTTATTTGATAACTTATTAGCTACTGCTATTCCTAATGCGGATGAAATAGAAGTTGAACTATGAGCAGCACCAAATGGATCGTACTCACTTTCTGATCTTTTTGTAAAACCTGATAATCCTTCACCTTTTCTAAGAGTTCTTATTTGTTTTTTTCTACCAGTTAATATTTTATGCGGATAAGTTTGATGCCCTACATCCCAAATTAATTTATCATGAGGAGTATTAAATATATAGTGTAAGACAACAGTCAATTCTACAACTCCTAGTCCAGCACCTAAATGCCCTCCTGTTTCAGAAACAACATCAATTAACTCTTGTCGAACCTCGTCTGCCAAAATTTTAATGTCAGATTGTGATAATTTTCTTACATCATCAGGAAAATTGATATTATCTAGAAATTTATAATTATTGCTCACTTTGTTCTATTTAAAATATAATTTATTGTTTCTCTAAAATCGTCACCTTTTCTTCCAAAAATTTTTAAATTTTTAAATATTTTTAATTTTAAGTTATCTGCATATTTAATAGTATTATCAGTGCCTAGTAAACTTATTAAAGTAGCTTTTCCCATTTTTAAATCTTTTTTGGTTTTTTTTCCTGCACTAGATGTTTTGCCTCTTAAATCTATCAAGTCATCAGCAATTTGAAATAATAATCCAATTTCGTTGCCTATTTTAGTAAACTTATTCAGGTATTTTGTTTTACCAGACATTATAATAGGGGCAACACAACAGAAACTAAATAGCTTTCCAGTTTTTTTAATTTGCATATTTATAATTTGTTTTTTATTTTTTTTAATTTTTTCATAACTTAAGTCTAAAAACTGCCCACCAGCAATTCCTGTATGTCCTGAGCTTTCGGAAAGTAGGTTGATTAATTCTATTTTTTTATGGTCGTCTAAATTTAATCTTTTTTCACTAAGAATTTGAAATGCAATAGTAAGTAGAGAATTGCCAGCAAGAATTGCCGTTGACTCGCTAAACTTTTTGTGTGTTGTCAATTTTCCTCTTCTCAAATTATCATTATCCATACATGGTAAGTCATCATGTATTAATGAATAAGCATGTATACATTCAACTGCTGCTGCAACTTGCAAAATACTTTTTTTATCTACTTCGAATATAGACCCAATATCAAAAAGTATTTTTGATCTTACTTTTTTACCTCCAGGTAAAAGTCCATAAAGCATTGGTTTGGTAAGTTCAGTTTTTTTTTGTTTGGAAAAATATTTATAAAGATAATTGTTAGTTCTATTAACTATTTTATTTAACTTTTTTTGCATTTTTATTTGACTTTATATCTTTAATTTTAAAAATTGTTTTATCAGATATTTCTTTAAAATTTTTTTGGAATTTTTTTTCTATTAATCTATTAATTTTTAATAAATTTGCATAGTCTTCGGATGTATTTTCTAGATTATTTCTATTTTCCAAATTTTTAATAATTACGTCTGCCAAATCAGTAAGCTCATTTAAAGATTTTGACGCAATATCATCTGGCAAATTTTTTACATTCATATATTAGTTGGTAATATTATATGAAAAAGGATGATTCAAATATTAAAAAAGCAATAAAATACTTAAATAATAATGAATGTATAGCAATCCCTACCGAGACAGTCTATGGACTGGCAGGAAATGCGTACTCGGATAAAGCAGTTTCAAGAGTATATAAATTAAAAAAAAGACCTAGAAACAATCCTTTAATTGCTCACTATTATAACATTAATAACTTAAAAAAAGATTGTGAAATTGATAATACTTTTATTAAACTTTACAAGAAATTTTGCCCAGGACCAATATCATTTGTTTTAAAATTAAAAAAGCAAAGTAGGGTTTCAAAGATAATTACAAATAATTCAAAGTCAGTAGCAGTAAGATTTCCAAGTCATCCTTTAACTAGAAAATTGTTAAAAAAAATTAATTATCCACTTGCAGCACCTAGCGCAAATATTTCAACAAGTATAAGTCCTGTTTCAAAACAGGATGTGGTTGATGAATTTGGTCCTAAATTAAAGTTTATCTTAGATGGTGGTTCTTCGAAAATAGGTTTAGAATCAACGATTATAAATCTTATTGGAAAACCTCATATTTTAAGATTAGGGGGAATAAATAGTAAATTAATCTATAAGATAATTAATCAATTAGAAAATAAAAATAAAAAAAAGATTAAAATAAAAGTTCCTGGTACTAGTAAATTGCATTATTCACCTGGAATACCTGTGAGGCTAAATGCCAAAAAAAATTATCAAAATGAAGCATATATATTGATAAAAAAAAGAAAAAAATTAGACAAAAACTATTTTTATATAAGTGAGACAAGTAATTTAAAGCAAGCTGCAAAAAATTTATATAAGACATTAAGAATAATAAAAAAAAAAGGTTACAAAAAAATTGCTATTGAAAAAATACCAAATGTTAATATTGGTGAAGCTATTAATGATAGAATTTTAAGAGCATCAAAAAAATGAAAAATTTAATTGAAGTTAAAAACATAAAAAAAAATTATGGAAAAAAAGAAGCTGTAAAAGGAATATCATTTAATGTTGAGGAAGATGAAATTTTAGGTTTACTTGGTCCTAATGGATCAGGAAAAACAACAACTATTGGAATGTTGCTAGGCTTGCTTAAACCTACAAGTGGTCAAATATTTATCAATAATCTTAAACTTGAAGAAAATAGAATTCAAATTCTTGAAAAGATTAATTTTATATCTCCATATATTGAACTACCCAAAAAACTTACTGTAAAGCAAAATTTATATGTTTATTCTAAACTTTATAAAGTTAAAAATATTAAGGAACGAATTGAATATTTGTCGGAAAAGTTAAGAATAGGTGAATTATTAAACAGTATTACCGGGGAACTTTCATCAGGTCAAAAAAATAGAGTAAGTTTAGCCAAAGCCCTAGTTAATGAACCAAAAGTTCTACTACTTGATGAACCAACTGCTTCTTTAGACCCAGAAGTAGGAGATTTTGTTAGGACATTTTTAGAAGATTATAAAAAAGAAAAAAAAATTTCGATACTTTTAGCTTCTCATAATATGAATGAAGTCACACGTTTATGTAAATCTGTATTAATGATGAAAAATGGAGAAATAATAGACCAAGGTAAACCTGAAGATTTAATTACAAAACATGGAAGAACAAATTTAGAGGAAGTTTTTTTAAAACTATCAAGGAGTAAAAGTGAGTATAACTAGAATATACGGTTTGTTTTTAAGGCATTTTTATCTAATCACTAGGTCATTTCCTAGAATATTAGATCTAGTTTACTGGCCATCTATTCAAATTACATTATGGGGATTTATATCTAATTTTTTTGCAACGCACACAACTTATTATAATAATGCAGTTGGAGTAATCCTTACGTGTGCAATTCTTTATGATTTTTTGTTTAGGACAAGTATTGGTTTCAATATGCTTTTTTTGGAAGAAATTTGGAGCAGAAATTTTACTAATCTTTTCATAGCGCCAATGAGAATTGGTGAGATTTTAACCTCACTTGTTATAACTGCTTTAATTAGATCACTAATTGGCCTTGTTCCAGCAATTTTACTTACATCCCCATTATTTGGAATTTCAATTTTAGATTTAGGAATTTTCTTATTTTTTCTATTTTTAAGTCTTTATATTTTTGGGATCACACTTGGTATTTTAGTTTCTTCAGGTCTGCTTAGATTTGGTCCATCATTTGAAAATATAGCATGGTCAACAATGTTTTTGCTGGCACCTTTTGGATGCATTTATTATCCAATAGAAACTCTTCCAGAAATATTTCAAAAAATAGCTTATGTACTTCCATTGGTTTACATATTTGAAGAAGCTAGAAATATTTTGATTAATCAAACAGTTAATATTGAAAATGTTTACTACGCATTTATGTGGAACGCTTTTTATTTTTCTCTTTCAATTGCTTTATTTTATTATTCTTTCAATGCTGCAAAAAATAAAGGTACTTTAATTAATATGGGTGAATAATGGTGCGCCCGCAAGGAGTCGAACCCTGAACCTCCAGAGCCGAAATCTGGCGCTCTATCCAGTTGAGCTACAAGCGCATATTGTATATTTATATCAATATGAAAAGTTTTATAAATATAAAAGTTAAAAATAAAGAAAAAAATTTAAGAATAGACATTCTATTATCCAATCAGGATAATAAATTAAGTAGGTCAAGAGTAAAAAGTTTAATTTTGGAAAATAAATTAAAAATAAATAATATAATTATTACTGACCCCTCTAAAAAAATTAAATTGAATGACGAAATTTATTTTGAGATTTCAGAACCAAAAAAAGAGACCCTTGAGCCATTTGAATATCCTCTTGATATTATCCACGAAGATAAAGATTTAATAGTTATAAATAAGTCTGCAGGAATTTCTATACATCCTGGACCTGGAAATTATGACAATACTATTGTAAATGCATTGATAAACTATGATAGCAAAAATTTATCAAATATTGGAAATAAACTAAGACCTGGAATTGTTCACAGGATAGATAAAGATACATCTGGATTAATAGTTATTGCTAAAAATAATATTTCACACGAAAATTTATCTAAACAATTTTCTGATCATTCTATTACTAGAGTTTACCAAGCTTTAGTCTGGGGTAAAGTAAGACCTCAAAATGGAAAAATAGAGACTTTTATTACTCGAAGTTCAAGAAATAGACAGATGATGGAAGTTTCATCAAAGAAAGGCAAAAAGGCTGTGACTAATTATAAAACTCTAGAAATATTTGAGAATGAGAAAATTCCTACATTTAGTCTTGTTGAATGCAAACTAGAAACAGGGAGAACACATCAAATAAGAGTTCATTTGTCATACAAAGGTAATAACATCTTAGGTGATAAAAAATATAAAAAAAAATTTAAAAAATTCGTTAACATTGATAGTGAGCTTGAAAAGGATATAATTGCACTTAATAGACAATTTTTACATGCAAAGACTATTGGCTTTAATCACCCAAAGAGTAATGCAAGACTTGAATTTAAATCAAAATTACCATCAGATTTAGATCAGATTTTAAAAAAACTAAGAAAAATAAAGTAATAAAAGCATTGTAAAAATTTAATTATTTATTAAATAAATACTTCGTATGAATAAAAATACTTACAACTTACCAGCACTATCAAATGAAGGTGGATTAGCTGCTTATCTTGCTCAGATTAAGAAATTTCCAATGCTTGCAGCTGAAGAAGAGTATATGTTGGCTAAAAATTGGCAATCCACGGGAAATGTAAAATCTGCAGAAAAACTTGTTACTAGCCATTTGAGATTGGTTGCAAAAATAGCAATGGGCTATAAGGGTTATGGTTTACCTCTTAACGAGATGATATCTGAAGGTAATGTGGGATTAATGCAGGCAGTAAAAAAATTTGAGCCAGAAAAAGGTTTTAGACTTGCAACTTATGCAATGTGGTGGATCAAAGCTTCAATACAAGAATATATATTAAGGTCATGGAGTTTAGTAAAAATAGGAACAACGACAGCGCAAAAAAAACTTTTTTTTAATCTAAAAAAAATTAAAAACCAAATAGCTCCTCGGTCAGAAGGAGATTTGAGAAAAGAACATGTTCGAGATATAGCTAAGAGACTTTCAGTAAGTGAGAGTGAAGTTGTTTCGATGAATAGAAGACTTTCAGGAAAAGAACAATCCTTAAATGCTCCAATAGGTGAGGATGGAGATGAGTGGCAAGATTGGGTGGTTGATAATGAAATGGATCATGAGTTAAAAATTGCACAAAGTGATGAAATGGAACAGAGAAAAGATCTACTTCAAGATTCAATTAAGATATTAAATGAACGAGAAAAAAAGATTTTATACTCAAGAAGATTAACGGATGATCCTACAACTTTAGACGAGCTAAGTAAAAAGTATATGATAAGTAGAGAAAGAGTAAGACAAATAGAAAATAAAGCTTTTGAAAAGCTTCAAAAGCACATGCTTAACTCTGCTAAATCAAAAAACTTATTGCCAACCAATTAAAGACTAAAAGGATCTTGAATTAAGATCGTATCATTTCTCTCTGGACTAGTGGAAATACTTGAAATTGTGGTCTCTACAAACTTTTCCAATTCTTTAATATAATTTTTTGCATTTTCTGGTAGTTCTTCAAATTTTTTTATACCTACTGTTGAAGATTTCCAACCTTTAAAGCATTTATATATTGGTTTAGCCATAAATTGGTCATCTACTGAAGCCGGAAGGTAATCGTATTTTTTACCATTTATCTCATAAGCGATGCACATTTTAATTTCATCTAGTTGATCTAGCACATCTAGTTTAGTTAAGGCAATTCCATCAATTCCAGAAATTTTTAGAGTTTGCCTTACAAGTACCCCATCAAACCAACCACATCTTCTTTTTCGACTTGTAACAGTTCCAAATTCTTTTCCTCTTGTTCCAAGTAAGTCACCTATCTCATCTGTTAGTTCTGTTGGAAAAGGGCCTTCTCCAACTCTTGTGGTGTATGCTTTTGTAATACCTAAAACATAGTTAATGGAGTTTATACCACAGCCTGAGCCGGTCGCCGCAGAAGAAGCGACAGTATTGGAGGAAGTTACAAATGGATAAGTCCCATGGTCAACGTCTAAAAGAACTCCTTGAGCACCTTCAAATAATATTTTTTTTTTGTTAGATTTAAATTCATCTATTTTTTTCCATACTGGCTGTGAAAATTTAAGTATTTGTGGTGCAATATTTAACAGATCTTTTTTTAATTGCTCTTTTTTAAATTCAGTTTTTCCTAATCCTTTTCTTATAGCATTATGATGACTTAATACTACGTCTAATCTTTTATCCAAATTACTTTCTGATGCAAGATCCATTACTCTTATTGATCTTCTGCCAATCTTATCTTCATACGCTGGTCCTATTCCTCTTCTTGTGGTACCTATTTTGGATTTTCCGGCTGTATCTTCTCTGATCTCATCCATTTCTTTATGAAATGGCAAGATAAGAGTAGCTGCCTCAGATAAAATTAAATTGTCAGAGTTAACTTCTACACTTTTAGATTTAATTTCTTCGATCTCATCTAGAAGTGCCCATGGATCAACCACTACTCCATTTCCAATTATAGATATTTTATTTTTTCTAACTATTCCTGATGGCAACAGTCTTAATTTATAAACTATACCATCAATAACAAGTGTATGACCAGCATTATGTCCACCTTGAAATCTTACTATTACGTCAGCCTCACTAGAGAGCCAATCTACAATCTTACCTTTTCCTTCATCTCCCCACTGTGAACCAACTACAACTACATTTTTCATCTAAAATTTTTTTTAATTTGTATACTATTTAAATGGTTTACAGGACCGTGACCTTTCCCTAAGTTTGGTTGTGTTCTTAACGAATGATTTACATATTTAATTGCCATTTCACAAGATTTCTTTAAAGTTTTTCCACATGAAAAGTAGGTAGTTATAGCACTAGAAAGAGTGCAACCAGTTCCATGGCTATTTTTTGTATTTATTTTCTTATTTTTAAATATTTTAATTTCTTTTTTAGAGATAAATACGTCTTGAATATTTTTATAATTTAAATGGCCTCCTTTAATAAGGACATTTTTCGCACCTAATTTTATTAGAAAATTTCCTGCTAAAATTACATCCTGAATAGTTGATATTTTTGAATTGGTTAAAACTTCAGCTTCAGGTATGTTTGGTGTAACTAAGTCTGCCTTGGATAAAAGTTTATTTTTTAAAATTTTAATAGCTTGGTCATTAATTAATTTTTTTCCACCCTTAGCCACCATCACAGGATCCAATATTATTTTTTTTGCTTTTATCTTTTTTAATGATTTTATTACTGAATTTATAACTTCTTTTGAATGAAGCATTCCTATTTTAATAGCGTCCGGTTTTATATCTTTTGCCGTAAATTCAATTTGATTAGAAATTTCTTTACTATTCAATGAAATAATTGACTTAATACCTGTGGTATTTTGTGATGTTATAGCAGTTATGGCAGTCATGGCATATGATCCAAGCGATGTAATAGTTTTAATGTCTGCTTGTATGCCTGCACCTCCAGAAGAATCTGAGCCAGCAATAATTAAAATTTTAGATTTTATTTTCAAGTTAGATAATTGATTTTTTTACAATATTAACACATTTTGAAAGCATAGTTCTATCTACAGTTTCACACATTATTCTTACTACAGGCTCTGTTCCAGATTTTCTTACTAACATTCTACCTTTTCCCTTTATTAAACTATTTGCTTTTTTAATTGCATTTTTGCACTTCAGACTATTGATTATTGATTTATCTTTTACTTCAACATTTTCTAACATTTGTGGAGTGGGTATAAAATTTTTAAATATTTCGCTCGCTTTTTTTCCTTTCCTCATAGAAAAAAGGACTTCTAATGCTACTAATAAACCATCACCAGTAGTTGCAAATTTACCAAGGATAATATGACCAGATTGCTCTCCCCCTAAGTTAAAATTACTTTTCTGCATTAATTCTTTTACATATCTATCACCAACTTTAGATCTTAAGAACTTTATTTTTTTTTTTGTAAAAAAATTTTGTAATCCATAATTGGACATTAAAGTACCTACAACTCCTCCTCTTAAAATTTTTTTTCTATTCCACCTTTCTCCTAGCATTGCTATAATTTTATCTCCGTCTATAATATTACTCTTTTCATCACAAATAATTATTCTGTCTGCATCTCCATCTAAAGAAATTCCAATATGAGATCTATTTTTTTTTGTATGATATTTAATTTTATTTGGATATGTGGATCCACATTTTTGATTAATATTAAATCCATTAGGGGAGGTACCTATTTCATGAACTACGGCACCCAATGATCTAAATAATTGCGGTCCTACTTTATATGCAGCACCATTAGCACAATCTATTGTAATCCTTAAACCTCTTAAATTAAATTGTTTTGGAAAATTTTTTTTTATTATTTCTATATATTTTTTTGATCCACTCTCCAATCTTTTAACTCTACCTAATATTTCAGGATTTGATAATTTTTTAGATACTTTTGAGTCAATTAGTTTTTCTATTTTCTTTTCTATTTTGTCAGACAATTTTAATCCGTCTGGTCCAAATAGTTTTAAACCATTATCATCATATGGATTATGAGAGGCTGTAATCATAATTCCCATATTAGCTCTCATTTTTTTTGTAAGCATTGCTAGACCATTTGTTGGTAATGGCCCAAAAGTTAAAACGTGCATTCCAGCTGATGTTAAACCTGATACTAATGCTGGTTCTAGTGTATATCCAGATAATCTTGTATCTTTTGCAATTATTGCTATCTGCTTAGTTTTTTTTATGTTTTTAAAATATGTACCTGCAGCCAAACCAAACTTAAAAAACATGTTACCATTTATTTTATCTCCATTTACCTTTCCTCTTATTCCATCTGTACCAAAATATTTTTTTATCATTAGTTAAAATTTATTTTTTTAAAAACTTTAATTCCTTGGTTAACTTCATTAACATCATGAATTCTAAGTATTTGTACTCCTTGTAACATACTAAATATACTTGAAGATACAGTCCCACCTATTCTCTCTTTGCTATCATTATGTCCAGATATATCTTTTATAAATCTCTTTCTTGAAATTCCCAACATTACTGGCAATCCCAAGGAATGAAAAATAGAAATATTATTGATTAGGGTAATATTATGTTTCATATTTTTACCAAATCCTATTCCTGGATCTAAAATAATGTGATTGTGTTTAATTCCTTTTTTTCTTATTAATTTCAATTTATCCTCAAAATAGTCATAGATATCCAGTATAACATTTTTATAACTTGGGTTTTTTTGCATAATTTCTGGGGTACCTTTCATGTGATGGATAACAAAAGGTAATTTACTATTTTTTAAAAAATTAATTGTTCCCTTGTCATAACTTAGGCCAGAAACATCATTAATTAGGTTTAGTTTATATTTGATAGCTTTCTTCATTACAAAACTTTTTCTGGTATCTAAAGAAACAAAAATCTTTTTAGATTTAAAGTATTTCATAACTTTGTTTATTCTTAGCCACTCTTTCTTTTCATGAATTCCTTTAGACCCAGGTTTTGTAGACTCACCGCCTACATCAATTATCTTTGCTCCATCAACTATTAATTTGTTTATCCGTTTTATTGCAGAAACTTTTTTATTAAATTTACCGCCATCAGAAAAGCTATCTGGTGTAATATTTATAATACCCATTAATATTGGTAAATTATCAAATTTTAACTTAGGAATATTTTTAACCCTAGATATATTATTTATATCATTTAAAACTTTTTTTTTAATCTTTGGTGGAAGATTATTAATATTTTTTATATTTATTTTTTTTTTATTAGTCCTGGTGATTATTTCAATGGTATCGAAAGATAGTGATTTATTACCACCAATAGGAATTGAAATTTTTTGTTTAACGTTTTCTTTAGATATTTTATTATAATAGAAATTACACGCTCTTGTGTAATATTTCTGCATTAAATTTTAATGAACAATCTTCGGTTTTAAGCCCATTGAACCTAAAGCAGAACTTTGGTCATCTTCTTCTACTTTCAAATCCTCTTTATTTTTTGGATATAAATTCTTGTTCACTATGTCCTCAATTTCCTGACCCGTCAATGTTTCATAAGTAAGCAGAGCTTTGGCTAATTTATGCAAGTCATCAATTTTATCAGTCAAAACTTTTTTTGCTCTATCGTAACCTTGATCAACAAATTTTCTTATCTCAGTATCCACTTTTCGTGCAGTTTCTTCAGACATATTTTGTTGTCTTGCAACTGATCTTCCAAGGAAAACTTCTTCCTCATTTTCACCGTAGGCAACTGGACCAAGTTCTTTGCTTAAACCTGCTCTCATCACCATTGCTCTCGCTCTTTTTGTTGCTTGTTCTATGTCGCTCGCTGCACCTGTTGTCACCTTGTCATCTCCAAATATTATTTCTTCTGCAACCCTACCTCCCATAGCAATAGCCATTTGCGCATGAAGTTGTTCTCTTGTTTGAGATACTTCATCTCTTTCAGGAAGTTGCATTACCATTCCTAATGCTCTTCCTCTTGGAATAATTGTTGCTTTATGTATGGGATATGCTGCCTTCTCATTTATGGTTACTATGGCATGGCCAGCTTCATGATATGCAGTAAGTTTTTTCTCTTCTTCAGTCATTACCATTGATCTTCTCTCAGATCCCATCATTACTTTATCTTTAGCTTCTTCGAATTCCATATATGTAACTATTCTTTTATTTTTTCTTGCAGCTAGTAATGCAGCTTCATTTACTAAATTCGCTAGATCAGCACCAGAAAATCCTGGAGTTCCTCTTGCTATCGTTCTTAAATTCACATCTGGTGCCATTGATATTTTCTTGGCATGAACTTTTAATATTTTTTCTCTTCCAAGCAAATCAGGGTTAGAAACTACAACTTGTCTATCAAATCTTCCTGGTCTTAATAAAGCTGGATCAAGCACGTCTGGTCTGTTAGTGGCTGCAATTATTATCACACCTTCATTAGTATCAAAACCGTCCATCTCTACGAGTAATTGATTAAGTGTTTGCTCTCTTTCATCGTTACCACCACCTAACCCTGCACCTCTACTTCTTCCAACAGCATCAATCTCATCGATGAAAATTATGCATGGTGAGTGTTTTTTACCTTGCTCAAACATATCTCGAACTCTTGAAGCTCCAACACCAACAAACATTTCTACAAAGTCTGAACCAGAAATTGTAAAGAATGGTACTCCTGCTTCACCTGCTATTGCTCTTGCTAATAAAGTTTTACCAGTTCCTGGAGGTCCAACTAATAAACATCCACGAGGTATTTTTCCACCTAGCCTACTAAATTTTTTAGGATCCTTCAAAAATTCTACTACCTCCTCTACTTCTTCCTTAGCTTCCTCAACTCCAGCCACATCATTGAATGTAACCTTACCTTTTAATTCATTCATCATTTTGGCTTTTGATTTACCAAAACCCATTGCTCCACCTTTGCCACCTTGCATCTGTCTCATGAAGAATATCCATACAGCAATTAAAAGTAGCATAGGAAACCATGACAAAAGTACTCCGAATAATGAAGGCATTTTTTCTTCTAATGGACTCGCTGAAATACTAACGCCTTTATCACTTAATTTTTGAATTAAATTTGGATCATCAGGTGCATAAGTATTAAAAATTTCTCCATTAGACATTACACCTTTAATGTTTTTTCCTTGAATTTCCACTTGAACAACTCTTCCATTGTCCACTTGTGTTAAAAATTCTGAAAATATAATGTTATTTTTTTGATTTACTGATCCCTGCGGATTCTTAAACATATTGTATAGGCCTATAGTCAGTATTATTATAACTGCCCACATAGCTAAGTTTCTGAAATTCATAACTATAAATTAAGAATTATTATCAATTTAACAAGTGTCAATTTGTGCCAATTTGTAGGTATTCTATCTATTTTCTCTAGAAATAATGACTGAATTCTCTAGTTTCTCAATTATACATCCTGAAAGTGTTTTTTTTGAGTAATTATTAGTAGATCTTAAATATTTAAGTAAGTTTTCAACCTTTGCGCCTCTTGCAAAAGTATCTTTTTTTCCTATTTTTTGAATCAGTTGTGAAAATGATCTAAAGACTATTTCATCTGGTTGTTTAAGAAAATCATCTTTTAAAATTATCGAATTAGTTAAATTTAAATAATTAGAATTATTATCAATATTTTTTTGAACATAATAATCTATAGCATTATTGCTTTTACTCAGATTGTTTAGCGATAATTTAAATCTATCAAATGTTAATCCATCCTTTTCTAAATTTAAAATTAATTTCCTCACTTTTACTCTCAAAAATTTATTATCTAAATTTGAAGGATCATTGACATTGAAATTAAATGTATTTTTTGAAATATACATAAGATCTTTTTTAGGTGTGTCCAGCAAAGGTCTCAAAATAAAAATGTTATCATCAAATATTACTTTGGATTTAATCTTACTAAATGAAATTAAACCTTTTAAACCTGAGCCTCTTAATAATCTTATGAAAAAATTTTCAATCAAATCATCTGTATGATGTGCCGTTAAAATCATATCAATTTTTTTTGTGAGACTTTGATTGATAATTAATTTGTATCTATTATCTCTAGCAAAAGATTGAATATTTATTTTTTTATTTTTTTTTTTAATAGTAAGTATATTGCTAGAAATTTGGAATAATTTCAGTTTTTTTTTTACTAAATTAGCCTCGAAAGTGGAATTTTTTCTTAGTTTGTGATCTACGATAAAAAAATAAACTTTTTTGTTATTTTCCAAAGAATAACATTTAGCTAAGAATGATAATGCCATACTGTCTGCTCCACCTGAAACAGCTACACAAAAACTGTTTGGGACATGGCTAGATATTTTTTTTTTAAAATTTAAGTAAATTCTTTTTATTCTTGGATCATTTAATTTTTTGAAATAAAAATTATGAATTATCTTTTTTGCACTCAAATTCTTTTTCTTCATAATACTTTGCTTTTTGAAGTACAGATTGAGTTGCTTCTGGATACTGTGTTTTAACTCCAGCGATCATCAAACATCCTTGATCTTTTTCTCCCATCTGAACCAATGATACTCCTAGTTTCAATAAATTTTCAGGAGCGATTTTGCTTTTTGGATACTTTTGATAACCTTCTAAATATGCAGTGGCAGCATCAGTGTACATTTGTCTTATTCTATATGTTTCTGCATACCAATATTGTGCGTTACCTGACAGTTCATTATCAGGATTAATCAATACAAATTCTCTAAATGCTTTTTCAGCACTAGTATAGTCACCAACTTTTAAAAAATTTCTTGCAAATTGATATTGCTCTTTTGGACTAGCATCAGGTAATAATTTTTCCTCTGAGTTAAAAACCTCTGAGATTATTGCTTCAGTTTGTTCAACAGATTCGATTACTTGCGTATCATCACTACTAGTCATGTCTTTATATGATACCTCTCCCAGTGATTGTGGTTCTGAAGACCCGGGAAGTATTTTTTTTTGAGTGATCTCATCATTCATCAATGCTTGATTTGTTTTGGGTAAAGAGGAAAGAGAGTTATTATTTGAATTTATGTTAGAAGTTTGCTCAATTTGCTCAAATCTTAATTGATTGTCCTGTTGTACTTTAGAAAGCTTATTTGAAAGTTTATCTAATTTAAAATTAATTTCTTCAAATTTATTTGTTAATTCTTGGAATTGCATCTCAATTTCACTTAATTTCAATAAATGTTTTGTTAACGCCTGCTCAGATTCTTTTGTTGAAGCCTTTTGCGTTGTATTTCTATCAGAGTTTTCAGAAAATGATTGGGAGTATACTGCTCTTTCTAAAGTTCTAAGATCTTTTTGAATATTTTCTAAAATTTCTCCCACTTCTTGATCCTGAGAAAAAGAAATACTTGTTGAAATTAATAAAAATGAAAAAAAGTTAATTAAAATCAACTTAATTAATGATCTCATAAAAACATTTGTAATTATAATAATGGCAAAAAGAAGACCCTTACGTTTTTAAAGTAAGGGCCTTTTAATTTTATTTTTAATTTGCTTTTACTGTTACAGATCTTCTATTTTTTGACCATGAAAGTGGATTAGAACCAGAGTCCACAGGTCTCTCTTTCCCGTAACTTAAAACTTTTATTCGATCAGAAGAAACACCATAAGTCATCAAATAGTCTTTTGCGGCATTTGCTCTTCTTTCACCTAAAGCTAAGTTATACTCTCTAGTACCTCTCTCATCTGCGTGACCTTCTACAACAACAGTAACATCTGAGTTCTGTCTTAACCAGGCAGCTTGCTTTCTTAAAGTCTCTCTAGAAGCTGTTGTTAGTATTGTTTCATTTGTTGCAAAGAATACTCTGTCTGGAACTCCGCTCGCAAGCTCTCCTACAGTATCAGAGCCTATATATACATCGCCCTGCATTAACGCATCTAATTTCTCAATTGGATCTGCTGCTTCTTGAGTCTCTGCTGCTTTAGTAGTAGTAGTTGTCTCTGTTGTTTTTACAGATTTCTTAGTTGCACAAGCAGTTACTATCAGACCAAATATAATAACAAGAAATGCATTTTTAAAAATTTTGCTTAGATTCATTTTTGCTCCTTCAATAGAATATTATGAACTTAATCATGTAATTAGATGTTTTGTCCAGAAAAATCAACCAAATTTAACAGAATCTTAGATTTTCTTTAATTTCCTAATAAAGATGACCATGACGGGTCTGATGCATCCGTCTCAGTTGATACCAACCTCTCGTTGTATCCTGTTAAATCAATTGACCATAATTTTGCAGTAAATCCGTGACCTTTGTCATCAGTTTTTGTTTCTCTATAAAAAATGATTACCCTTCCATTTGGAGACCACGAAGGTGCCTCTTGATAAAAATTTTCTGTAAGCAATCTCTCTCCTGTTCCATCAGTTCTCATAACTCCAATAAAAAATTTTCCTTTATGTAACTTTGTAAACGCAATTAAATCTCCCCTTGGTGACCACACAGGTGTACCATAAATCCCTTTTCCAAATGATATTCTTTTAACTTTGGACCCATCACTTCTCATAACGTAAATCTGCTGATAACCACTTCTGTCAGAATTAAATGTAATATATTTACCATCAGGTGAATATGATGGCGAAGTGTCTATAGATGGATGATCAGTTAATTTTTCTTGAATGTTTGTCTCTAAATTTCTAACCCAAATTTCTGAATTACCATCTTTTGCTAAGCTCATTATAATTTTTTTTCCATCTGGAGAAAATCTCGGTGCAAATGTCATTCCAGGAAAATCTCCAACAACCTCTTGCTTTCCCGTCTCAATATTCAAAAGATAAACTCTTGGCATGTTTCTAAAGTATGAGAGATAAGTTACCATTTGATTTGTTGGATTAAATCTTGGGGTTAATACCAACTCATTTCCTAAAGTTAAATACTTTGTATTAAATCCATCTTGATCCATTATAGCTAATTTTTTTACTCTTTGAGTTTTAGGCCCCTCTTCAGCAACATATATTATTCTTGTATCAAAATAACCACTTTCACCAGTTAAAAGTTCATATACTTTATCTGAAATTTTATGACCAACTCTTCTCCAATTAGTCGGGACTGTTGTCAAAGAAAAACCATCAACCATTTTTGCTCCAAGAACATCCCAAAGTTTAAATTCAATTTTTATATAATCTTTTTCATTAATAATTTTAAAACTAACTTTACCAGTAATCAAAACTTGAGATTTAATTAAAGTCCAATCTTCAAATCTAGGTTTTAAATGTGCAATATCTGGTTTTTGCAAAAATGAATCTTTATCTAAAGTATCAAATAATCCAGTTTTTCTTAAATTATTCTCTATTACTTTTGAAATTTCTAATCCTAAATTATCTATGTTTAAATTTTTTTTTATTTTTTCTTTAGAGATTTCATCAGCAAAAAAAGGAGAGACAGAGATTGGCAGAGGATCAAGATTTCCTCTAGTTATATCGATTTCAACCAATGAATAAGATTTACCAGGCTTTAAAATGAAACAAAAAACAAATAATAATAAAATTTTATTTCTCATCCACCCATCATTTCTATTGGATTAAATCTTAATATCATTGTTTTCCATTTTTCATAACTTGTTGTTGGAAGATTTTTTATTGGGTTACAAAGTCTAATTGCTCTAATTACACTTTGGGCTATTTGATAAAAAGCTCCCTCACCAGGTGTATTCATTCTTACATGATCCAACATTTCAAAGTTTTTTACAATTCCATTTTTTTCTAAATTCAGTTTTACAGTAACCAGTAAATCTTCACTATATGGCAACCCAGTGGGTACTGACCAACATGTGTAAATTTGGTGTCTAACAGCATATTCAGTGGTTACACTCAATTTAGAGAGCTTCATAGACTTATCTTCAGATTGTGAAATTCCCTCTGTCTTTTTTTTAACTTCCCCTACATTCTCATATTGCTTTGCAATTAAACCTTTAATTTTATTAACATCGATATCTTTTTTTTCATATTCCGACACTTGTTTTGCCTTTTCATCTTTCAAAGGTTTTTTAATTTTTGCAAATTCTTTTATTACTTCGTCATTTTCAATTTTTTTTTCAATTTTTTTTCTTTTTTCTTTTTCAACAATTATTTTTTTGTCTTCTTTTGAAGGTTGTTGTTCAGTTTCTTGTTTGGTTTCTATTTTTTCTAATTTTTTATCAGGTAATGGGACTGCTTCGGATTTTTCTAATTTAACTTTATCTTGTTTTTTCTCAGGTACTGGTACTTTTTTTGATTTTGATAAATCAATTTCATCTTTTTGATTATCAAATTTTACTTGCTTGTTTTTCTCTTTTTTTATCTCTTTTGGCGGGGCTTGCTCAGATAGTAGTTTTTTATTATCACTTTTTGCTTTTTCGATAATTTTTGCAGCCTTTGGAGCATATGGAATATTAGTTTTCTCAGAAATTTGTATCAATTCAACTGAAACAATCGGCATTAGCTCTAAAGGCTTTTTTGCTACGAATGGAAGTGCGAATATTGTAGCAAAAAATATTATCCCATGAAAAAAAATAGAAAATAACATTCCAAAAGAAAAATTATTAAATCCACTTGTAAAACCACTAAATGAAATTTTTCTAAACAATACTATCTCTCTTTATATGGTTCAGATATTAAAGCAACTTTAGTGAAGCCCGAACCTGAAAGTTTACCCATTACCTCTAATACTCTTCCATAATTAATTGTTTTATCACCTCTTACATAAATTCTAGTATCAGTTCTATTGTTAGACACAGCTAAAATTTTTTTAATTAAATTATTAAATTCAATTTTTGTCTCTTGAATAAAAACTTCACCTTTTGAGTTTATAGTCAATGTGAGAGGTTCGCTTTCTTCTGGTAATGTATCGGCGGATGTTTCGGGTAAATCAACCTGCACTCCTACTGTTAGCAAAGGTGCAGTAACCATAAAAATAATTAAAAGAACAAGCATTACATCAACGAAGGGTGTTACATTTATTTCACTCATCGGTTCTCTTTCTGAGCGCTTTAAATTAAATGCCATATTAGATTATTGAAATAAATCTTTTTGAAAAATTTTCTAATTTTTGTGAATATTTTTTAGAATCATTACCAAATTTATTATAAGCAATTACTGCTGGAATTGCTGCTAACAAACCTAGAGCAGTTGCAAATAAAGCTTCAGCAATTCCGGGGGCTACAATAGCTAAACTAGTATTTCTTGATATGGCAATTGATTGAAAAGAATTCATTATTCCCCAGACTGTTCCAAATAATCCAATAAATGGTGCAGTAGATCCTACTGTTGCAAGAAAAGTAAATTTATTATTAACGACATTCATTTGTTTTTCGATATTTACCTCTAAAATATTCTCAAGTCTTTGACTTATATTAGTTTTCGATCTTGATTTCATAACAGCTTGCATTGAATCTTTAAATAGTTGAGCCATTGGATTGTCTAATGTTGCAGGAAGACTGTTATAAAATGTTTCTGCTGACTTAGACTTCCAGAATCTTTCTTCAAAATCCGTAGAGTCTTTATTAATTCTTCTAAACATAATAATTTTGTCAAAAATTATGGCCCAAGAGTAAACTGAGCTCGCGATAAGAATGATAATTACGGATTTAACTATAAAGTCCGCTCTCAAAAATAAACTTAAAATTGAAAAATCTGTGTTGCTTGCCAATTCTACAGCCTGAGAAGTTATATCTGCATCCATTTAGTTGATTTCACACTAAAATGTGTCATGAATTTGTCTATAAAAGTGACCTAAATATTATTTTTCTTGTGTATTTAGATGATAATTTGCGATTAATATTGCATCTGCTTTGTTGGTATCTTTTTTTCGAGAAAGCATCGATGAAAACTTAGGAAACATCTCTATTGCTTTAACTCTACTCGAATCTTTTTGAGAATTTATTAAATCGTAATACTTTTTCCATTTAGCTGGTCTTACAAAAAAAATTGGCAGTTGCATTGCAGCACAAACACCTTTTAAAACTCCAAATGATTGTCCGAAGTTAAACATACTGGTAACACCTTGTCCAGGCATCGCTGAAACTTGCTCTACAACTACATTTATATTCTCAGATTTGTGGTTTTGGATCCTTAAAGATATTTCGTTAAATATTTGGCTACCATTAAGTTGTTTTTTATTTTTATTACCTGATGCCATAGTGGGCATGTCAATTACACCCTTTAATTCTCCATCTTCAAAAAAACTAATTGCACCAGTTATCCCTGGATCTATTCCAATTATTATCATAAAATTAAATTAATTTGCATTTGTAAAAACGTTTTGAACATCGTCATTTTCTTCTAAAATTTCCAAAAAATTATTCATTTTTTCTTTATCTTCTTCATTTAGATTAATTTTATTTATAGGAACCCATTCAATTTCTGTAGATATAAAATTAGAAATCTCTTTTTCCAATAAATTTTTTACATCATATATCTCATCATTATTTGTGTGTATCTCGTAATAATTCTCATGAAATATACAATCATTAGCTCCAGCATCAGTTGCTAGGTTGAAAATTTTTTCCTCATCCATTTCTTCTTTATCAATTTTGATAACTCCTAGTTGAAGAAAGTTATGAGATGCAGAACCTTGCGTACCAAGTCCTCCTCCGTGTTTTTGAAAAATTGTTCTTATATTTGAGGCAGTTCTATTTTTATTATCTGTTAAAGTAGTAACTATTATTGCTGTTTTTGCAGGTCCAAATCCTTCATATCTTATATTTTCAAAATTAGTGTCTGCTGCTATTGAGGATTTGTCGATGGCTCTTTCAATATTATCTTTAGGCATGTTAGCTGATCTAGCAGCTTGGATCGCAGATCTTAATCTTGCATTCATGTCTGGGTTTTTATCTCCAAGTTTTGCTGCTACTGTAATTTCCCTTGATAATTTAGAAAATATTGCAGATCTTTGCTTATCTGCTTTTCCTTTTTTATGTTTGATCCCTGCCCAATGAGAATGGCCTGCCATGATTTAGTTATCTTTCTGAAGTTGACCACCAAATATAAACTGACTAATATTTGTTGCCAAACCATTTTTTGGATTAGCCTCGACAATTGCTCCGCAAAGTGAAGCATCTCCTTTAGCAGGGAAATGTTTTATAGAGTCTCTTTTGTAAAACCTGTTAATTGAATTTTCAGTATTCATCCCAATTACTGAATTATAATCACCACACATTCCTGCATCTGTTAAATACGCAGTTCCCTTACTTAATACTCTTCCATCATTAGTGGGCACATGTGTGTGGGTACCTACAACAAATGTAGCATTTCCATCGAATATATGACCAATGGCCATTTTCTCACTTGTGATCTCACCATGAAAGTCAACTATAAGAAAATCATATTTTTCTTTAAGTGTATTTTGATCTAAGAATTCTTTACTTTTTATAAAGACATCATCAGATTTTTTCATAAAAACATTTCCCATTAAATTTAATACAGCAACTTTGTATCCGCCAAAAGAATCATAAATACCAAAACCATCACCTGGAACATCACCGGATAAATTTAATGGTCTTAATAATCTCTTTTGACTTTTAATAAATTCAAATGTTTCTTTTTGATCCCAGACATGATTACCAGTAGTTATAACATCAACTCCACAACTTAATAATTCATTAACAATATTCTCCGTTATACCAACACCTTCTTTTGCGGCATTCTCACCATTTACAATAACAAAGTTTATTTTTTTTGATTTAATAATATTAGGTAAATATTTTTTTACAGCAATACAGCCACTGTTTCCAACTATATCTCCTAAAAATAAAATATTCATTTAATAATTTCTTTATCTGTTAAAATAAAATTTAATTTTTGATCAAATTTATTTATAGGGATTTTTGAAATTTCTTGAAATGAAAAAGCAAAACCAACTGTTAAAATTTTTTTAAACTTAAGAATTTTGCCAATATATCTATCATAAAATCCACCACCGTATCCTAATCTAAATTTATACCTATCAAATCCAACAAGAGGGACAATCAAAACATCTGGAATAACTTTTTTTTTAGTATTTGGCTCAGGTATACCTTGCTGACTTACTCTAAGTGAGTCTTTAAAAGACCATTGATAAAAATCCATATTATTATTTTTCTTTGTAACAGGCAAAGATATTTTAAAATTTTTCTTTTCTAAAATTTCTAAAACATCTAAACAACTAATCTCACTATTTACAGGATAATAACCACCAATATTTATATTTTTTTTAAAATTATATTTTTTTAATATTTTATTAAAAAGAACATAGGATATGGTCTGGTCTACAAAATTATTTCTTCTAGTGTTAATTAATTTTTTTCTTAGATTTTTTTTAGACACTTTTATTATTGGATCTTGGAGTCTGGATCGTTTCGTTTAATAAAATTTTCTAATTCAAGAGTGGTCTTATCAACTAAAGTTTCATAATTATTTCGATTGATTTCGATTTCATTCTTCAGATTTTCCTGTTTTTTACTTAATTCAGAAATTTCTTTTTCTTTTAGATCTCTATAATTATAAACTAATGATTTAAGCTCTTTAAATCTTTCAGTAATTTTATTTATTTCTTTTTTTTGAATATCTAATTTTTTTTTAGTCTCGTAATATTCATCTAATACAGAAATAGATGTTATGAGTAAAAGCTTACTTTCTCCTATGTTTCCTAAAGAGTTTTTAAGATTACTAAACTTTTCGTTTAAATATAAAGCTAATTCCTCTAAGTGTTCTTCTTGACCATCTTCACAAGATAACAAAAATTCTTTACCATTAAATTTAATATTTACATTTGCCATTTATCAATTTCTTCCATTAAATTATCTGTTTCTTGGTTTAATTCATCAATTTTTTGAGAGAATTGGTCTTCTTTTTTTTTTTCTTCAATCTCCTTTTTTTTAAAATCATCAAATTTCTGCTTAAGTGACTGGTTTTCTTGTTGAAGTGAATGGTATCTTTGTTCTATTTCTTTTTTTTCAATTTCTAATTGATTTTTTTGGTTTTCTAGATTTTCCAACTCCAAAATTTTATCTGGTTTTATATTTTCTAGTTTTTTTAATTTACCTAAAGTTTCTAATAGTTTTTTTTCTTTTTCACTAATTGAATTCATATATATATCTATATTAATAAATTGATTCACCTAAGTCTACAAAGGATAAATTTTTGAGAAAATTAAATAAAACCTTGTCTAACTCTATACGTGCTCTTTCAATGGATGCCGTACAAAAAGCTAATTCTGGTCATCCAGGAATGCCAATGGGTATGGCTGATGTTTCTACAATTCTTTTCAAATATTTTCTAAAGTTTAATCCAAAAAATCCAAGCTGGCTTAATAGAGATAGATTCGTTTTATCTGCCGGTCATGGATCTATGTTGCTTTACTCTTTACTTTATTTAACAGGTTACAAAAGTGTCAAAATAGATGATATTAAGAATTTTAGACAAATTGACTCTATTTGTGCAGGTCATCCTGAGTATGTTGAAAACTCAGGCATCGAAACAACAACAGGTCCTTTAGGTCAAGGAATTTCTAACGCAGTTGGTTTTGCAATGGCAGAAGAAATTTTAAAAAAAAAATTGGGTACAGATATTATAAACCATAAAACTTATGTGATTGCGGGAGATGGTTGTCTAATGGAGGGCATAAGTCACGAAGCCATGAGTTTAGCAGGACATCTGAAGCTTAAAAATTTAATAATGTTATTTGATAATAATTCCATATCTATAGACGGACCAACAAATTTGGCAGTTTCTGACAATTTTAAGAAAAGATTTGAAAGTTATGGTTGGGATTACATAGCAATTAATGGTCATAAAGAAAATGAAATATTTAAAGCGCTCAAAAAAGTTCAAAACGCGAAGAAACCAACAGTTATCTCATGTAAAACTAAAATTGGATATGGATCACCAAATAAATCTGGAAAATCTTCTTCTCATGGAAGCCCACTGGGTGTTGAGGAGATTGAATTGGTCCGTAAAGAATTAGGTTGGAATTATAAACCATTTCAAATTCCCAAAAATATATTAGAAATTTGGAGAAGAATTGGGATAAAAGGAGAAAAAATTGAGAATAGTTGGAACAAAATTTATAGAAAAAAAAAAAATAAAATAAATAAATTTTTCAAAAATGATTTTGTAAATTCTGCAGAAAATGAAAAAAAAATAGCAATAAAGAGTAATAAAAGTCTCGCTTCAAGAAAATCTTCAGAGTCAATAATTGGTTCACTTGTGGAAAAAAGTAATACACTTATTGGTGGATCAGCAGATCTTGCTGGATCAAATAATACTAAAACAAAACATCATAAAATAATAAAACCAGGAAATTTTGAAGGAAACTATATTCATTACGGTGTGAGAGAACATGCTATGTGTGGAATTATGAATGGACTAGCTTTGCACAGTAAATTTATACCTTATGGTGGAACTTTTTTAATTTTTTCAGATTATTGTAAGCCATCTATAAGATTATCAGCAATGATGAAACAACAAGTTATATATGTAATGACTCATGACTCTATTGGGCTTGGGGAGGATGGTCCAACACACCAACCTATTGAACAATTATCTGGGTTAAGATCAATACCCAATCTTAATGTTTTTAGACCTGCAGATAGATTAGAAACTATTGAATGTTGGGAGCATGCTTTAAAAAGTTCTAAAACACCAAGTATTCTATCTTTAACCAGACAGAATCTTAACCCCATAAGAAATAAATATTCAAATACTAACAAGTGCTCATTTGGCGCATATGAGGTTTTAAGAACAAACAAAAAAATAAAATTGACAATTTTAGCTAGCGGTTCTGAGGTGAGCCTAGCAATAGAGGTCAGCCATAAATTAGCCAAAGATAGGATATACTCAAAAGTTGTATCGGTGCCGTGTATGGAACTTTTTGACTTACAATCAAGCAAATATAAAAATAAAATTTTAAATGAAACTAAATTGAAAATATCTATTGAGGCTGGATCAAGTGACAGTTGGAAGAAATATGTAGGTGATTTTGGAATAACATTTGGAATTGATGAATTTGGGAAAAGTGCTCCTTATAAAGATATTTATAAATATTTTGGGTTAATTTCATCGAATATTGTTGGTAAATTGAAGAAAGTAATAGAAAAATAGAAATGACTATTAAAATTGGAATTAATGGAATGGGTAGAATTGGTCGTATGGTAGTTAGATCAATTATTGAGACTCAAAATAAAAGTTTAAAAATTAATCATATAAACAATAGATCAAATTTAAAAATTACTTGTGAATTAATAAAATATGACTCTATTCATGGGAAATTTAATGCAGATTTAAAATATGATGAAAATGAATTAATAATTAATAAAAACAGAATTACGTTTT
>CACFYO010000004.1 GCA_902570545.1 uncultured Pelagibacteraceae bacterium | reverse complement strand
TTGTTCATTAAATTGTAGTTCATCAATTTCAAACCAAGATAAGCCCGGTCCAGGTCCAGGCATGGCTCTAAATATAAAAATAATTATAGCAGTTCCAACTATAGTAAATCTTAACTTTTCAGGTAACTCTTTAATAAGTTTGTTCATAAGAAATAAAATGATTAACATAGAACCTAAAAAAACAATTTCTTGTGCAAAAGGTAATCCTAACGAACCGACACTCAATGTGAAAATTACAAAAATTAAACTACCACCTAGTATCCACCAATTTACTTTTGTTTGCTCATGATTAAAATTATCTTCTTCACCTGATAGACCTTGTCTAATTAAAATGTTTTTCTTTTTATTTTTTAAATAAGCAGCAAAAATAACACCTAAAATTGAAACCATTGGTATTATTAATGCATAAAGATATATCGAGCCGTATAATTGTATTTTTTCAGCCTGTTCAAGATCATCTACCCCCTTAAATAATATCACATTGGCAAGAGCAACCAACACTGTCCCACCTATAATTGCAAATCTTCCAAGTGTTTGCATCGTCGTATGCATAATTTTAACTTGATCTGCTGTAAATGTTTCTCCGTTCTCATTTATTAAAGGCACAGCTTCGACTGTCATTGCATCAGCAACAACATCTTGAACTACATATCCAATAGGAGCTAAAAGAACACTTATTACAAACCAAGTTTCAACTTTTAAATAAGATGACATTTGCTCTGTATGAATTATTAGTCCGTACATTATTAATAAACTTACACCAATTAATGAGGCACCGACGTAAACCATGTAATTCTTTTTATTCCATATTAAATCTACCAAATGCCCTAGTGGCATTTTTAAAGCCCAAGGTATTCCTGCCCAGAAACCTAATCCTGCAAGAAATGCTGCAGATAAATTTAAGTAATCTTTTACAAAGAAAGTACCTACTATTCCTGTAAGTCCAGATATACCCGCTGCCACGTAAATCATTAACGGAGGTAAATAAGACAATTTAAATTGTCTTCCTAAATCAAACAGTGTTGAGTCTATAAATTGAATGATTCTGTCCATTTATTCTTAATCTAAAAGGTTTAATTTAATTAAACTATTATTTTTTGTTTCTTTGCACCACAATTCATAACTTTCGCACACTCGCCACAAATGATTTGTAGCTCTTTGTGATATTTCCAAGGGAAAATGACTCTTTGCATAGTACAAATCAGGAAATTTAATCAATTGTTTAATCATTGCTTCTTTTTGTAAATTCAAAAGTCTTAAAACCTCTTTAGAAATTTTTTCTCCTGAGGTCTCATCAACAAAATCGTTTTCTTTTAGTTTCTCAAACCATTCATCATGAAATTTACCACTACTTACTTTTTGATACAACTTTGAACCCATAAATCTTTCAATTGCGTCTATATTGGAAATATCAATATTTTGCTTTTTAATTTGAAATATTTCTAAATAGATTGCCTCAGCAACATAAAGTATGTAGGGTTTTTTATTTTCATCTCCCATAAAATTATAAATCTAAAGTATAGTAACAAGAATTAGGGTCCTCTTTATAATGAGCAAATGGTTTACATTTACTAAATTTAAAATGTTCAAAAAGTTTTCTGGCCGGTAAAAAGAATTTTCCAGATCCTGTTTCAATACTTAGCTTTTTTATACCAATTTTTTTTGCCTGAAATATCAAATGTGAGATTATTTTACTGCCAATACCTCTATTTCGAAAATCATCAGATACTCTAATAGATTTAAATTCACCATGATTTTGTCCAATAAATTTTAAGGCTCCACATCCAATTAAATGATTATTATTCCACAAGCTCCAAAATTTTATACTTGGATCTTTAAGTCCAGGGATATCTAAAACGTGAGTGCTACCTTTAGAAGAAACAGATCTTAATTCAATAAAGTGTTTTATTAAAAGATGATTTACCTTTGGGTGGTCAAAGTTATTTTCTATTGATTTAATCATTAGCATGAACATATAATCTAAAAAAAAATTAAACCAATACGAAAAAATATGTGTGGAAGATACGTCATTACTAATGCTGTTTCAAAAACAAGTAAAATCGTTAAAACTGCAATTAAAGTAGAAGACTCAGAAAATTATAATGCACATCCTTACCAAAAACTTCCAGTTATTAAGAAATATAACAATGGAAATACTCTTGAAAATTTAAATTGGGGGATTGTACCTAGTTGGGCTAAAAAAAAAGACTTTAAACCACTAATTAATGCAAGATTAGAGACGATTGATGAAAAGGTCTCTTTTAAAAAGTTAATAAAACTTCAAAGATGTGTTGCCGTGGCCGACGGATTTTATGAATGGAAGAGAATAGAAAAAGAGAAGACCCCTTATTACTTTTTAAGAGAGGATAAGAAACTTATTTATATTGCTGGTATTTATGAAGAAGATCAATTTTGTATGATTACTGAAGAAGCAAGTTTAAATGTAACAGAAATTCATCACAGACAGCCAGTTATCTTAAATGAAAGTGATGTTAATAAATATTTGAATATTGAAATTTCAGGTTCAAATTATTTAAAACAATCGCAAAAATCAAAACTTTCTTTTTATGAAATTTCTAAGGATGTAAATAAGCCAACAAATAACAATATTTCTCTAATACAACCTCTATAAAATTATTTTTCAATAATTGTTAGATGTCCCATTTTCCTTTTTGCTTTTACTTGTTTTTTTAAATAATCATAAAAAAACTCATTCTCTTTAAAAGTTTTATTTCTATAAATTGTTATATCATCACCAATGAGATTAATCATTTGAGCATTATATATTTTTTTTGTGTCGATTTTTTTTAAACCACAAACAGCTCTAATATGATTTTCAAATTGACTAACATTATGTGAGTTTATTGTTAGATGACCAGAATTATGAACTCTAGGTGCAATTTCATTAACATATAAGTTTTCATTTTTATCAATAAAAAACTCAACACATAAGGTTCCAATATAATCTAGTTCTTCAACAATTTGTTTTGCCCATTCTTTAGATTTTACCTTTATTGTTTCTGAAATTTCAGCAGGAATTTTTGAATGTTTCAAAATTTGATCTTCATGAACATTCTCAATCGGTTCATATATTTCATATTTTTGATTGCCAAATCTACATATAACAATTGAAATTTCTTTTTTAAGATTAATAAACTTTTCTAAAATATATTCTTTAGTAAAATCAATGTCTTCATTTATGTCAATAAAACTGTTTAATTTATATTGACCTTTACCATCATATCCAAGAGTAGTAGTTTTAAGTAGCCCAGGCAAAAGGTTTTCATTATCTTTTATTTCATCCTTATTTTTAATTAAAGCATAGTTAGTCGTTCTAATATTGTTTTTATTTAAAAAATCCTTTTCGGTTAATCTATTTTGGATTAAACTATTTATTTCTGGTTTGGGTAAAACACTCTTTGATTTATTGATTTCATTTAATATATCAAAGGGTATATTTTCAAATTCATAAGTAACTAAATCAACGCTATTAACAAATTCTGTTATGATTTTTGTATCATTATAGTTTCCATATATGAACTTATTTGCAAAATTTTTGGCAGGCGCATCTGGATCATCACTAAGTACTACAGTTTTTATATCTATCTTTTTAGCAGCTTCAGAAAGCATACTACCTAGCTGACCACCTCCAATTATTCCTAAAACTGGCTGGTTCATTTATTTTGGTTTTTTTTTAACAGATTTTGATTGTTTAGATCGCCACTTATTCAGATTATTTTTAACACTCTTATCAAAGTTAGAAATAATTGATGCGGCATACAAAGCTGCATTTATTGCCCCATCTTTACCAATTGCTACTGTTCCAACAGGTATACCTTTTGGCATTTGAGCTATTGATAGTAAACTATCTAGACCTTTTAATTTTTTACTTTCGATTGGCACTCCTATTACTGGAATTCTTGTTAGAGATGCAATCATTCCTGGTAAATGGGCTGACCCTCCAGCTCCAGCAATTATTACAGAAATTTTATTGTTTTCTGCAGATTTTGCATACTTAAACATACGTTCTGGAGTTCTGTGAGCTGAAACTATATTTGATTCGTAATTAATTTTAAGCAATTTAAGAATTTTTTCACAAAATTTCATGGTTGAGTAATCAGAATTACTTCCCATAACAATTGATACCTTGTGACTATATTTTTTGTTTTTCACTATACGAATTTGAATTAATATAGATTAACATATTCTTTAAATTTAAACTAGTCGACAAATTATTTTATACTTATATTGTCTTTAAATATGAACTATCGAATAGATAATCTTCAATATTGTAACTGGTCTAGAGATATTTTTCTCATCAATCGGGAAGCTGGATTAAATGCAGTGCACGTTACTCTAGTATATCACGAAGATTATGACGAGTTTTTACAAAGAGTTAAAGAGTGGGATAAATTTTTTGAAGAAAATTCAGATTTAATTTTTTTGGGAAAAACATTCGAAGATATTACAAAAGCACAATCTGATAACAAAACAGCAATTTTTTTTGGTTTTCAAAATTGTTCCCCAATCGAGGATGATATAAATTTAATAGAGAAAGTCCATGAGCATGGTTGTAGATTTATGCAACTTACTTATAATAATCAATCTCTTCTAGCCACAGGATGTTATGAAAAAAATGATTCTGGAGTCACAAATTTTGGAAGAGAAGCAATTAAAGAGATGAATAGGGTAGGAATAGTTGTAGACATGTCTCATTCAGCAGAAAAAAGCACTTTAGATGCGATCGAAATAAGCGAAAAACCAATTGCAATTACCCATGCAAATCCTTCTTTCTGGCATCAAGCTTTAAGAAATAAATCAGATTTCTTGTTAAAGAAACTTTCTGAAAGTGGAGGTATCTTAGGTTTATCATTATATTCTCATCATTTAAAAGATGGAACAAATTGTAAATTAGAAAGTTTTTGTGAAATGGTTGCTAAAACAGCAGAAATAATGGAAGTAAAAAATATTGGTATTGGGTCAGATCTATGTTTGAACCAACCTGACAGTGTTGTTGAATGGATGAGAAACGGAACTTGGTCTAAAAGTACAAATTATGGAGAGGGAAGTAAAAAAAAACCTGGATTTCCAAAACAACCTGACTGGTTTTTGGATGCTAGAGGGTTTAATAATTTAGAAAGTGGATTAAAAAAAATTGGTTTTAATAAGCAAGAAGTAGAAGGAATTTTAGGAAATAATTGGTTTAATTTTTATAAAGGAATTAATTAATGGAAATAAGATTAAGAGATCCAAAATTTTTGATGAAACTATCTAAATTGGGGTCTTTTCATCAATCAAAATTATCATTTCTAAGATCTTTTTTATCTGAATTTAAAGATTGGAAGTATAGCCGAGATTTATTTCAACTAAATGACAAAGGACATGGTAGAGCAGTTTACTCATTTACAAAAAACAAAAGAACATATTCTCTCATTTGTTTTGCTAGTGAAATCAATGATGATGAAAGATCAGATAGAGTAATAGCCACTAAGTGGGATGCTGCTTTTACCTTATTTGATGGAATTCCATCAAAAGAAGACATAGATAGACTTAACAATAATGTTCCAAAACAAGAGGTTGGAAGACTTTCGTATAAGGAATTAACGTTATCAAGAGCTAACAAGTCAGTAAGAGTTTTCGACCATGTGGTTGACAGTTTATCAAATGGAGATCAACCTAATAAAGAAATTTTATCAAAGGTTGGGTATTTATATAGAACAACAGCAGTTTATGGATCAGGAAAATTTGGTTTAGCAGACAGGTTTAGAATTAAAAATAGAGAGGAAATCAGAGGACCTTTTAGATTAGAGATGATGCTAGTATATCTCGTTAGACAATTTACATTTGATCAGGTTAATCATATTGCAAAAAATAAAAATCCAAAACTAGCAGTAGAATTAGATCCTTCAATCAGCAGGAACTTAGGAATAGGAAATTCTACTGGCCTTGGCATGGCTCCTTTTATTGTTAATCATCCTACTTTGTTGAATAATTGGATACATGCAAGAGAAACTGCTTTGAAACAAATAAGAGAAATAGAGCGAGTTTCAAAAAATGAGATTGATATTTTTTATAATTGCCTAATTAAATCTTTAAAGAATATAACCAGTTGGCACACAGATAGCGAATTTCAAAAAGAAAAAATCAAAGGTTTAATTGTCGATTTAAAAAAGTTTATTAAATTTATGAAAGAAGATTTTAAATTTCAAAATTCATATCAATTTAATCAAATTTACAACTGGTCAGAGGAAAATTTAAATGATGAATGTATAGAATATATTGTATCTATGATGATGGAGCCATTTGATGACATAGTTAATCCATTGATTACTCAAATGAGTTCTGATGAGGAAGAACATTTTAACATTCCTGTTGATAGAACTATTGAAGATTTAAGAAACATATTAGAAAATAAATATTCTGAAATACTTAAAATTGATTTTTTAAAAGACGAAAATAATCAAAACTTTTGGTTTATATCAAAAAATAAAGAAGAGCCTAGAATAGGAGACAGATATATTGATGAGGGATCTGATTTAGAACAGCCATTAGCAATAGCAAGAGACATAAATAAACTTTATGATGCTGTATTTACAAAAAAAAATAGTTCTAAAATTGGTAAATTTTTAAAAGATAATAATCATTTAAGACACGTTGTCAGAAGAGCATTTATTGCAGAAAAGTTTCCTTATTCAGAAATCCAAGACAATACAATTGGGTCCAAACTAGTTCCAATTGATATGTTAAGATTAAAATTATCATTTTTTGGAGCTATAAAGTTTGATCCTAGATCAGATAAATGGTTGCGTATTTGCATGTTCCAAGGAGCACCTTTGCCTTCAGAATTGCGAAATTTTGATGATAAATGGATTTATAAATCATAAATAAATGAGAAGCTTTAGTGAAATAGAAGTAACTACAAAAAAAGCATCTAAAGCTATTGGTTTTTCTTGGGGAGTATCAGAGGAGGTTGGAAAAAATATTCGATTACTAGAAATGTTTGGACTACCAGGTCTTAAAAATTTAAACCAATACTACAAAATTTATAAAATCAGTAATTTTGAAAATATTGATGAAATATCGGTCTCAAATACTCCAAAGACTTTTTATTGTCCTATATCATCTGGATTAAATTTTTTTGATCAATCTTCATCAATATCTAAATTCAATGAAATTGAAATTAATAAGATTGCTTTTCCACTTATATTTTTATCATTTGTAAGCAGAACTTCAGAAATTATTGGTAAGAGAATTTTTTTAAAGATGGATGATAAAGAATTTTTATTTAATTTTAACGAGTCTATTTATTCAAACTATCTAACAGGAGATGTATTGGAAAAATCAGATAAAATTAACTTAAAATTTTTAGATAATAAGAACAGTTTTACTGAAGATGATTGGTCTGAAATTTATAATTTATCTCTAAAAACTTACGTCGATGAAAGTGATAAATCGAGGGAACGAACAGCAGGAGCTGGATTAACAGATAATGACTAAAGAATATGATGCAGAATTAAATAAGAATTTAGAAGCAGATTTAAATGATATTTGTGAAGAGTGTAAAAAAGAAGATGAAAGTGTAACTCAAAATTTATTCCTTACTGGTTTTAAAATATGCAAATCTTGCAGAACATCTAAAACTGTTTTTCCTTTTTAGCTAATATTACTAATTGGAATTGAATTCATTCTATTAATTATGAAAGTTATAGATAGGAACGCTATTATTAGAAAAGATAAAAATACTATTCCAAATGATTTTAAATTAGATTTTAAATTCAAAATTTGTTTTGTTGATATTATGAGAGATGCAAAAATCCAAAATTGAGTAAGGAAAATAATTGGTAGAACTAAGTCAGGTGTTACTGCAAAAAACCTAATTAAACCTGGCGCATGAGCATATCCCACAGCTATTAAAATTTTTTTGAAAGGCACCTTATTCCCTTTATCTGGAAAAATTTTTACTCCAATTACAAAAATAAAAATAGCCCAAACAAACCATGTTAATAGAGCTGTCAAGCCTGAGATGCCAATTGATGTTCTCACAATTGAATTTGCCGCTACTGCTCCCGCAACACCATCAAGTATCATTACAAGACCAGCAAAATAGATTGCAGCCTCACCAAAGTATTTATTATCTCTATATAAGCTTTTATCTAATTTTAAAGATTTAAAAAAAATTTCTAAAAATTGTGCGAACATTTTAATTAGGGAGGAGCTAAACTCCTCCCTTAAAGTTATTTAACCTTTTACAACTTCTCTTGTATTTGCGTTGTAAGATTCTTTAAATGGTATATCTACAATTACTGCATCAACAGGTTTACCTGGAGTTTCAGAATATATCTCTGGCAAATGTACCTTAAACTTAGATCCTACCTTTCCTTTTGGAAATCCATTTGCGTTCAATGTACCATCAAATGGCACATAGCCCATAGCAATGTTCTGTTTTTTTTCAGGATGATACCAAGGAGAAGTAATAAAGCCTATAGGTTCTCCACCACCCTCATCAGAAATTAGCCAAAAGTCAGGAGCATATTCCTCAATTGGTTTTCCACCTAATTCAAGACCAACTAATTGAAGTTTGTATGGTTTGTGACCTGCTTTTAAATCAGATTTCATTTTTTCAAGAGCTTTCTTACCTACGTAATCTGCCTTCTTGTTCCATTCTCCTTTTCCAGATAATGATACTTGATAACCTAAATTACATTGAAAAGGATTATGTTGATTGTCCATGTCTTGACCCCAAGAAAGAATTCCAGCTTGAATTCTTCTATGGTGCGCAGGGGCAATAACCATTAGGCTATGTTTTTTTCCTGCTTCAAGAACTGCATTCCACATATCCTCAGCATATAAAGTACATTCTCTTAAATAAATTTCGTAACCAGCTTCACCTGAAAATCCTGATTGAGATATCACACAACTTCTACCACCGATTTTAGCCTCTGATAAACCGTAGAATGGCATATTGTCAAAATCAACTTGATCTCCACATAAATCTTTCATTAATGCTTTAGATTTTGGCCCCTGTATCTGAACTGGGCTTACATCTATCTCATCAATTTCTACGTTAAATCTCTCGTCAGCATTTACGCCTTGTAAATAAAGACCTATATCACTATCAGATAAACTGAACCAAAATTCGTCTTTTGATAATCTTAAAAGTATGGGATCATTTAATACGCCGCCATATGCGTTGCAAAGAATTACATATCTTGCTCTCATTGGAGAGATTTTTGTAGCATCTCTTGTAATTACATAGTCTACAAATTTTTCTGCATCAGGACCCTTTACTCTAATTTGTCTTTCAACAGCAACATTCCACATTGTTACATGATTAACAATTGCATCATACTCGACCATTGCACCACCATCTTCAGGTTTTACATAGCCTCTTGGGTGATAAATACGATTATATACAGTTGCTCTCCAACAACCTGCTTTCATTGATAAATGCCAGTAGGGTGATTTTCTTACACGAGTTGAAATCAACATTTCTACTTTTGTAGGTCCGCTTTGTCTTAAATTATAAGGCACTTTTCTATCAGATTGATCTACTGATGTTACGTGTCTTAGCTTACTATAGTCAAATTCTTTAGACATAGTTATTCTCCTTCAACCACTTGTTTGTTTCCTTCAAGCCGCCGAATGTATAAATGTGAAAATAATCAGTATGCGATTTAACTTTCCCAATTAGATCATTAGGGTCTTTAGGTTTCAATAAATCTAATGCCTTAGTAAAATTAGATTTAAGAAAGTTAATGGAATTTTTTGCCCCTACAATATTTGCAAACTTTATTAAGCTTGAAATTTTCATGGGCCCAGTTATTCCAACATGAACTGGTATCGTTTGTTTAGAAATGAAATCAACGATAGGCTGAGAATCTAATAACCATTGGGTTACAATATAATCAGCGTAAGGCTTTTTATCCATCATTGCTTTTTCTAATTCTGAATCGGATATATCAGGACTACCCTCTGGATGTCCAGCAATTCCAATCTTAATTCCATCAAATAATCCTGTCTCTAATATTTGATATGAGCTGTCAAATTTTCCAACTGGGTCTCTACTTCCACCTATAGCCAATATCTGTTTCACACCTAAATCTTTACATCTCGAAATGTAGTCTTTAAGTTCTTCTTCATTATTTATTGATCTAGCTGGGAAGTGGGGTACTGGATTAAATCCTTTCTTAACCAAGTCACCAGATTTATCCGCAGTTTCTTTATAATCTCCTCCAGGTAGCATAGTCACATAAACATCTTTAACTTCAGGTAAAGTATCAAGATCTGTGTGAGGTCCAATTTCTAATGAAAAATTCATTTTTGAATAATTATTTATTTTAAAATGTCTGTCTAGAAAAATCGTAAGCTAAAATGTCAGAGCTATTTTTTCTGGCCTCTGTGCTTTTGAATTCTCTCACCATATTTCTGAGTTACCCTATCAAAGATAATTGCTAAAGCAACTATGGCTAGCCCATTCATCATTCCAAGTGCTAAATACTGATTTGAAATTGCTTGTAAAATAGGTACTCCAAGACCTTTTACCCCAATCATAGATGCAATAACTACCATGGCTAAAGCCATCATAATTGTTTGGTTAATACCTGCAAAAATAGTTGGTAGAGAAAGAGGTATTTGAACTGATTTTAACTTCTGCATAGGTGTTGCACCAAATGCTTCACTTGCCTCAAGTGTTTCTTTATCTACTTCTCTAATCCCAAGATTTGTTAGCCTGACTACTGGAGGTAAAGCATAAATACAAACTGCCAATAAACCAGGGACTTTTCCGATACCCAAAAGCATAATTATTGGAATTAGATACACAAAACTTGGAATCGTTTGCATCATGTCCAATACGGGTAGAATAGTTTTTTCTGCTCTACTTGATTTTGACATTAATACTCCAATAGGTATTCCAACAACAATACAGACAAGTGTAGAAACAGAAATTATAGCAACAGTTGCCATACAATTTTTCCACATCCCAAAATAACCTATAATTAGAAAACAAATTACAGTTCCTATAACCAGCTTAATACTTCTTGAACCAATCCAAGCCAACAGAGCAAATGCTCCTATGACTAAAGGCCAAGGACTATTTACTAATAACTTTTCTAACCAAATTAAAAAATATAGTAGTGGATCAAAAAAACTTTCTATTCCATCTCCATAAGCTCTTGAAAAATCTTTAAAACTTAAATCAATACCCTTTTTCAGCTCCCTAAGAGCTGTTCTATCCATTACAGGTATCGAATTTAAGAAATCCATTTTTTTAACTGAACCCGTTATAAACGGGTTCAGTAATATTTACACTAATTATAGTGCTTTTTTTATTTTTGCAGCAGCTTCACTTGAAACCCACTTAGACCAAACATCTTCTTGGTTTGTTAGGAATTCAATTGCAGCATCAGCACCCTCTGCTTGGTTTTCACCCATCCAAACTAACATACTGTTCATTACTGGACCTGGATAAGTTCTTTTTTTGAAATAATCCATACCAGCACTTCCAGCTGTATTTTTGAAATTGTCAGTTACGATTGTGTAAACTTCAGATTTTGTCCATGAAGTTGCTTTAGGGTCTCCACATTCTTGTTCTGGTAAAACTATACATTTATCCCAGTTATCTTTTCCACCCCAAGCTCCCATGTCCACAGCTCTCATATCATATTTACCAATGATAGCTGTTGGTGACCAATAGTAACCAAACCAGTTTTCACCTCTTTCAGCAGCTTTAGCAATTGATCCATCTAATCCTGCAGCAGAACCTGTTTCAACAATAGCCCAACCTTTTGCTTCCATGTCAAAAGCTTTGTAAAGATTTCTATTACTTAGTTCACAGTTCCATCCTGGAGGACAAATATGAAACCCACCTTTTGATGGATCCTCTGGATGAGGAAATAGATCCGGTCTTGCCAAAATTGCTTCAGCAGTTGTAAGTTCAGGATGTTTTTCTAAAGTAGCAGGTAACACCCACCATCCTTCACCTAAACCAGTAATAGGTGCTTTATTAAGTGAGTGCATTCTTCCTTCATCAACTGCTTTATTTAAAGCAATGATTGCAGCGTTAGCCCAAAATTCTGGGGCTACATCTGGTTCACCTTTTTCTTGCATAGATGCAAAAGTTGGCTGAGTTGCACCAGGCACAAGCTCAACATTACATCCATAACCTTCTTCTAATATGATTTTGTCAACTTCAGCCATGAAGTTTGCAGAAGCCCAGTTCATATTAGCAATACTAATGTCTCCACATTTTGCATTAGCAACATTACCGAAAGATGTAACGCCTAAAACAAATAATGCAGAAAGTAAGATTCTTTTTAATTTCATTATTATCTCCTAATTAATTAATTATAAATCATCAGAACATATAGATGGAAAAATTGCAAACTAGTTTCAACTTTGAGTTGTGTTAAAATTGTCTTTAAACTCTCTTTATTTAGAAATAAATTATTAAATAAATATGAATAAAAATTTATTATCAAGATTAGATGAGGGTCCCGTTATATTCGCAGAGGGATATTTATTTGCGATGGAAAGGAGAGGATATCTTTCTGCAGGTCCATTTGTGCCAGAAGTAGTTTTAGAGCATCCAGATGTAGTTACACAATTACATAGAGAATTTATTAGAGCTGGTTCAGATATTGTTCAAGCTTTCACCTATTATGGACATAGAGAGAAATTAAGAATTATTGGAAAAGAACATTTGCTAGAGCCGATGCAAAAAAATGCACTTAAAATTGCAAAGGATGCTGCGAAAGAATTTAAAGATTTAGACTTAATGGTTTGTGGAGATGTTGCTAATACAAACATTTTTGATCCAAATGATAAAAACTCCTTCAAAGAATGTCAAAAAATGTACGAGGAGCAAGTACTCTGGGCAAAAGAGGCTGGAGTTGATTTTGTAGTTGCAGAAACAATTAATTGGGTAGATGAAATGAAAATTGCTCTCAAGGCTATCAAAGACGAAGGATTAATTGCAGTTGCAAATTATGCAATACCTCGTGGTGATTTGACAAGAGATGGCCACACTGCTGAAGATGCATGTAAAATAATAGAAGATCTTGGCGCAGATGTTGTTGGTTTGAATTGTTACAGAGGCCCAGAAATGACCATGAAACTTTTAAAAAAAATAAGAAAAAAAGTTTCCTGTCATGTTGCGGGTCTTCCTGTTCCATATAGAACAACAGAGGAAGAACCAGGATTTTTGAATCAAACAGATCACGGATGTGACTGCATTCCTGGAGGAAATGCATTCCCTGTTGCTCTAGATAATTTATATTGTAACAGATTTGAAATGGCTGAATTTGCAAAAGAATGTCTTAAAGAAAAAATTAATTTAATCGGTATTTGTTGTGGTGCTGAAGCTCATCATGTTAGAGAAATGGCTGTTGCAGTTGGTAAAAAACCAATTGCCATGAAGTACATGCCAGATATGACTAAACATTTTCACCATGGGACAGACAAGACATTGAAAGACGTAAATAAAGAAATAAAATACTAACATGCAAAATCATGCAAAAGTAGTCATCATAGGTGGTGGTGTAGTAGGCTGTTCCATTCTTTATCATTTATCAAAGTTTGGTTTAAAAGATTGTATTCTTCTTGAAAGAAATGAACTCACATCTGGATCCTCTTGGCATGCAGCTGGAAATGTACACGTGATTTCATCTGATCCAAATATTTCTAGAATGATGGCTTATACAATCGGATTGTACAAAGAAATTGAAAAAGAGTCTGGCCATTCAGTTGGATTCAAACCAAGTGGGGGATTTTATTTGGCTTCAAATGATGTTTGGGCGGATTATTTAAAAAGAGAGAGGTCTAAAGCAAGATATATGGGTCTTGACCAAGAGTTTGTTTCTTTAGAGGAAGTAAAAAAGAAAAATCCTTTAATTGATCCATCAAGATACCTTCTGGCATTATGGGACCCTATTGATGGGGAAGTAGATCCATCAGGTGTAACTTATGCTTTTGCTAAAGCAGCAAAAGTTCATGGTGGAAAATATTATACACATACAGTTGTAAAAGACACAAAACAAAAAGAGGATGGAAGTTGGGATGTGATAACTGACAAGGGCAATATAAAAGCTGAAATAGTTATAAACGCTGGAGGTTTATGGGCAAGAGAAGTTGGACAGCTTGCAGGAATTAATCTACCAGTTCAACCAATGGAGCATCACTACTTAATCACTGAAGCTATTCCAGAAATTGAAGCAATGGGTGATCAAAGAATTCCTATTGGAACTGATTTTGAAGGTAACATTTATTTTAGACAAGAAGGAAAAGGAATGCTTCTTGGAACTTATGAACCAAAATCAACACCATGGAAGGTTGAAGGAACACCTATGAATTTTGGTCATGAGTTATTAGAACCAAAACTAGATAATATTCAAGATAGATTAGCAATAGGTTTTGAAAGAATGCCAGCGTTAGAAAAAGCAGGAATTAAAAATATTGTAAATGGGCCTTTTACTTTTGGACCTGATGGATCACCATTAATTGGTCCTGTTCCCGGAATGAAAAATTATTGGGTAGCAGTGGGTGTAATGGCTGGTTTTTGTCAAGGAGGTGGAGTTGGAAAATGCATTGCTGAATGGATAATTGACGGAGAACCATCAATAGATGTTTGGGCAATGGATGTTGCAAGATTTGGAGATTATGCATCACCTCAATACGGAACAATTAAATCTTCTGAAAATTATGAACGAAGATTTATTATGACATTTCCAAATGAAACTTTACCAAAAGGAAGAAAACAAAAAACAACAGCTCTTTATGACCGGTTTGTAGATCAAGGTGCAGTTATGGGAGACAGCTTTGGTTTAGAAAATGTTTTGTGGTTTGCAAATGATAAAAAAGATGCATACGAAGAGCCAACTATAAAAAGATCTAGATCGCATAATTATGTCTCCAAAGAAGTCATTAATGTAAGAGAAAATGTCGGCTTTATTGAAGTTGCTAATTTTTCAAAACATCAATTTAAAGGAAAAGATGCAAGAAAATTTTTAGATCATATTATGGCAGGTAAAATTCCAAACCCTGGAAGAATATCGTTATCTCCAATGTTATCCTATAGAGGAAAATTATGTGGCGATCTTACAGTTTCATGCCTTGATGAAAATGAATTTATGGTTTTTGGTTCAGGTGCAGCTCAAGAAATGCACAGACGTTGGTTTGAAAGTCATTTAGATAAATTTAGTGTTGAATATAAAAATAGATCTGATGAATTTCACGGGATATCTATAGCAGGACCTAATTCGAGAAAAGTTTTAGAAAAAATAGTAAGGGATGATGTATCTAATGAAAAATTTAGATTTAGAGATTCAAGAAGAATGTTTGTTGGAGGTGTTCCAGCAATTATAAACCGAATTTCATTCACGGGTGAACTTGGTTATGAAATATATGTTGCGCCACATTTCCAAATTAAACTTTATGAGGAGTTAATGGAGGCGGGAAAAGAATTTGGTATTAAACCTTTTGGTGGAAGAGCTTTAATGTCTATGAGACTAGAGAAAAATTGGGGCGCGTGGACTTTAGACTATCGACCTGATTTTACTGCTAAAGAAACTGGATTAGATAGTTTCATTAATTGGAACAAAGAATTTATTGGTAAAGAAAAAGCTAAACAAGACAATAGTTTGAGTAGATTAGTTCCTTTAATAATTCAAACAAACGACATAGATGTCACAAACAATGAAGCAGTAATGAAGGGAGATAATAGCATTGGGTATATAACTTCTGGTGGATTTGCTCATTTTGTAAATAAAAGTGTTGCTTTTTCATATCTAGATCAAAAAAATTTATCATCTGAAGATGGAATACAAGTAGAAATTAATGGTGATTTATTCAATTGTTCAATTATCAAAGAACCACTTTATGATCCAAGTGGAGAAAAAATGAGAGGGTAATGGCCCAAAAGGATGTAGGTAACAAAGTTCCAATTTATAAATTAAAAGAAACAAAAGAGGTCATGGATTTTTATGACGAATGGGGTCTAGACAATAAATATGATAAAGATATGGTTGAATGGAATTATACTGGTCCAAAGGAAACAGTAGAAGTTTTCAACAAATATCAAAAAGAAAAAGATATTAATATTTATGATGCTGGATGTGGAACTGGATTGGTTGGTGTTGAATTAAGAAATTATGGTTTCACTAATTTTTTTGGCGCCGATCTATCCCAAAAACTTTTAGATTTAGTTCCAAACAATCTTTATAAAAAATTAGATAAAGTTGATTTAAATAAACCAATAAATGAAAAGGATGATCAATATGATGCTTTAATGTGTGTGGGCACATTTACTTTTGGACATGTAAAACCACCTGCGTTAGATGAGTTTATTAGAATTACTAAAAATAAAGGTCTAATTTGTTTCACTATTAACGAGGGAATATATGAGGAATATGGATTTGATAAAAAAATTAAACAATTAAAAAATGAAAATAAATGGAAAGAAATAGAGTTTTTTAAATCTGATTATATTGCTAGTAAAGATGTAAATGCATGGCTTGGTCTATATGAAGTGACAAAATAAAATGTCAGCAATTTATAAAATTATAGATAAAAAAAAATTAGATATAGTTAAGAGACCAATTTCTAAAGCACATGGACTTCCTAACGAATGTTATACAAGTAAAGATTATACTTTAATAGAAAGAGAGAAAATATTTGAAAATAAATGGACCGTAATAGGAGTAGCAAGTTCTTTGCCAAATATCGGCGATGTAAAACCATTTAACTTGTTAGGACTGCCATTATTTTTAGTAAGGAATAAAAAAAATCAGATAAAAGTTTTTCATAACGTCTGTAGTCATAGAGGAGTAAAGCTAGTAAACAAAAAAGGCAATATTAGAAATGTTATTAGATGTCCTTATCATTCATGGTCATACACATCAGATGGAAAGCTAATTGCAACACCTCATATAGGTGGGATGAACCAACATAGTAGCCCGAAATTTAAAAAAGATAAAAACAAATTAAAAGAAATAAGATCATATGTTTGGTTAGATTTAATTTTTATTAATATCAGCAACAACGAAATTCCATTTGAAAAATATATTAAACCCTTAAGTGATAGGTGGGCAAAATTTTGGAAAATAAAAGATAGGAAATTAATTAATCATGCAAATGATTTTGGTTATTTTAAATTAAATGCAAAATGTAATTGGAAATTTGCAATTGAAAATTATTGTGAAAGTTACCATTTGCCATGGGTTCATCCAGGTTTAAATTCTTATTCAAAAATAGAAGATCACTATCATATTCAAGGATTGCCAAACCGCTTTGCAGGCCAAGGCACAGTTGTATATAATCCAAAATTTAAAGGTAAGAAAAAATTTCCTTGCTTTCCTAACTGGCCCAAAGAAAAAGAAAATATTGCAGAGTATGTAGCTTTGTTTCCTAATGTTATGCTAGGTATACACAAAGATCATTTCTACGCATATTGGTTAGAACCTTTTAGTCATAAAAAAACTTTAGAGCACATGGAAATATATTATGTAGGTGAAAAAGCCTCAAAATCATTAGAATTTAAATCATTAAGAAAACAAAATCATAAATTGTGGGAAGATATTCAAAAAGAAGATGTAGGTATAATTCAAAGAATGCAATTAGGCCGCAACTCACATGCATATAATGGTGGAAATTTTTCTCCTGATATGGATAATCCAACACATCAATTTCACAAGTGGGTGGCAACTCACATTGTTTAGAAAGTGCGAAAAATATGTACAGACCTTTACCAGATGAATTAACAATAAAAAGTTCACCAATTGAAGGTTTGGGATTATTCGCAACCAAAGAAATTAAAGCTAATACTTTTATTGGTATCACTCACATAAGAGACGAACAGTTTGAAAATAAATATATCAGAACACCATTAGGTGGTTTTTATAATCATTCCGATAATCCCACAGTTCAAAGAATGGTATCAAATATTTTACCTACATTAAAATTTGGTGATCCAATTGATCCTACGGCAAAAGCAAAGAAGTTTAACAAAAATGATGATAACTTAGAAAACATGTATTATAATTTAAGGGAGAAACCAGACGCAAAATATTTTTTTATGGTTTCAATAAAAGATTTGAAACCTGGAGATGAACTTTGTGCAAATTATAATTTATACACCTATCCAAAAACAGGAGTTGGTGTTCAGATGTTATAGGGATGAAGTTTAACAGAAAAATTCTTTCAGAAAACCAACCAATTAAGAAATACATTTCAAAAAAAAGATTAAGAGAAGATGAAATAGATTTTGACAAACTTAGATCTTATAGACTTGACAGAGTAAGAAATGAATTAAAGAAAAATAATATTGAGGCATGTATTTTATTTGATCCAGTAAATGTAAGGTATGCATTAGATACTGTAAATATGAGTGTTTATAATATGCATAATCTTACAAGATATTGTTTTATCCCTGTTGATGGTCCAACAATATTATATGAATATTTTAATTGTGAAATATTATCTAAAGGTCTTAATTTAATAGATGAAATAAGACCAGCAATTACTTGGGATTATTTTAGCAATGGAGACCAATCAGAAACGCAACTTAAAAAATGGGTCAATGAAGTAAATGATTTATCTAACTCTTATTTTAAAAGCAAAAAAATTGCAATTGATGTAATTAATGGTCCAGCCGTAAATGAACTTAATAAAAAAGGAATTCAAGTTTTAGAAGCGAAAAAAATACTTGAACAGGCTAGAGTTATTAAATCATCTGAAGAAATTAAATGTATGCGTGCAGCTTTAGATGTTGCTGATATTGGAATAATTAAAATGAGAGATTACTTGAAATCAGGAATTACAGAGGATGAGCTATGGTCTATTTTACATAAAACAAACATTGAAAATGGTGGAGAATGGATAGAATGTAGAATTTTATCTTCGGGCTCTAGAACTAATCCTTGGATGCAAGAAAGTAGTAATAAAATAATACAAGATGGTGAAATAGTGTCTTTTGATACAGACATGGTAGGCCCTTATGGATATTGTGCAGATATTTCTAGAGCTTTTGTTTGTGGAAATAAATTTAATGAACATCAAAAAAAAATTTATTTAACAGCAGTTGAGCAAATTGACTATAATTCAAGATTAATTAAAGATGGAGTATCATTTAGAGAATTTACTGAAAAGGCATGGATACTTCCTGAAAAATATTATGGAAATAGATATTCAGTTATGCTTCATGGAATAGGTTTATGTGATGAGTGGCCAGCAATTAGATATCCGACTGATGGTGGAGAAAGAAGTGGTAAATTTCAAAAAAATATGACAATTACCTTGGAAAGTTATATCGGCGAAGTTGGAGGTCATGAGGGAGTGAAATTAGAACAACAATATTTAGTTGGCGAAAATGGATTAGAATTAATGTCTCATCATCCTTTAGAACAAATTTAATGAAAATAATTTTAATTATGGGTTTGCCTGGGGCTGGCAAAACAACATTGGCAGAAGAACTTGCTCCAAAGCTTAATGCAAAAAGATTAAATGCTGACGAAGTTAGAAAACAAGCAAATGATTGGGATTTTTCTGAAGAGGGTAGAAAGAGACAAGCTAAAAGAATGGCAGACTTTGCTTTAAAGCTGAAAAATCATGGAAATTATGTTGTGGCAGATTTTATTTGCCCAACACCAGAAGCAAGAAGTTTATTCCCTGCAGATTATGTTATTTGGGTAGACACTATTAAAGAAGGAAGGTTTGACGATACTAATCAAATGTTTGTTAAACCTGAAAAATATGATTTTCATGTAACTACTCAAGATGCTAAGGTTTGGGCAGACAAAATAATTAAGGAGATATCATAATGAGTTATGAATGGGATAATAAAAAACCAACAGCGCAAATGCTTGGAAGATGGCAACCTTTTCATGAGGGTCACTATACATTATTTAGAGAGATCATAAAAAAAACTGGTCAAGTGTGTATTCAAATAAGAGATGTACAAGGAGTTGATGACAATCCATTCGACTTTGAAACTGTAAAAAAAAATATTGAAGATAAATTAAATCCAGAGTTTGAAGGAAGATTTAAAATAATGATGGTCCCAAACATTACAAATATTTGTTACGGAAGAGGAGTAGGCTATAAAATTGAGGAAATAGTATTATCTGAAGAAATACAGAAAATTTCAGCCACAAAAATTAGAGCTAAAATGCGTGAAGACGGAGAATTAAAATAATTATAAACTTCAATATGAATGTAAAAACAAGAAAATTAGGTAAGGGAATTACAAATGTGGTAATTAATGATCCTAAAACCTACAATTCTCTATCATTTAAAACTTTAAGAGATCTTTTAAATACATTTATTCGGTTAGACAAAGATAATGATACTAGGGTAATAATATTAGAAGGTTCCGGTAAAGGTTTTAGCGCTGGTCATAATCTTAAAGAAGTAGGTGGAATAAAAAATAGGTCAAATCACCTTAAATTATTTAATCTTTGTTCAAAATTAATGATGAAAATTGTTGAAGGAAAGAAACCTGTTATTGCAAAAGTGCATGGTGCAGCGTATGCGGCCGGATGTCAGTTAGCTGCAAGTTGTGACCTTGCATACAGCACAACAACAGCTACATTTGCAACACCTGGAGTAAATATTGGATTGTTTTGCAGTACGCCAATGGTTGCTGTTAGTAGAAAGGTGACTAGAAAAATTATGATGAAGATGCTTTTAACTGGAGAGCCAATAAATGCTAAATATGCAAAAGATATTGGTTTAATTAATGATTGTTTTTCAAGTAAAAAACTTAATTCAGAAGTTCTAAAAATTGCAAAAACTATTTCTTCAAAATCAAATTTAACAATTAAAATCGGTAAACAAGCTTTCTACAAACAATTAGAAATGCCATTAGGAGATGCATATAAATTTACGAGTAAAATGATGAGTTTAAATATGGCCTCACAAGATGCAAAAGAGGGAATATCAGCTTTTTTACAAAAAAGAAAACCTAACTGGAAAAATAAATAATAATTATTTTAAATTTAAATTATGAACGACGATCAAATTAAATCCATTTTAAGAAAATCAAAAGTCATTGCAATGATTGGCGTAAGTTCTGAGAAAAAAGGGGAAGATAAAAAAAATCTTAAAAGAAAACCTGCAAACGTAGTCATGAAGTATATGCAAAACTTTGGTTATAAAGTGATACCTATAAATCCTTTTGCAGTAGGTGAAATTGTAAATGGTGAACCAATGGTTGAAAGTTTGGATAATGTTAAAGAAGAGATCGATATAGTTGATGTTTTTAGACCTTCAAATGAGGCAGAGGGTATTGCAAAAGAAGCAATTCAAAAAGGAACTAAAGTATTATGGTTACAGTATGGAATTCATAGCGATGAGGCTAAAGTGATTGCTGACAAAGAAAATATTGAATTTATTTCCAACAGATGCATAAAACAGGAATATCAAAAACTTTTTCAAAAATCTAATCCAGTTTTTCCAGTTCTTAAAGACTAATGAAAAAAGTATTTTTGGTTTATGGCCATTATAATGAAAAATCTTTCAATTCAGCAATCAAAGATGTTTTTATTAAATCGGCAGAGGAAAAAGGTCATTCAGTAGAATGTATAGACTTATATAAAGAAAAATTTAACCCAGTATATGCTGGTGAAAAAGCTGATGAAGTAGTTTTAGATCACAGAAAAAAAATAGATGAAACTGATTTAATTGTCCTTGTAGCACCTATTTGGAACTATAGAATGCCAGCAATATTAGAGGGTTGGATAGATAAAGTATTAGCGCCACCCTGGGCTTTTTCTTTTAAGAAACTTATCGGAAACCATGGTTACGCTGTAGGAAAACTAAAAAGTAAAAAAGCTATTATTTTCTGCACATATGGCTCTCCAAGATTTTCAATTACAGATTTTTTTTTAAATTTACCACTTAGAAGAATTAAAAAAGGTATTTTTAATAAGTGTGGTATTTATGACATTACCTATAAACGATATTTTGCTGTACCATTTGTTTCAAATGAAAAAAGAATTGAATTTTTGGAAGATGTTAAAAATACAGCCAGCAATTTATAGTATATTATTTCTATTAATTTTTTCTTTAAATGAATTATCTGCTGAGATAAGAAAACCAAATCCAGAGATAAAGCCAAGAGAAGTTATTGAGATACAACTCAATGCTTTGATGAGGAACGATAGTCCTGAAAAAGACAGTGGTATTATTCAAACCTGGTTTTTTGCTCACCCAAATAATCAAAGAGTTACAGGACCTATTGAGAGATTTAAAAACATGATTAAGACCGATTCTTATTCGATGCTTTTAAATCATGAAAATTATGAAATTGTAGAAGTTTATAAATCAAAAGGTGTTTCGACATTTGAAGTTACCATTATGGACAAGGATAAAAAGTATTACAAATTCAAATGGCAAGTTGAAAAATATGAAATTGAAGGATTTTTAAAAAATTGTTGGCTAACTACTGCTGTATCTCAACCAATGCCAATGGGTTCTTCTATTTAATGAAAAAACCAAGTTTTCCAGTAAGAATTGCAATACTAATGGCAATACTTTGCATTCCACCAATTGGCGCCACTCAGATAGGATGGTATTATTTTGGGCAAACTATGGGAGTAAATTTTGGTATGGCCGCAGGAGTGGTAAGTGTAATAACTGCCGCATATTTAATGTACCAAATGGGTTGGAGAGATGACGATGATGATGATTATGACTATTAGAATTATGTTTAGTTTATAAGAAAAATTTAGTAAAAATCGCATGATGAAATCAAAAGCAAAAGTTGTAGTAGTAGGTGGTGGAGTAGTTGGTGTTAGCGCTCTGTATCATTTAGCTAAGAAAGGCTGGTCTGATGTTGTTTTGATTGAAAGAAAGGAATTAACCTCAGGTTCAACATGGCATGCAGCTGGATTACTTCCATTATTTAATATGAGCTACTCAGTTGGCCAATTACATAAATATGCAGTTAATCTTTATAAAAGTTTAGAAGAAGAAACAGGCAAGAACGTCGGTTTCAGTGTTGTTTCAAATATTAGATTAGCAGACAACAAAGATAGAATGGATGAGTATCATCAATACGCTGGAGTTGCAAAAACTATAGGAGTAGATGTAAAATTTCTAACACCAGACCAAGTAAAAGAAATTTGGCCTTTGTGTAATACAAATGATTTAATTGGAGCAATACAACATCCTGAAGATGGATACATTCAACCAGCTGATTTAACGCAAGCATTAGCTACGGGCGCAAGAAATAGAGGTGCTGAGATTTACAGAAATACAACGGTTCTTGCAATGAAACAAAATAAAGATGGATGGGTTGTTGAAACAGATAAGGGATCTATAGAATGTGAACACGTAATTTCATGTTCAGGAAATTTTGCTAGACAAACTGGTAAGATGGTTGGTTTAGATATTCCAGTAATACCAGTTGAACATCAATATATTGTAACAGAACCACATCCAGAAATTCAAAAAAGAAAAAAAGAAGGTCTTCCAGAAATGGGAGTTTTGAGAGATAGCGATAGCAGATGGTACATGAGAGAGGAAGCGGGTGGTTTAATTTTAGGACCATATGAAGATGGTGCTCCTGCCTGCTATGTAGATGGTCCTTCAAAGGAATCTGAGTATGAACTTTTCCAAGAAGATCTAGATAGACTTGCTCCTCATATTGAAGGAGCTATTCATAGAGTTCCAGCATTTGGAGAGGTAGGTGTTAAAAAAGTTTACAACGGTGCTATTTGCTATACTCCAGATGGAAATCCGATAGTTGGTCCAGCATGGGGATTAAAGAACTTTTGGATTAATGAAGGTCATAGTTTTGGAATTACAGCAGCCGGTGGAGCCGGATGGCAATTAGCAGAGTGGATTGTTGATGGTGAACCTACAATTGATATGCTTGGAGTAGAACCAAGAAGATATGGAGATTATTGCTCAAAATCATATCTTAAAGAGAAGAATGAAGAAGCTTACAGTCATGTATTTATAACTCACTTTCCAGATGAAGAAAGACCAGCCGCAAGACCTTTAAGAACAGCCCCGTGTTATGACAGAATGAAAAGTCTTGGTGCAGTTTTTGGTCAAAAATTTGGATGGGAAAGACCAAACTTTTTTGCAACTGATGGCATGGAACAAAAGGATGATTGGTCATTTAGAAGATCTAATTGGTTCAAGGCAGTTGAAAAAGAGTGCAAAAATGTAAAAGAAAATGTTGGACTACTAGATATGACTGCATTTGCTAAGTGCAGAATTAAAGGACCTGGAGCAGAGGAATTTTTAGATAAGTTGGTAGCTAATAAACTACCAAAAAAAGTTGGTAGAATTAATTTGTGTCACGCATTGAATACAAAAGGTGGTGTTCATTCAGAATTTACAATTATGAGAGAGTCAGAAAATAGTTTTTATCTTGTTTCTGCCGGGGCTTATCAAAGATTGGATCACGATTGGATCTTTGGCTGGATGCCAAAAGATGGATCAGTTCAATTTGAGAACTTAACAAATAGTAAAGGTGTTCTTGTGGTATCGGGACCGAAAGCAAGAGAATTAATGCAAAGGGTGTCAAATGATGATTTTTCAAATGAAAATTTTAAATGGCTAAGCGCAAAACAAGTTGACGTTGGCTTTGCACCCGTTAATGCTATGAGAGTTAATTTTGTTGGAGAGCTAGGATGGGAACTTCATCATCCTATTGAATATCAAAATCATATTTTCGATAAACTTATGGATGCAGGTCAAGACTTAGGTTTAAAACCTTATGGTATTAGAGCAATGAACAGTTTAAGAGTTGAAAAATCCTACAAACTAGTTGGAACTGAATTATCAATTGAGTATTCACCTTACGAAAGTGGTTTAGATAGATTTATTCATCCAAACAAAGGAAGTTTTATTGGACTTGATGCTTTAAATAAATGGAGAGAAAAAGGCTTTGATAATAAGCTTGTTACTCTAGAGGTTCACGAAACTAGTGATGCGGATGTACTAGGAAACAACCCAATTTATGAAAATGGTAGTGTTGTAGGACGTGCAACTGGTGGTGATTTTGGATTTAGACTAGGAAAATCTATCGCACTAGGAATGGTTAAACCCGAGTTAGCAAATGTTGGACAAAAACTAAGGATTGATATACTTGGTAAAATGCATGAGGCAACAATTTTAGAAGAAAGTCCTTACGATGCAGAAAATAAATTATTGAGAGCTTAATGAAAATTTTAGTCGCTGTAAAAAGGGTTATTGATTATAACGTGCAAATTAGAGTTAAAGAGGACGGTAGCGGTGTAGTTACTGATAACGTTAAAATGTCAACTAACCCACCAGATGACAATGCTATTGAGGAAGCTGTAAAAATAAAAGAGTCAGGTAAAGCAACAGAAATAATAGCAGTTACTGTTGGTGAAGAAAAAGCTCAAGAGACAGTTAGAAAAGCTTTAGCAGTAGGAGCGGATAGAGGAATTCATGTAAAGGTTGATGGTATCATTGAACCTCTTGCTGTATCTAAAATATTAAAAAAAATTGTTGAAAAAGAAAATCCAGATTTAGTATTTATGGGTAAACAAGCAATTGACGATGACTGCAATCAAACAGGTCAAATGTTAGCGGCACATTTAAATTGGCCACAAGCAACTTTTGCTTCAAAAATTGAGGTAAACGATAAATCATTACAAGTAACTAGAGAGGTAGATGAAGGTCTAGAAACTATAGAGGTTAATACACCAGCTATTGTTACGTGTGATTTAAGATTAAATGAGCCAAGATATGCGTCACTGCCAAATATAATGAAAGCTAAAAAAAAACCTATTGAACAGATTAATGCGTCAGATCTAGGAGTTGATACAAACCCTAGAATAGAACATATTAAGATTGAAGAACCACCGAAAAGAAAAGCGGGTATAAAAGTTGCTAGTGTTGAGGAATTAGTGCAAAAATTAAAAAATGAGGCAAAGGTAATTTAATGTCAGTTTTATTAATAGCGGAGCATAACAACAAAGAAGTAAAACCATTTACTTTAAACGCGATTACAGCTGCGTCGCTAATAGATCAAGATCTTCATGTACTGTTAATTGGAAGTAAAGCAGATGATGTTGCAAAATCTTTATCTGAAGTTCCTTTAGTAAAAAAAGTTCTGCATATAGATAATGAAATTTATGAAAATTATATTGCTGAGAATTATACTGCAGCAATTTTAAAACACGCTGATAAATATTCACATATTATTTGCTCAGCAAATACATTTGGAAAAAACCTTATGCCACGAGTTGCAGCGTTGTTAGATATTTCACAAGTAAGCGATATTATAAAAGTAATTTCTCCTGATACTTTTTTAAGACCAATTTACGCTGGAAATGCATTTGCTACTGTTAAAAGTAATGACGAAAAAAAATGTGTTACTATTAGACCAACATCATTTGAAGCAGCTGAAACAACTGGTGGATCTGCAGAAATAGAAAAAATCGATGCAGCAGATCTAAGTGAGAATACTAAATTTATTAATAGAGAAGAAATTAAATCAGATAGACCTGAATTAGGCACTGCCAGAATAGTAATTTCTGGTGGTAGAGGCTTACAAAGTGGAGAAAATTTCAAACTGATAACTGATGTAGCGGATAAGTTAAACGCTGCAATAGGAGCGTCAAGAGCTGCGGTTGATGCTGGATATATTACAAACGAACATCAAGTGGGACAAACAGGAAAAGTTGTTGTTCCTGATCTATATATAGCAGTTGGAATTTCTGGAGCCATTCAACATTTAGCAGGAATGAAAGAAAGTAAAGTTATTGTTGCTATAAATAAAGATGGTGAAGCACCTATTTTTAGTGTCGCAGATTACGGCCTGGAAGCTGATTTATTCGAAGCACTTCCTCAATTCTTAGAGGAACTGAACAAATTAAACACTATACAAAAATAACAAATACTGTAGAAAATTACTATGTCCAGAGAAGTGATGGAATACGATGTTGTAATCGTAGGTGGCGGGCCATCGGGACTTTCAACTGCAATAAAATTAAAGCAGTTAAACCCAGATATTAATGTCTGCCTTTTAGAAAAAGCATCTGAAATAGGTGCACATATTTTATCAGGGAACGTGTTTGAAACACGAGCCTTAGATGAACTATTGCCAAATTGGAAAGATCTTAATCCACCAATTAAAACAAAAGTTAATAAAGAAAAGTTTTTATTTCTAGGTAAGACAAAAAAAATTAGTTGGCCAACTTGGTTATTGCCTAAAGTACAACAAAATCATAATAATTATATTATTAGTCTTGCTAATTTATGTAGATGGTTAGCAGAGCAAGCTGAAAGTCTTGGAGTTGAAATATTCCCTGGTTTCCCCGCAAGTGAAGTTTTATATAATGAAGATGGTTCTGTTAAAGGTGTAGCAACTCAAGATATGGGTTTAGATAAAGAAGGAAATAAAAAAGACGGTTATGAACCGGGAATGGAACTTCACGCAAAAGTTACAGTTTTTGCTGAAGGGTGCAGAGGACATTTAGGAAAAGAATTAATCAAAAAATTTGATTTAGATAAAGGAAAAGATCCACAACAGTATGGAATAGGATTTAAAGAAATTTGGGAGTTGAAAGAAGAAAATCATGAGAAAGGCTTAGTGATGCATACAGCTGGCTGGCCTTTAGATAATAGCACCTACGGTGGAAGTTTTGTCTATCATGCTGAAAATAAACAGATATTTTTAGGATATGTCATCGGTCTTGATTATAAAAATCCACATCTTTCTCCATTTGATGAATTTCAAAAATTTAAAACTCATCCTGCGATTAGATCAATATTAGAAGGTGGGAAAAGAATATCATACGGAGCAAGAGCACTTATAGAGGGAGGTTTTCAAAGTCTACCCAGAATGTTTATGCCAGGTGCATTATTAGTTGGTTGTGATGCTGGTACATTAAATATGCCGAAAATTAAAGGATCACATACTGCAATGAAAAGTGGAATGATTGCAGCGGAAACTATTATTGATCACATAAAATCAAGCAAAGAATTATCTATTTATGAGGAAAAATTCAAAAAAAGTTGGGTTTATAAAGAGTTATATGAGGCTAGAAATGTTAAACCTAGCTTTAGCTGGGGTTTAATTCTTGGAATAATATTTACCGGGATTGATCAAATTTTATTTAAAGGAAGATTGCCATTCACACTTAAACATAAACATGCTGATCACGAAACTTTAAAACCAGCAAGCGAAATGCCAAAAATAGATTATCCAAAACCAGATAATGTCATTACATTTGATAAAACAAGTTCAGTTTATCTAACAGGAACTAATCATGCTGAAAATCAACCAGTACATCTTCAACTTAAAGACAAAGATTTACCAATAAAATATACTCTAGGTAAATACGACGAGCCTGCACAAAGATATTGTCCAGTTGGAGTTTATGAAATTCAAAAAGAAGATGATGTTGAGAAATTTGTGATTAATTCTCAAAATTGCATTCATTGTAAAACTTGCGATATAAAAGAGCCATCACAAAATATTACCTGGGTCACGCCAGAAGGTGGGGGTGGACCTAAGTACGGAAATATGTAGTTAAGAAAGATCTATTGCAAATTTTTTTAAAGTTTCAATTGGTACCAACTTTAATGTGTTAACATGAGTTTTTTTTAAGTATATAGAACATCCAATTCCTGCCTCTAAAGCTCTTGCAACCCAACTGGCACATACACACCAGTTATCTCCATCAACCAATCCAGGAAAACCAAATTCAGGGTGAGGTGTTATTAAATCGTTACCAGCCTCTTTGCACCATTCTAAAAATTCATCGTTAACTTTTACACAAACTGTGTGTAAACCACGATCGTTTTCATCTGTGTTACAACAACCGTCTCTGAACCAACCAGTTAATGGATTTTTAGAACATTCTTCAAGATCTTCTCCAAGAACATTTTTTTGAGCCTCACTCATTAAATTTTAGTAGGATTAGGTTGTCCTTTATAAACAACCTCTGGATCAAATTTTTTCTTTTCTTCTTCAAATTTCATTTCTACTTTACGTCCATTTTCAATTTTCCCTGTAGGTACTGATCGATAAAAACATGATCTGTAACCAACATGGCAACTTGCACCATCACCAATATCTACAGTAATCCAAACTGCATCTTGGTCATCATCAATTCTTATTTCTTTTACTTTTTGAGTAAACCCACTAGTTTTTCCTTTATGCCAAATCTCTTTTCTAGACCTGCTCCAGTAGTGAGCTTCTTTCGTTTCTATTGTTAATTTTAAAGCTTCAACATTCATATAACCGTGCATTAGAATCTCTTTGGTTTCTGCACATGTTGTAATTACAGGGATTAAACCATCATTATCGAATTTTGGAGATAATAGGTTACCTTCCTCTATATCAGCGACATTTTCTCTTTTTTTAAACATATATAAGTCGCAATATCTAACATATTACTGAATATATTAAATATTTTAAATTTAAGGATTTATATATATAAAAACCCATCATGAAATTAGTAAAAAACGAAAATAACAAAAATACTGAGATTGTAACAGACGAAGAGGCACGTGAAGCCTTTGTCAAAATCTTAAAATGGATAGGTGAAGATCCATCTAGAGAAGGTTTATTAGAAACTCCAAAAAGGGTTACGAAAGCATTCAAAGAGTACTTTAAAGGTTACAAAGAGGATCCTAAAGAAATTTTAAGCAAAACTTTTGGCGATGTTGAAGGTTACAGCGATATGGTAGTTCAAAAAAATATTTCTGTACAAAGTCACTGCGAACATCATATGGCACCTATTATTGGAATCGCACATGTTGCTTATATTCCGAATGAGAGAGTTGTTGGACTCAGCAAAATTGCAAGAGTTGTGGAAGTTTTTTCAAAAAGGCTTCAAACACAGGAAAGATTAACAGTCCAAATCGCAAATACATTAATGGAGTCACTAGATGCAAAGGGCGTTGCGGTAACAATTGACTCAACTCACCAGTGCATGACTATGCGAGGTATTAAAAAGGAACAAGCTACAACTGTTACTAATTTTTATTTAGGTCAATTTAAAGACGATCTTAGTTATCAGAATAGATATTTGCGATTTATTGCAAAATAGAGTTTAATTATACATGCCTGAAACTTTCAAAGCCCTGGTCGTAAACCAGAATGGTGAAAATTTTTCTCAAGAAGTTAAAGAATTAAATTTTGATTTTTTAAACGAGGGTGAGGTTTTAGTAAAAATACAATACTCTGATTTAAATTATAAAGATGCTTTGATTTTAAAAGATGGTGCAAAATTAGTAAAAGAGTTTCCAAGGATTCCTGGAATTGATTTCTCAGGTACAGTAGCAGAAAGTAAGTCAGATGAATTCAAAGAAGGTGATGAGGTAATACTTACTGGTTGCAGAGTTGGAGAATTATTTCACGGAGGATTCTCTCAATATGCAAGAGTCAAAAAAGAATTTCTTATAAAGAAACCTTCAGGTATTGATTTAAAGCAAGCAATGATGATGGGTACAGCAGGTTTTACTGCTATGTTATGTGCCTTTGCAGTAAAAGCAAAAGAAGAATTATTACTACAAAGCAAAGTGAACGATGTCCTTGTAACAGGTTCAACTGGTGGTGTAGGGATGGTTGCAGTAAATATTCTGTCAAAAATGGGATGTAATGTAACTGCAATCACAGGAAAACCTGAAAAAGCTGATTATTTAAAAGAATTAGGAGCAAAAACTGTTTTAGATCGTAAAGAATTTGAAGGTGAACCAAGATTAATTGGTAAAGGTATTTGGGATGGTGTTGTTGACACTGTCGGTGGAAATATTTTAGCAAATGCAATATCTCAAACAAGATTAAAAGGAATTGTAGCTGTCTGTGGTAATGCAAGTGGAACTAACAAATTAAATACTTCTGTAGTTCCTTTTTATATTAGAGCTGTAAAATTGTGGGGCGTAGATTCAGTTAATGTAAGCAACAAAAGAAAAGAATTTGTATGGGGTGAAGTACCAAGTCTAGTAGATTTTAGTATTATAGAAAAATCAATTAAAACAGTTGGGCTCGAGGAGCTTTTAAATGTATTTCCAGAAATGCTTGAAGGAAAACTAAAAAATAGAATTCTAGTGGATGTAAATAAATAATGGATTGGGATAAATTAAAAATTTTTCATGCAGTAGCTGAAGCTGGTAGTTTTACTAGTGCTACTGTAATATTAAATCTTAGTCAATCTGCAATAAGTAGACAAATTCAATCTTTAGAAGAAGATTTAAAAGTTAAGTTATTTGAAAGACATGCAAGAGGATTAACGCTTACAGAAAATGGAGAATATGTTTATAAAACTGCACATGAAGTTATCAGTAAACTTAAGGAAGTTGAAACAACTTTAGGAGATCAAAAACATAAACCAACCGGAAAACTAACAATTACAACTGTTAGAAGTTTTGGTACTCACTGGTTAACCCCGAGAATTCAAGAGTTTATGCAATTAAATCCAGAAATTGAAATAGAATTAATTTTTGACGATAAAGAGTTGGATTTAAGTACAAGACAAGCCGATATCGGAATATTTATGAGAAGACCAAAACAACTTAATTATATTCAAAGAAAACTAATGGACATAAATTACCATATATATGGCTCAAATAAGTATCTTGAAAAACATGGTATGCCTAAATCTATTAATGATTTAAGCAAGCATAACTTTATATCATTTGGTAGAGGAGCCCCATCACCAGTGTTTAACCCAGATTGGGCATTAAAACTTGGAATAAAAGATAATAAAAAAAGAAAACCTGTTATGAAAGTTAATAGCGTTATGGGTTTACTATTAGCAGTCGAAAGTGGTGTAGGCCTTGCGGCTCTTCCAGATTATTTAGTTTCTTTATCTCGAAATGTAATTAAAGTTCTACCTAGCGTTGAGGGTCCGATTACAGAGGCTCACTTTGTCTTTCCAGAATCTTTGAAAAATGTAGCTAGAGTGACAACCTTCAGAAACTTTCTTTATAGTAAAATCTCAGAATTTAAGTCTTAAAATATCAATAAATTCAACGTTAGGTGCGTCACTAATGCGATTGATAATCATTATCATTGCGAATAGTTATCAAAATCATTATAACTAATAAAAACTAAACGATGGAGATATATGAAAAAAATGACAATTTCCACATTAATCTTATCCTTATTTGCATCGTCCTTTGCAATAGCAAATGAGGTAAATATTTTTAATGCAAGACATTATAAAGCTGATGCAGAACTTTATAGTAAATTTACAACGGCAACAGGAATTAAAGTAAACTTAATCAATGGTAAAGCTGGTGCTTTAGAAAAAAGAATGATCGAAGAAGGAGCCGATTCTGCTGCTGATCTTTATATAACAGCTGACGCTGGAAGATGTGGAGCGTTTAAAGCAAAAGGAATGACTCAATCAGGATTAGTTTCATCTACAATTAAATCATCTGTACCAAAAAGTTTTAGGACTACACACTGGGTTGGAGTAGCAAAAAGAGCAAGAATTGTTTACTACTCACCAGAAAGAGTAAGCGGTGCTGAGTTATCAGGTTTAACTTATGAGAGTTTAGCAGATCCAAAATGGAAAGGCAGAATTGCAATTAGAGCTTCTAGCAATATTTATAACAAATCTCTTGTAGCTTCATTAGTTAAAAACAATGGAAAAAAAGCTGCAGGTGAGTGGGCTAAAGGAGTTGTTGCAAACATGGCAAGAGATCCAAAAGGAAATGATAGAGCACAAATTATGGCTGTAGCAGCTGGTGAAGCTGATATTGCTGTTGCAAATACTTATTACTTAGCTTTGATGTTATCAGGTAATAAAGGTCCAGAACAACAGGAAGCTGCAAAAAAAGTTAAAGCATTTTTCCCTAATCAAAATGATAGAGGGACACATATGAATATTAGTTGTGCTGCTTTAGTAAAAGGAGCGCCCAATAAAGCTAATGCAATTGCACTTGTTGATTTCTTATTATCACCAGAAGCTCAAGAACACTTTACAAATAATACATTTGAGTTTCCAATGATAGCTGGAGTTTCACCAAGTCCATTGGTAGTGAACAACTTAGGTTTAGATTTTAAACAAGATCTAACAACAAGTGTTGCTAGTTATGGAGCAAAGCAAGCTGATGCCCTAGAGGTAATGACAGCTGCTGGTTGGAAGTAACATTGAAAGTTAAAAAAAAATTTATGTCTGAAGTTAATTTAAATAAATCAGCCAATGCATGCGTACCATGTGCTGAGGAGTGTAAAAAAATTAACAAAAGAATAAATAAAAGGAAATTATCAGAGATAAGTACTAAAGATTTTCCGCACATTTCAAAGGTATTCAATATCTGACTTTTCTTAATTAAAGTGCCTATGCATCCTTCGTAGGCACTTTTAAAAATATTAAGAGAGACTATATAGGTCATTTAAACTACAAATATCTCTATGTTTACAAACAAATTTAATATCTGGTTTTTAAGCTCTCTGCTTATTTCATTACTTGTTATAATTCCTATTTTGACAGTCTCTTTTAGTTTTTTTGAAGATACTTCTCGATATTTTGACATACTTAAAAAAACTTTTTTGTTTGAATATATTTTTAATTCTTTGTCACTTCTAGTTGGTGTCTTAATACTAACTTTTTTTCTAGGTGTTGGATCTGCTTACGTAGTCTCTTTTTACAAATTTCCAGGAGTTAACTTTTTTAAATGGGCATTAATTTTATCTTTTGCTATACCACCCTATATTTATGCATACTCTTTATTTGCATTTTTTGACAATTATGGCACTGCATTTACAATATTAAAGACTTTATTTGGTGAAGGTGAGTACAATAAAAGTATACCAAAGTTTGATGGAATGTTTGGTTTAATATTATCTATTTCATTTTCTCTTTATGCCTATGTTTATATTCTTGCAAGATCTTCTTTTTTATATCAATCACAAAATTTAATAGACCTTGGAAAAAATTTAGGTTTTTCAAAATTTAAATCTTTTTATTCAATAATATTACCAGCTGCTAGACCTGCAATAGTTGCTGGTCTCTCTTTAGTTGCAATGGAAACACTAGCAGAGTTTGGGGCAGTAGATTTTTTTTCAGTTAATACACTAACAACAGGTATATATAATGCTTGGATAACTTTTGATGATTTAGCTTTTGCTAATAGAATATCATTTTTTCTTTTGTTATTTATATTTATTCTTTTTCTGACTGAAAACCTATCTAGAAAAAAAGCGAAATATCATTTGGATACAAGAGGTGCTTTTAAACAAAAAGAAAAAATAAAACTTTCTGGAACAAATTCTTTTTTTGCCTTTTTATTCTGTTTTTTATTGTTCTTTATAAGTTTTCTATTTCCATTGGGACAAATGCTTTATTGGACAATAAAATTTCCAGAAAATTTCTTTGACATAAATGTAATTAATCTTTTGTTAAACACACTTTATTTAGTTGGATTATCCAGCTTAGTTCTAATAACATTTGCTCTGATTTCAAATTATGGAAATCGAGTTTCAAGAAATAAAACATTAAATTTTTTATCCACACTGTCGATTTCAGGTTACGCCATACCTGGTGTTATTTTAGCTGTCGCTTTTATAACCTTTATCGCCTGGTTTGATGAGAATATAATTAAATCTTTAGGTTTTTTATCAATTAAAAAATTATTTATTGGATCTATTTTAGGTTTAGTTATTGTATATTTTGTTCGTTTTTACTCACTAGCTTTCAATGGAATAAAATCAGGATATGAAAAAATAAACGTTTCAGTTGATGAGAGTGCATATCTTCTTGGTTATTCAAAAAGAAAAACATTTCTAAATATTCATGTGCCATATTTGAGAAATTCATTATTATTTGTAGTTATTTTAATATCTCTTGAAATAATTAGAGAATTGCCAATTACCTTGGTTTTACGCCCATTTAACTTTGAAACATTTGCAACTACTGCTTATATCTCAGCCTCAGAGGATATGCTTGAAGCAGCAGCGGTACCATCATTATTTTTAATTTTAATTGCTGCCTTTTTTATTACAATAACGTCAAATTATATTTTAAAAGAGAATAATGGCTAATAACTTTTTAGAAGTAAATAACGTTGATTTCAAAGCTGGTGGAAAAACAAAAGTTAAAAATGTGTCTTTTTCAGTTCAAAACGAAGGAGACATTATTTGTCTTCTAGGACCTTCAGGAATAGGAAAAACTACGATTTTGAGAACAATCGCGGGATTAGAAAAGATTAATAATGGTTCAATAATTATCAATAATAAAACTATATCTTCAAAAAAAATTCACATTGAGCCAGAGGACCGAAATATTTCACTTGCTTTTCAAGACAATAGTTTATTTCCACACTACAATGTTGAAAAAAATATATTAATTGGTACAGAAAAAAAAAATAAAAAAAAAATTAAAATAAATGCAAAAGAAATAGTAGAATTTTTGAATTTAAAAAAAATATTAAATAAATATCCACATGAGATAAGTGCCGGTGAAGCGCAAAGATCATCACTAGCAAGAGCTTTAGTTTCGAATCCAGACTTATTATTATTAGATGAGCCATTGTCCAATGTTGACCAAAGCTTTAAAGAAGAAATTCAAGTTGAATTAAAACAATTATTAAGTAAATCCAAAATAACAACTATAATTGTAACACACGATTCATACGAAGCGTTTTACTTGGGAAGTAAATGCGGAATAATATTAAATAAACAACTTAAACAATTTGATGATCCCTATAATGTTTATCATTTTCCTAATTCAGTAGAAGTTGTAAATTTTTTAAATAGAGGAATTTTAATTCCTGCAAAAGTTACAAGCGAAAATAGTTTAGAAAATAAAGATCTTGGAACAATTAAAGGTAATTTTGTTAAACATTATCCAAATGGTTCAGAGGTAAAACTTTTACTACAACCAGAAGATTTAGAACATGATGATAAAAGTAATTTAAAATTAGAAGTCGTTGATCGTAAATTTAGAGGAACAAATTTTATTTATACTTTAAAAACACCAAGTGAGTTACAAATTCCTGTATTTGTTCATTCACACCATATTCACCAGCATGAAATAGACGAAAAATTTGGTATTAAACGACCAATTCACATTGACCACATTGTTTGTTTTTAAGTATTATTATACTTTAAAAATATATTCATGGATAAAGATTTACCAAGAAGCACTAAAGTTGTAGTTATTGGAGGTGGCGTAGCTGGAACATCGTGTGCATATCATCTAGCTAAATTTGGTTGGAAAGATGTAGTTCTATTAGAGAGAGACCAATTAACATCTGGAACTACATGGCATGCAGCTGGTTTAATGGGTCAATTAGGGGCTTCATCTACTATTACAAAGTTAAGAAAATATACTTTGGATCTTTATCAAGAATTAGAAAAGAAAACTGAATTATCTATAGGGTTAAAACAGAATGGTGCAATTACAGTAGCTACCACTAAAGAGAGAATGCAAGAGTTGTTGAGACAAGCAACTACCGCTCAACTATCTGATGTTGAAGTGCATGTTTTGGATAAAAAACAAACAAAGAATTTATATCCTGTTGTAAATAATGAGGACATTATTGGAAGTGTTTTTATGCCAAAAGATGGTCAAGCTGACCCAGTAGGTGTAACTAATGTTTTAGCTAAAGCTGCTAGAATGGAAGGAGCACAAATTTTTGAAAAAACGCCTGTAACAAAAATTCTAGTTAAAAATAATTCTATAGTTGGAGTTGAGACCGATAAAGGAAAAATTGATTGTGAATATATTGTTTTAGCAACAGGTATGTGGTCTAGACAAATAGGTGAAAAAATGAATGTTAGTATTCCATTGTATCCCAATGAACATTTTTATGTGATCACAGAACCAATGAAAGATCTACCAAAAAACTTACCAGTTTTAAGAGATTATAATAATTGTCTCTATCTTAAAGAAGACGCAGGTAAAATGTTAGTTGGAATTTTTGAACCAAATGCAAAACCAGCTTTTAAAAATACTGGTGTTGTGCCAGATGATTTTTCCTTTGGTGAATTACCAGATGATTTTGATCATTTCGAACCTTATTTACAAAAATCATTTCACAGGTTGCCTATGTTGGAAAATGCAGGAATTAGAAAATTTTTCTCTGGCCCAGAATCATTTACTCCTGATACTCAATATCTTTTAGGCGAAACGCCTGAGATTAAAAAACTTTTTACATGTTGTGGTTTTAATAGTATTGGAATTGCAAGTTCAGGAGGCGCTGGAAGAGTTACTGCAGAATGGATGATTAATGGACACATTAATGAGGATTTATTTTCATTAGATATTAAAAGATTTCAAAAATTTCATTCATCAAAAAAATTTATAATGGAAAGAGTGACAGAAACACTTGGTGATTTATATGGAATGCATTGGCCATTTAAACAACATAAAACATCAAGAAACCAAATTGTATTACCCTACCAAGAGGAGCTAAAAAAATTAGGAGCTTGTTTTGGAACCTCGGGTGGTTTTGAAAGACCTATGTGGTATGCGTTGAAAGGTGAAAAGGCTGATTACAATTATAGTTTTGGTTATCAAAATTGGTATCCATCAGCTGAATTTGAGACCAAAAATGCCAGAGAAAACGTTGGATTATTTGAGCTATCTCCTTTTTCAAAATTTGACCTAGAAGGGCAAAATGTTCATGAAGAATTACAAAAAATTTGTACAGCGAACATAAAAGATATTGAGGGTAGAGCAACTTATACCCAGATGTTAAATGAAGATGGAGGAATAGAGACCGATGTTACTGTCACTTGTCTTGAAAAAAACCATTTTAGAGTGATAGGCCCAGCAGCAACAAGAGAACATGATAAATTTCATATAAAAAAACATATTTCAGAAGAGGTCAATTTTAGAGATGTAACAGAAGATATAACATGCCTAGGATTATACGGACCCAACTCAAGAAAATTACTATCTAATATCAGTAATGACGATTTTACAAATGAAGGTATAAAGTTTAGTCATGGAAAATTCGTTACTATTGACGGAGTTAAAGTCTGGGCTCAAAGATTATCTTATGTAGGTGAAATAGGATTCGAATTATATACAAACATAGATAAAAGCAAAAAATTATTTTTAGCCATTATTAAAGAGGGTAAAAATCATGGCTTATCACTTTGTGGTGCGCATGCTATGGACATTATGAGAATGGAAAGTGGTTTCTTACATTGGGGACATGATATATCACCTGAAGAAAATCAATATCAAGCAGGACTTAATTTTGCAATCAGTTATAAAAAAAATATAAATTTTGTTGGAAAAGAGGCATTATTAAAAATTAAAGATAAAAACCCTACAAAATCATTAGCCATGATGGTGTTGAAAGATAACATACCTGGCGAACCTTTGTTACTTCATGAAGAGCCAATTTACTTAGATGATAAAATAATTGGCAGAACAACATCAGGAAATTATTCATTTAATTTTAAAAAAAATATTTCATTTGGTTATGTCAACTCTGGAAATTCTATTGAAGACTTGATTAATAAAAATTTATCTATTGAAGTTGAAAAGAAAAAATACCCTGTAACAATAATCAAAAAACCTTTAAATCAAAAAAATATAAAAAATATTTAATGTTTAAGATAATTTCAAAAAAAAATAGGGCTGCAGAAATTATTTGCAACCTTAATAAAATTGATAATAAGCAATTAAAAGAAATTAAATCAACACTTGATAAGTATGGAATGATTTATTTTCCAAAACAAAAACTTACTTCCAAGAATTATCTTAATTTTGCAAAAAAATTTGGTAAACCAGCTAATTATCCAAGATTGAAAGGTTTAAATAAAAAATATCCTCAAATAACTGTTGTTCAACGTAAATCTACTGACAAAGGACCTAGCTTTGGTGAACAATTTCACACGGACTCCTCTTATACAAAAAAACCTCCTAGATACACCATGTTACTTTCAAAATTAGTACCTAAAAAAGGTGTTGCTAATACTGACTTTTCTTCACAGTACTTAGCTTACGAAAAATTATCAAAAAATTATAAGAATAAGCTTAAAAAATTAAAAGGTATTTATTCTTCGCATGGACCAATATCAATTACAACAGTGGAGAGAGAAAAAGAAAAAGGAAAAATATCTAAAGAACTGATTTCCAGACATAAAATAATTAGAACTATTAAAAATAAAAAAACTATATACTGTAGCCCAGGGCATTTTTTAAAATTTAATACACATATGACTAAACAAAAAAAAAAACTAAAGAAATTCTTATTCAATCATCAGACAAAAAAAACCTTTCAATATTCATTAGAATGGGAAAAAGATCAGCTTGCTATTTGGGATAATAGAGCCATGCTCCATCAGGCTACACCGTTTAAAGGTAATAGAATACTTCATAGAATAACAATACTTTAATAAAATGTATTCAATATTTCTTGGGTTAACACCTTTTATTTTTATCACACTATTTGGTTTTGTTTTTGGAAAACTTAAAATTTTTGATTTAGGTCATGCAAAAGTTTTAAATTTATTTTTATTCTATGTAGCGGTCCCCGCCTTAATAATTAAATTTGTTGCTCAAAGTGAAATCGGCCAAGTCGATATAAAACAGATAGTTTCATATTTTTTAATGCAAGGAAGTCTTGGGTTTTTAACATTTTTATTAACGTCAAAGTTTTTTAAAAGACCTATTCCAGAATCTATTATATGGGCATTGATGGTAGCACTATCAAATCATGTAACATTATTATTACCTATTACAAAAATCTATTTTGGTACTGAAGTAATAACTCAAGTAACAAGTATAATATTAATGGATGGGGTTATTTTATTATCTGTAATTGCTTTTTTTTTAGAACTTACTACAAAAAAAAATATTCGATTAACTGCCTTTATAAAGAACATAGTTCTTAATCCAATGATATTTTCAATCTTAATTGGTCTTTTACTATTTGTGTTTAAGATAAATATCGACGATACGCCAATAGACTACGTGCTTTCTGTTTTGGCAGCTTGTGTTTCGCCTATAGGACTTTTTGCAATTGGTATCACATTATCTTTTTACACACATAAAGTTATTAATAAATTAACTGCTTCTATATCTATATTGAAATTAGTAGTTTCCCCAATCATCCTCTTGATAATCGGCTTTATTATATTTGATGCTGGACAACCTGAAAAAATTCCTGGTGCTTTTTTTGTTAGTGTTGCACCATGTGGTCATACAGCTGTCGTATTATGTTCAGCCTATAATGTAAGTCCTGAAAATATAATAAAAGCTTTATTTATCTCAACTTTTGCATCATTTGCTACCATATTTTTTGCTATTCAATATTTAACAACTTAAGTTAATTAATATTATCTAAGATTTTATTAGCACATTCTTTTGTATTGCTATCACCATCTAGATCTTTAGTTCTATTTTGTTTTTCTAGCAAAGTTTTTTCGATTGAACTCACTATTCGTGTGGCAGCTTCTTTTTCGCCTAAATAATCTAACATCATAGCGCCAGACCAAATTTGACCTATGGGATTTGCAATACCTTTTCCAGCAATATCAGGTGCTGATCCATGAACAGGCTCGAATAAAGAAGGATGTTTATTTGTTGGATTAATATTTCCTGATGGAGCAATACCAATGGTTCCCGTACATGCTGGACCCAAATCGGATAAAATATCTCCAAATAAATTTGATGCTACGACAACATCAAACCACTCTGGTGTTAAAACAAATCTTGCAGCTAAAATATCGATATGAAACTGATCTGTTTTTATCTCAGGAAAATCTTTTTTATTTTCATAAAATCTTTGGTCCCAGTATGGCATAGTTATAGAAATACCATTTGATTTAGTTGCATTAGTTAATTTTTTTCTATCTCTTGTTTTTGCTAATTCAAATGCAAATTTTTGAACTCTATCTATTCCATGTTTAGACATAATAGTTTCTTGTATAACAATTTCTCTTTCAGTATTTTGATACATTTTTCCACCTACTGAGGAATATTCGCCCTCAGTGTTTTCACGCACTATCATCATATCTATGTCACCAGGTTTTTTATTTGCTAAGGGCGCATTTACTCCTTCAAATAATTTTACTGGCCTTAAATTGATAAATTGATCAAATTCTCTTCTAAACTGGAGTAGGGAACCCCATAAAGTAATATGATCTGGGTATTTATCTGGCATACCTACTGCACCAAAAAATATCGCATCATGATTACCAATTTGTTGTTTCCAATCATCAGGTAGCATTTTTCCATGCTTTTCATAATAATCGCATGATGAAAAATCGAATTCATCTATCTTTAATTTAAATTGATGTTGATTTGCTACTTCTTTAAGTATTTTTAAAGCCTCTGGAACAACCTCTTTTCCAATACCATCTCCAGCAATTGAGGCGATTTTGTATTTTTTCATCCTTACTTAGTAAAAGTATCGTTAAATTGTTTAGCTACTCTTACAAAAGTAGTACATTTACTAAGTTGTTTAAGAGAAGGGGCTCCCACATAAGTACAGCTACTTCTGACACCACCAAGAATATTATTTATCGTATCTTTAATTTTTCCTCGATATTTAATTCTCACTGTTCTACCCTCACTACTTCTATAGTCAGACAAACCCCCGTAATGTTTCTTATTTGCTATGTCAGAACTTGATCCATAAAATTCTATAAATTTATGACCATTTGATTTTATTAGTTTACCTTCACCTTCATCGTGACCAGCAAACATTCCTCCAAGCATCACAAAATCTGCACCACCACCAAAAGCTTTTGCGACATCACCCGGACAAGTACAACCTCCATCAGCAATTATATGTGCTCCTAAACCATGGGCAGCATCAGCACATTCAATGACAGCACTTAATTGAGGATAACCAACACCTGTTTGAATTCTTGTAGTACAAACACTACCTGGTCCAATTCCAACTTTTACAATATCAGCACCTGATAATACTAATTCTTGTGCCATATCAGCTGTTACCACGTTACCAGCAATAATAGTTTTAGTAGGATATTTATCTCTTACAGATTTTAAAAATTTACTAAAGTGTTCAGAATAACCATTAGCAACATCAATGCAGATAAATTTTATGAAACTATATTCTTTTAAAATTTTATCTAAATTTTCAAAATCTTCTTTTTTTATTCCTATACTTAAAGCAATATTTGGATGAATAGATTTTATTTTTTTGAATTTTTTTATTTTTTGAATGTTATGCTGTTTAGTTAAACAAGTGATCATTCCGTATTCAGAAAGCTTTTCAGCTACACCAAGTTCACCAACACCATCCATATTTGAGGCCATGATAGGAATTCCAGACCATTCATTATTACTATATTTAAATCTATAAGTTCTTTTTAGATTTACATCTTTACGACTTTGAAGAGTACTTCTTTTAGGTCTAAAAAGTACATCTGAGTAGTCTAATTTTAGTTCTTCTTCAATTCTCACGAGTCCGAATTTATACAGGGGCTCAAAGCAAATTCAAATTAATTATTAATATTGATGCAGCGTTTTCATTGGCTTTAATTTAAAAAATACATATTATTAGGCATGTTTAATGGTTTTAAGTCAAAGTACGTAAAGGTAAAAAAAGGCAAGGTTTTTTGTAGAGTTGGTGGTGAAGGTCCACCATTACTTTTGCTACACGGATATCCACAAACACATTTAATGTGGCACAAAACAGCCCCTGAGTTATCTAAAAGATTTACAGTGGTTGCTGCAGATTTAAGAGGATATGGAAATAGTCTTGCTCCAGCATCAGATAGCAAACATTACAACTACTCAAAAAGAGAAATGGCAAGTGACATGAAACAGATGATGATAAAATTAGGGTTTAACAAATTTTTTGTTGCGGGACATGATAGAGGTGGAAGAGTTGCTCACAGGTTAGCAAGAGACCATAGAAAAAATATAATAGCTCTTAGTGTTTTAGATATTTGTCCAACATTGGATATGTATGAATTAACTACAAGAGATTTTGCAAAAGCTTACTTTCATTGGTTTTTTTTAATTCAACCAAAATGGTTACCTGAGAAAATGATAATGAGCGATCCACGTAAATGGATGAAAAGTTGTTTAGATAAATGGTCAGGTAATCACAAATTTGGAAAAGTTGAAGAAAATTATTTAAAATGTTTCAAGCAACCAAAAAGAATTCATGGATCTTGTGAAGATTATAGGGCGTCTGCGACTATTGATTTGGATCATGACAAACAAGATAGAAAGAAAAAACTAAATATTCCAGTCCAAGTGTTATGGGGAAGTAAGGGAGTAATTGCAAAGCAGTTCAAACCATTAAAAATTTGGCAAAGATATACTAAAAAAAAAGTTATAGGTTATCCTATAAACTCAGGTCATTTCATTCCAGAGCAAAATCCAAAGGCAACTATTAAACATTTAACTGATTTTTTTTTGAAGAAAAATTAAGTAATTAGCCTTACTTGATGTGATCAATAATCGCGCATATCATTCTTGATAATATTAAATTCACCTTTAAATATAGCTTATGTCATCTTTACTCAAAAATTCAGAATTAACTTCAGAAAAAGCAGATAGCATTGTTTCTGAAACTCTAAATAATTGTGATGATGGTGAGCTTTATATAGAGGATACAAAATCTGAAACAATTGTATTAGATGATAACAAAATTAAAAGTTCAAATTATACATCTGACTTAGGTTATGGTTTTAGAGCTGTAACAGGTGATACAGTCGCTTATTCTCATTCAAACGAAATTTCAGAAAAATCATTAAAAAATTCTAGCGAAAACCTTAAGTCAACTTTAAAAAATAATAGCGGAACATATAATTCAGAAATTAAAAAAACTAATCAGAAGCTTTATAAAGACGTTGATCCAATTGAGAGCAAGTCAATGAAATCAAAAATTGAATTGCTGAACAACATGAATGAATATGCCAGATCAAAAGATAGTTCAGTTAAACAAGTAACAGCTAGCCTTCTAGCAGAAAAGAAAAATGTTGAGATCATTAGATCTGGAGGAGAATTATTATCAGATAATAGACCTTTAGTTAGAATAAATATGTCAGTAATGGTTGAAAAGAATGGTAGAAAAGAAACTGGTGTTTTTGGTATTGGTGGAAGACAAGATTATGATGAATATCTTAAAAATGATAATTGGAAAAAAGTTTGCGATGAAGCTTTTAGAATTGCAAGTACGAATATAGAGAGCAAACCTTCTCTTGCAGGAGAAATGAAAGTTGTTCTAGGACCTGGTTGGCCCGCAATTTTAATTCATGAAGCTGTAGGTCATGGACTAGAAGGAGATTTTAATAGAAAAAAAACTTCAGCTTTTCATGATTTAGTTGGTAAAAAAGTTGCAAGTGATGGAGTTACAATAATCGACGACGGAACATTAGATAATAGAAGAGGTAGTTTAAATATTGATGATGAAGGAACTCCAACAGAAAGAACAGTTTTAATTGAAAATGGTATCTTAAAAAATTTCATGCAAGATAGACTAAATGCAAGACTTATGAATACAAAATCAACAGGAAATGGAAGAAGAGAGAGTTATAAACATGTCGTGATGCCTAGAATGAGAAATACTATAATGTTAGGTGGATCAAACACTCAAGAAGAAATGATTAAGTCAGTAGATAAAGGTATTTTTGCAGTAAGTTTTGGCGGCGGTCAAGTTGACATTACCTCAGGTAAATTCGTTTTTAACTGTACAGAAGCTTATGAGATTATAAATGGAAAAATAGGATCTCCAATTAAAGGAGCTACTTTAATTGGTGATGGACCATCTTCTTTAAAAGAAATTTTAATGGTTGGAAATGATATGATGTTAGATCCTGGCATTGGAACGTGTGGTAAAGCTGGACAAGGCGTACCAGTGGGTGTTGGACAACCATCTTTACTTATAAATAATATGACTGTTGGCGGAACCCAACTATAGTAAAATGATTAAAGATCAACAGTATCTAAAAAAAATTGCAGATATATGCCTAAGTAAATCAAAAAAATTAGGTTCATCTGATGCAAATATATTAGTGCAAAGTTCTGTTTCTGAAAATGTAAATGTAAGGAATAAAAAACTTGATGGATCTGAAAGGTCTGAAAATCTTGGAGTAGTCCTTACAACTTATTTAGGTAAAAAAAAATCCTCAATAGCCTCATCAAATCTTAAAGAAAGTAATTTAGATGAGTTAGTAAATAGATGTATTGAAACAATGAAAATTACTCCTGAGGATGAATATAATTCATTACCAGATAAAGACCTCCATTTTAAGGGATTAAAAGACTTAGACTTGTATGATGAAACTCATTTAAGCAATGAAGACAAGATTAATTATATAAAAGAGGCAGAAGAGGAAGCTTTTTCAAATGATAAAATAATAAATACTAATGGATCTGGATTTGGTGAGAACAAATCAAATTTTCTATTAGCCAATTCAAATGGATTTGCTGATGGATATAAAACTTCACAATTTACTGCATACTGTGAAGTTGTTTCAAAAAGCAATGGAAGCATGGAAAGAGATTATGAATATACAA
>CACFYO010000003.1 GCA_902570545.1 uncultured Pelagibacteraceae bacterium | reverse complement strand
AAGATATTAAAACAAAAAGTATCGAGACAATTAAAAAAGAGAAAATTCCTGTTTCAGAAAGAAGTTCCATGTATGTATTGTGAGGATGAGTTTCACAAGAATATTCCGAAACAATATAATCATTACACTCATTTCTATATTGACGAGGTCCTACTCCTAAAAACTTATTATCTAAATAAATTCTGTAGGCTGTAATATACATATCATTATGTGGTTTTGAGAAAATGTATATTTTATCATCATTATTTTTTGTAAAATCTCGGATAGTTTGATCAACTAATCTGTCTTTAGCATTAGGAAATAAATTTAACAAAATGACTATTAAAGATAAGGAGGCAATGTATGTCCAAAATCTATAAAGCCTATATTCTTTTAGCATTAGTATTATGTATACAGCTGATAAATTCATAAAAAAAAGTGCTAGTCTTTCACCACTTAAAAAAATAAGACCTTCGGATAAAATAAAAATTATTGTTAAGAAAAATAATAGAAGTTTATTCTTTTTTGAGCTGTCTAAATAAATAAATAACCCAAATAAAATAGGAAAAAACCTAGCTAGATAACTACCCAATATTAACTCGGTACCAAAAAAACTACTAACTCGGTACTCATTAAATAATTCGTAACCTAGCAAATTTTTTCCAAAAAAATGTTGTATATAACCATCAATTACTAGTGATGAAAAGCAGACTAAAATTGATATAAAAAGATATTTTAAAAAAAATTTATCTCTATCTAACAAATACCAGAAGCATAATACAAATATTCCAAATCTAAAATAAAAAAAGGAATTTTTAAGTGATACTAGAATATTGTTTGAAAATAGTGAACTTAAAATCAAAATTACACAAAATAAAAAGAAAAATTTGAAGTAATAATTATCATAATACTTTATGAGTTTATTTTTAATTGAATTAACCAAAAATAATATTGCAACAACCGAGGTACCCAAATCAGACAAAAATGGCCCTGTTATAAGCAGAATAGGCATTAGTATAATTACCCATCTTGGTAAAATATCCAATAAAAAATTATGTTTCATTAATCAAAAATAAAATTTATTAAGTTTATTAAATTTCTTAAAATTATGGTTTAATTATACGACAGAATTAATTAGTTTTAAAAATAATTCCTTAATTGTAGAAATAATTAATACAGATATTAATCTAAGATCTATTTTTAAAAGCAGTTTGAAATAGTACAAAAAATATACCTAAAATAATACCAATAATTAAAGATAAAATAACCGTTTTATTTTTACTTGATGAAGTACTTGTTTCATATTTCGAAGACTCAACCAATATTTTTGATGCAGAAAATTTGTTTGATTTCGCAATTGGTGTACCCAAAAAAATTTTTTGAAACCTCTCTATATCCTTATTTTCAATTAACATCTTTTTATATTTTTCTAGCTCACTTAAATAATTTGCAAATTTTGGATCATCTAATTTAACAAATTCATTTACATTCCTAATTTCAATTTCTATATCTTCAATTTCAAATTGGTTTAACGTTTTTGCTGTTAAAATTAAATTATTAAAAGTGTCATTTAAATAAGATTGAATTTCTTTATTAATAGACTCTTCAACATATTTTAGAAATTTTTCCCAATTTGCTGTATTTTCTACTTTAAACTGAATATTCCAGTAAGACAATCTATCACCTTCGTTACCATCAGGTGGTAATAATTTAATTCTTGATGCTAATTGAGTAACTGCATCTTCATATTCTTTATCATTTTTATAATTTTCTTTATTTAAGAATTCAAATTTTCTTATTCCATTTTTATATGTTTCATTTTCATTAAGTCTATCAAGAAATAAGTTTTGAAGTAAGTTCTTATTAATCTTTTTGAAATTTCTAAAAGTCGAGGGACTTTCTATTTTTAACATTTCACTTAAAAATATATAATTGTAAGTATTTAAAGCTATTGATTTTGAATTTATTTGTGTCAGATAAGCATTATAAGTGTCATACTCAATTTCATCAAAAGTTGAGATGGGTCTTATTTCTGTTGTTACTAAAGTTTTTGGTATTTCATTTTCTTTATCAAATATAAACAACGAAACTACCAAAGTTATCACTGTTACTGTTAATACCTTAAACTTATTTTTCCAAATAGTTATTATTATTTCAAATATATCTATATCTTCATCTATTTTGTTCATGTTATTTAAAATTTTGATTTATTACAATTAACAGTATAAATCAAGAATTAGATCTACGATTGAGATAATTAATCTTATCATCTAATTTTAATAATTTTATTTTCAGTTGCTTTGTTTAAAGACTGTTTTTCTTCATATTTCATGTATGATCTTTTTTCAGAATGAATAAAGTCTACGATTTCTGAGTTTGATTTATACACCTTAAGAATTTTCTCTAATAAGAATTTAACTTCCTCAGCTTTATTTTCGTCTAACAATCTCTTTAATTTTTTTAATTCTAATTCTAATTCATTAAATGAAATAAATGTTTCGCTTATTTTTTTAATTTTTGTGTGAATAGTTTTTTTAGGATTATCTCCAATTAATAATTCTTCATACAATTTTTCCCCAGGTCGCAAACCTGTAATTTTAATTTCAATGTCACCACCTGGGTTGCTGTTGTCTTTCACAGTTAAACCTGAAAGATTTATCATTTTATTTATTAAATCATTTATTTTTACACTTTCACCCATATCGAGTAAAAATACTTCAGCTCTTTTACCCATTGCACCTGCTTGAATAACTAATTGAGCTGCTTCAGTAATCGTCATAAAGTAGCGTGTTACATCTTTGTGAGTTAATGTAACTGGACCGCCATCTTTAATTTGTTTCTTAAACTTAGGAATGACAGAGCCAGAGGATTCCAAAACATTTCCAAATCGAACTATTGAAAAATTAATATTTATATTCTTGTCGCTATTATAAAGTGCTTGCACACAAAGTTCAGCTAACCTCTTCGAAGCTCCCATTATATTGGTTGGTCTCACAGCTTTATCGCTAGATACAAGAACAAGATCTGAAACTTTTTTATTCATTGAAGCTTTAACAACTGCCAAGGTGCTGAAAACATTATTTTTTACACCTTCGGTAATATTTGATTCGACTAATGGCACATGTTTATATGCCGCGGCATGATAAACAGTTTCTACTTTAAATGTATCTATTATTAATTCCAATTTTCCCTGGTCTTGAGCATTTACAAGTAAAGGAACAATTTTTAGATTTTTGTTATTTGCGATCAATTCCTCATATATTTTGTAGAGAACAAATTCATTTAATTCAATAAGCAAAAGCTTATTTGGTTGCAATTTTATTATTTGTCTACAAAGCTCAGAGCCAATAGACCCTCCGGCACCTGTAACTAAGACTGTTTTTAATCTTATATTTTTATTTAATAACTTTTTATCAGGTTTAACTTTTTCGCGATTCAACAAATCATCTACATCTAGATCTTTAATGTCGGATATTGTAATTCTTCCATCTACAATTTCAGAAATACTAGGAAGTGTTTTGACTACTAAGCGATATTCATTTAATTTTTTAATTATTATATTTCTTTTAATTCTACCAATTGAAGGCAGAGCAAGAAAAACTAAGCTTATATCATTAAATTTAACTAATTTTTCTAAATCAGCTGAAGAATAAATGGTTTTACCAAATAAAACTTGGTTTCGTAATTGGTGATTGTCATCTAAAAATCCTTTAACAACAAATTCTGGACTATTTTCTAAAGCAATTACTAATTGTCTTCCAGCATCTCCAGCCCCGTACACTAATACATTTTTTTTGATATTAGATTTAATACTATAGCTATAATTATTTCCTAATAAATATTTTACTAATAATCTTGAACTTATAATTGCAAAAAATAAGAGCATCGGCTGAAGAATCCCAATTGATCTTGGAACAGCTTCACCAAATGATTTGGTTACAGTTTGAATTCCATATACTCCTATAATTGAGAAATATAAAAGTCCATAAACAAATGTTGATGCTAGAATCGTTAAAATAATTGATAAACCAGTGTAACGAAATATTGTTCTATATAGACCAAAAATCCAAAATATTGGAATTGCTATAATTGCAGATATTGCAGCCGGGTAAATATTAAAATCTTTCAATAAGACTAATTGATCTAATCTTAAAACAAAGGCTAGCCACGTACACACTATGCACAAACCTAAATCGGTGAAAATAGCAATTAAACGCTTAGAGTAGCGATTTAATGAAAGTAAGCTATTTGCAAATTCTTTGTTAAATCTAATCATAGTATAATTAACTCATATACCTTTTTAATTAATATATCTGTATTATCAATCAAATATTTATAATCAAAAGTTAATTTAATATTAATATTCCTTTTAAAATTGAGTTATTAAAAATTATTTTTAAATTTTTGTAATTATAATTAGAATTACTGAAAATGTATTTAAATCAATTTGGAAAGATTTTACAAACCCTTTTTAAAAATATTTTCTAAAACTATTTTTATTTTTGATAAATCCTTTTTATGCTGAGGGTAAGAAAGTGTGTGATTGACATCTAATGCTATGCTGGTTTCACCTAAAATCTGACAGTTTTTGAGTCTCGTTAATTTAAAATTTTTGAGTTTTTTAAACGATTTTTCTAAATATATTTCAGGACAAGATCCTGTAAAAGATTTGATATTTTTTTTTCTTAAATTTTTAATAATTTTAAATCGAATTTCTTTGTAATTTTTAACATCATTTTTTATAAAAAAATAAAATCTATACCAAGCTGATTTAGTTTTCCAAGAAGGAAAGTAACTGTATAAATAATTTGGATAGTCTGAAATCAACTTAAAGTAACTTTTTGAAATTTTTTCTCTTTTTTCTTGAACTTTTCTTAGATTTTTAAGTTGCTCTAAACCTGCAAATGATTGTATTTCAGTAATTCTTAAATTTGTTCCAAAATAATCTTTGTTGTAAATAAATTGTTCAGCACTCTTTTTTTTTTTTATTGTTGTACCATGATTTATATATCTTTTACAAAAATCAAATATTTTTTTTTTGTTTGTAGAGATCATCCCTCCTTCTCCTAGAGTAGAAATAATTTTATCATTACAAAATGACCAAGTGCTTATATCGCCAAATGAACCTACTTGTTTTCCATTAATTGATGCTCCATGCGCTTGTGAACAATCTTCTATAATCTTTACTTTATTTTTTTTAGCCAATTTATTTATTTCATTCATATTGCAAGGCAATCCGGCTAGATGCACACAAATTATAGCTTTAGTTTTTTTATTTATTTTTTTTTTTAAATTCTTAAGGGAAATATTTTGAGTGAATAAATCAATGTCTACAAATATGGGTTTATGTCCTGTATTTACTATACACGATGCTGATGAAAAAAAACTTCTAGCTGGCACGATAATTTCAGAATTTTTTGGTAATCTTAATGATTTTATCGCGACCTCTAATGCTGCAGTTCCGTTACAAATAGCAATGGAGTATTTATTTCCAATAAATTTTGAGAATTCTTCCTCAAATTTTTTTCCAAACGGACCAGTTACGTAATTAATATTTCCTGAATGAAGTATTTTTCCAATTTTATTAATTAAATTACTGCTAAAATTTGGCCAATTTTTTTTTTGCATACTTCGCTGGAACTCCTTTCACAAATGAGTCTGATTTTAAGTTTTTCGTTACGAGTGATCCTGCGGCAACAAAAACATTATCTCCAATTTTACAATTCTCTATTATTTTAGTACCTAATCCTATCCAACAATTTTTTCCAATTTTTACGTTTCCTGCAATAATTACACCTGGACAGATGTGTGTGTTATCTTTTATTTCGCAATCATGATCTATTGATGCATTAGAATTTATTATACAATTCCTCCCGATTTTGCTGTCTGTATTTATAAAGGTTCCTTGCATAATCATACTTCCTTCGCCAATTTTTGATCCAATGCTTCTATATGATTTTGGGTGAACAAGCGTAGCAAATTTAAATTTATTGTTTTTTAAATATTTATAATATTTTTCACGTACTTTATTATTACCTATTGCTACTATTACTTGAGAGATTTTTTTTTTTTTATTTTTTAGAGTTTGATGATTTCCAATAATCTGATGTTTTTTATTATTTATTTTAATAAATTTTTTTTTTTGATCAAAAAGTAAGAATTTTTTTTTCTTTATTATATCGTAAATAGATTTAGCATGACCTCCTGCACCAAAAATAGCTATCGTCATATTTAATCCAATATTTTTTCAACTCTGAAGGCTTCAGCATATTTCATATAAACTTGACTTCCTCTCATTTTTGATAAGTTTAAAATTGTCTCTTTTGACCTAGGATGAGGAAATTTTTTAACTTGAGATTTGTACTTAAGAAACGCTTTAATTTTATTATTTACATCAGATTTATTTAAGCTTACAAAAAAATTTGGATTAAATGATTTTTCATCTTCATTCCATTCAGTCTCAGAAACTACCTCATAAGAAAGAATCTTTTTTAATTTACTTTTTTTATTAGGTCTCAAAGAAACTTTTGCTGCTTTAAAAATTATTTTATGATCATCATGAATATCATGTGATGATGGTATTAATACAATTTCTGGATTAATTTCTAAAATATATTTACTTATAATATTTGAAATTTTATAAATAGGATAGTTGTTTAAATTTAAAGCAGGTAAATTTTCAAAAAGTAATTTTTTTGTCCCAATCAAATTATTAGCTAATTTCGACTCTTTCCTTATTTGTTTGATTTTTTCAGATGAAAATATTTCTGGTGCCCCTTTATTTGCATTTGTTAAAATTAAGACACTAACATAATAATTTTTTTTTGAGTATTTTGATATAAATCCTCCACAGCCCAAAATTTCATCATCGGCATGAGGTGATAAAATTAGAATTCTTTTATTCATTATATTTTTAAATAGATTAAAACTATATATCTTAATCAAATTACTTTATAGCATGAAATTCGGCAATTTAAATTATGTTATTTTAAAGATAAATTATTTTATTTTATTATTGATGATTTATTTTTTAAAAATCTTTTCACTAATACAATTGGAGTTTTTAATATAATTTTAAAATAATTGATTAAAGTATAGTTATTAACCAATTTAATATCTAACTTAATTTTTTCAATTAATTTTCTATTTTTACCAGTGAAATTTATTTGTGACAATCCCGTTATCCCTGGAAGTATTTTTCTTCTTTTAATCCTTAAATTTTTACTTATCTTTTTTTCTATATTTTCAGGAAGTGGTCTTGGGCCAACAATTGACATATCTTTGTTTAAAATATTTATAAGTTGAGGAATTTCATCTAAACTAGATCTTCTTAATATTTTGCTAAAATAATTTAATCTTAAATTTTCATTTTTTGTAATTTTGTTGCTCATAGTACGAAATTTAAAAATTGTAAATTTATGGCCATTTTGACCAACTCTAGTTTGTTTATAAATTATTGGAAATCCATCAATTATTAGGATTAATATTGATATTATTAATATTAATGGTGATAAGATTATTAATATTACTATAGAGATTAATATGTCGGAGATTCTTATCATCAAATTGTAATAAATATATCTGTATCGCCTAAGAATATTTCCTTGTTAGATAGAATTTTTTTTTTTTGTATAAATTTTTTTTTTTTTAAAGATCCAATTTTAAAACTCATTGTATTAATTAATTTGGAGTTACTCATATTAATCTTCTTTTTTGATAAAAAGATAATTTTATTCTGATTTTTTATAATATTTGAAATATGTTTAGAAATTATTTTATTTGAACCAAAATGGTCCAAAATAACGTAGCTTATAACAGATTTATTTTTGTTATACTTTATAATAAAAAAACTCTTTAATCCCTTGTATTCAAATTTATTAATAAAATAATCTTTCTTTCTATAGCTTAAATATCTTTTTTTAAAATAATTGAAATTTTTAAAAAAAAACGAATTATTATTTGTTATATTTTTTTTTAATTTAATTAATTCATCAATTGAATAATTTTTTTTATTTCTAAAATAATTATTATTTGATGACGTTTGATATATGAAAAATTTTTTTTTCTTAATATTCTGATTTTTAATTCCAAAATTTGCGAAATTATTTTTATTTGGCCACATTACTACAAAAGAAGTTTGCTTTGGGATTTTTTTTTTTGCCTGTTTTAATAATTCTGAGAAAACTCCTATACCTCTATAATCTTCTAGGACCATACTTGAATGCCTTGATAAAATTCTATCTTTTGGAGTATTATTTAATTTGATAGAAACCATGCCTACATTTGCAATTAGTTTTTCTAAATAAAAAGCTCCATAGCAAAAAGAAAATTTATCCTCGAAATATCTCCATTTAAAAAAATTATAACTTATATTCTTTTTGAAACAGGAATAAAATAGACTCTTAAATTCAATGTAATCAGTAAGTTTTAATCTTCTAAAATTTAAATTTTTTAAAATAGTTTTCATTATTTTTGAAATTTAAAGTTTGTTATTATGTTGTATAAATTTAGATTGATTTGATCTCTAAAAAAATGTTTATTTATTGATTTTATCGCATTATACGACATATCATAAAAAAATTGCTTTTCTAAATTTAAGTAAAGTATTTTTAAAGGAACTTCCTTATATGTTTTTACAAAAAGGCCATTAAACTTATCTATTATTAGATCATTATTTCCTCTAATATCATAACATATCACTGGTAAACCATGTGAAAGACATTGCATTACTGAAACAGGCAAACCTTCTCTCTTGCTTAAATGTAGCAAAATATCATATTTTTTTATTTTTTTTTCTAAATTTATATCAAATTTTTTAAATGAAATATTATGAAGTTTTTTTTTAAATTTAATTGAATTGAATTTATTATAATTACCATATCCATAACAATCCAATTTTATTTTTTTCCCTTTCAGAATTTCAGCTACTTTTAATATTTCATGATATCCTTTTTCTTTTTTGTAGGCAGATATAATTAAGATATTTTTAATAAAGTTTTTTTTTTTTATTTTTTTTCTATGATATTTTGAAGTAGGGTTCAGTCCAACACCATTAACTTTATAACATGACGTTCTCTTTGTTAGATTTTTTAAAGTGTAATTATAATCTTCATTATTAATTGTAATAAATAAGTCAGTTTTTTTTGACAATATTTTTTCAATTATTTTTAAAATAAATTTTTTAAATATATTAGTGGTAGATGTGAAACGAAATCCATGAACGAAATATATAATCTTTATTTTTTCAAAAAAAGTAAAAAATCTGAATAAATATGCAGCAACTGGTGTATGAATAAAAAATAATGTTGAACTATTCTTATTTGTTATTTTTTTTATCTGAATGAGGATTCTTACAAACTTAAATAAATTAAATAAATCTAAAATTTTTGTTGGAAATTCAATCTTATGTTTGAAATTACATTTAAAATTTAAATTTTCTATGTCAGAACAAGCAACCTCAACTTCATATTTTTTTTTTAAAAAGAAATTTGCTTGGGACTTTAAAAAAGTATTAAATGTAATTGATTTAGTGCAGATAAAGATTATCTTCATTCAAAAAACCCAATTTGTGAAATAATTATTACCCATTTTCTCAACTGAATATTCTTTTTTAATTCTATAACGTGATTTTTTTTTTAAGGTTTTCCATTTTTTTTTTTTAGATTTAAAAGTTTTTATAATTTTATTTAAGTTGATAAAAATTGAATTATAGTCATTCTTATTTATTACAAATCCACAATCATTTATAATTTCTTTTGAACACCCGACGTTACTCGATAGGACAGGAGTGGAACAAAGCATTGCTTCCGCCACTACATTTGGAAATGACTCAGAGTGCGAGGCTAATACAAGCAGATCAATACCATTATAGAATTCCACTAAATTTCTCTGTTCTTTTAATAGAAAAACTTTTTCATTAATTTTATAATCTGAGATTAATGCACTCAATTCATTATTCTTAATACTTATATTTTTTCCGACCATACATAAATATATGTTTTTATAATTTTTTACAATTTTTGAGAATGCAAATAATATTGAGTGAATATTTTTTTGTTTAGCATACCTACCAGCATAGCCTAAGATAATGTCTGAATTCTTTAAATTATTTTTTTTTCTAAATTTTGAATATAGTAATTTTGAAGGAAAGTAACTTTTGTCACTATAACCATTATTTATAAGAGCGGGTTTTTTTTTGAAATAGAAATGATTATCTTGATGAAATTTTATGCTTTCTTCTGAACAATATATAATCTTCTTGGGTACGACTTTAGAAAATAGACCGCAAATTTTTGAGATAAATATAGTTGTTTTTTTCGAGATCTGAGTATTAAGTTCAGAGTGTCTAATATTCCAAAATATTTTATCATAAAATATTCTTGGTAAAAATAATGTAATGAAATTGGAATGATACATCCAACTTTGTATAATATCAGGGTTTTTACTTTTGATAAATTTGCGCAACTCAAATATTTTTTTTATAAAAAAAAGAAAATTGAATTTACTACTAATATTTAATGAAATAATTTTTACTCCAATTCTTTTTAGTTCATTTACATAATGTCCATTTTTAATTAAAGTAATAATTATAATTTCTATTCTATTTTGATATTTTTTTTTATGATATTTACATAATCTATATAAATTTCCTTCAGCTCCTCCTTTTTTTAAACTATTGATTATATGAATTACTTTCATAAAATTAGTTTAAATATGCTCATTTTATTTATATTTTTATAGGAAAAATATAATGATTAGTTTTTTATTAGTCTAGAAATTACTTATACTTTTTTTTTTAAAAAAAATTAATTTTTTTATTAAAGGAGCTGCCAATAGTATAAAAATTACTGCAAACTTTGATCTATGTCTTATACTTGTACCAAAATTTCCTACACCAATAGCAAATACTACGATATATGAAATTAAAATAATTGAAATAATTTTTAAAGCTGGATCTTTCCAAATAATTTTTCTATTAAGAAATATCAAATATGTTAAATACATATATAAAATTCCATCAAACAGACCAATTATATGTGAAGTTTTCTTAATGTCCCATGGAAAAGGTGAGTATATGAAATATAAAGCTCTGATAGGGGCTTTATAAATAAACTCATAAGGAGATGAAATTTTTGTCCAATCTGGATAGGAAGCCACACCTCTTGTAGAAAGTTTTGTTTTTCTTTCCAAATAACTTATATCTGACATTTTATCAAAAGTTCCTAAATAAGGAATATGAATTTTGTTAGTAAAATAAAATGACACAGAAAATATCACAAAGACAAAAATCATTAAAACTTTGAGATTTATAATTCTGTTAAATATTGATTTAAAAATTTTTTTAAAACTTATTATGCCTAGAATTAAAAGGAAAACAGAAGCACCTATAATCATTGCTCCATGAAAAAAGGTTGCACCTACAAAACCTAAAAATGCCATTAAAATATAACTTATTTTATTAAACTTAGTCCAACTCACTACACCATAAAGAGCAATTAACAGAAAAAAACAAACATACACTTCTCTTAAGACTAAAACAGAATACAAAACCAAAGATGGAAAAAGAGCTATTGTCCATGCAACTTTTTTTGCAGTATGGTCATTCCAAAGAATTTTTGAAAGCTTCCAGCCTAACAAAATACAACCCATACCAAAAAATAAACTTATGGACTGAGCCATCAAAATACTTCTTCCAAATAAAGAGTAAGGAATTGCAATAATCCAACTAATAAATCTTGCATTTGGACCCTTAATATTTTCAATCACATAGTAAAATCCATTTTGACCGCGCTCCCACGCTATCCTTTCGAAAGAAACAGCATCTGCAGTGCTGTCTGGTAATGGAGTTATATAATGCCCAATCAACATTAAAGAAATTCGTATGAATAAAGCCACAAAAAGAATTGTAGATAAAGTTGGTAACCGTATCGAAATAAATAAAGTAACTAAAGAGATTAAAGTAATTGAAGTGAAACCAAGTAAATCAGGCATTTTTTTTAAATAAAGTTATTTAATAATTTCTCATAATATTGAATAATTATTTTAGGATTATATTTTTCAATTGAAGAAAACATTTTCTCTACGCTGTATTTATTAGTCATAACTTTAATTATTTGAATTTCTAGATCTTTAATATCCTTATATTTTACAAGATGACCATTTACACCCTCAGTTATGATCTCATTTGGTCCACTTGGGCAATCGAAAGATACTACCGGAGTTCCAAGTGCAATAGACTCAATAAGAACGTTTGGGAACCCTTCATATAAAGATGTCAGCACAGTTGCTCTTGCGTATAAATAATAAGGGATAATATTTTTTTGGAATCCCTCAAAATCCACATGTCTTGCAATGCCAAAATTTTTAGTAATATGTTTTAGCTCTTTTTCTAAATTACCTTTTCCAACAATTTTTAAACGTAAATTTGGAAATTTATCAATTATCCCTGCAAAACCCTCAATGGCATAATGAAAAGCGTTTGGTTTTTTTAAACTGCCAATGCATAACAGATAATCTTTTTTTTTTATTTTTTTTATATCGTTCCTTTTTACATACTCCAATATATGATTTGCTAGTGGATTATAGATCACACTACTATTTTTTTTTGTATTAGGATTTAATTTTATCATGTCTTTGTTCATTGCGTAACATTGATTCACAATATGATCAGATTTATGATAAAAATTATCTATTAAGTAACCAACTATATTACGTACCCAAAAATTTGTTTTTTTTAACTCAATTTTTTTTTGAGATAAAGTACTTATATTTCTAGTAATAATTTTAAATTTTAAATTAAGTAATTTTCTTAGTAAAATTAGTATAACCGTTAACTCATAATTAAATACTAAGAATAAATTTGGTTTTTTCTTATAAATATATTTTAATAATGATACAGGAGAGTAGCGAACATGGTTGACATTTAGCTCTACTAAATTAACTTTTTTTGATAATTGATCAAGATAATTTTGGTCATTCAAATTTAATATTACCAAATCGACTTTCCAACCTAATTCGATTAAACCATTTGCTATATTTACACATACTCTCTGAGCACCTCCACCTCTTAAAGAGTCTGACATTAATGTAACTCGATTATTAAAATTCATTATATATTAAATCTAATTTCCTAATTGTTGAAAAATTTTTTTAATGATTGATTATGACTCATTATTTTTAATTATTCTATTAACAGTCTAGTTTATTTAGTAAAAAAATTATCCAAAAATTGCCAATTGGTCATTTTATAACCTTAATTCAATTTGTTCTGAATTGAATAAATGTTTTAAATCATAAATGATATGATTTGCTTTACACAATTTTAAAATAAAGTCTATTCCCATAGCTTTAAATTTATCATGGGCCACTGCTATTACTATAGCATCATATAAATTTTCATTTAATTTTGATCTAGGTAAAATCCCATATGTATTTTTTATTTCACTAGAGTCTGCAATTGGATCATACAGATCCAATTCACATTTATACTTTTTCAATTCAAAAATTACATTTTGAATACCAGAATTACGAGTATCAGTACAATTTTCCTTAAAAGTTAGTCCCATAATTAAAATTTTAGCTCCTCTAACTTTAATATTTTTTTTTTTCATTTCATTAATTAATTGGGAGACTACGTAATTGCCCATATTGTCATTAAGTTTTCTTCCAGATAGTATTATTTTAGGTTTATAACCTAATGACTTTGCTTTATGTGTGAGATAATAAGGATCTACGCCAATGCAGTGACCACCGACTAAACCAGGTTTAAATTTTAAAAAATTCCATTTACTACTTGCAGCATCTAGAACTGCCTTTGTATCAATATTCATTTTGTTAAATAATATTGATAATTCATTTACTAGTGCAATATTTAAATCTCGTTGCGTATTTTCGATTACTTTTGCTGCCTCTGCAACCTTAATACTTGGAGCCTTATGTGTTCCTACTTTTATAATTTCGTTATATAAATCATCAACAAGATCAGCAATTTGAGTTGTTGAACCTGAGGTAATTTTATTAATATTTGATAAAGTATGTTCTTTATCGCCAGGGTTTATTCTCTCTGGGCTATATCCACAAAAAAAATCATTATTATAAGATAGCTTTGAAAATTTCTCTAGGACAGGCACACACTTTTCTTCGATACAGCCTGGATAAACTGTAGATTCATAAATAATTAAATCACCTTTTTTAATAATTTTACCAATCATTTTAGATGCTTTGAGTATTGGTAACAAATCTGGTTTTTTAAATTTATCTATAGGTGTTGGGACAGTAACAATAAAACAGTTTGCATTTTTAATATTTTTTTCATTACTGGTAAAAGTTAATTTTTTTGATTTTTTTAATTCATTATTATGCTCTAAGTTTTTATCGATACCTAGTTTCAATTCTTTAATTCTTCTTTTATTAATATCAAATCCTATAACAAATCTTTTTTTTGCAAATTCTAATGCCAACGGGAGACCAACATATCCCATTCCAATAATTGCTATTTTAATATTTTTAGTTTTATTGATCATATTTGGTAGTAGTCTTTGTACCATTTGACAAAATTTGATACTCCATCAATTACTGAAGTATTAGGTCTATAGTTGAATTCTTTATTTAAATTATCTGTGTTAGCATATGTATCTGGTACATCTCCTTTTTGTAGAGGTAAATAATTAACTTTTGCCTTTTTTCCTAGAATTGTTTCTAAAGCATTAATATAATCCATTAATTTTACTGGCTTGCTATTTCCAATATTATAAATTCGCCATGGTGCTTTACTTGTTGCAGGATCTGGGGAGTTGCTGTCCCATTTAAGATTGTTAGTTGATGAAGCGTCTAATGTTTTTATTACCCCCTCTACGATATCATCTATATAAGTAAAATCTCTCGTGTGATTACCATAATTGAATACATCTATAGGTTTTTCCTCTAGGATATTTTTGGTAAATTTAAATAAAGCCATATCAGGTCTTCCCCAAGGACCATAAACTGTAAAGAATCTTAGACCAATTGTAGGAAGTTTATATAAATAACTATATGCATGAGCCATCAATTCGTTTGACTTTTTAGAAGCTGCATAAACGGATAAAGGATGATTAGAGCTATCATGTTCTGAAAAAGGCATTTTAGTATTAGCTCCATAAACACTTGAAGTGCTAGCATACACTAGTTGGTTGATATTATTTTGATGACAGTTTTCTAAAATATGAGCGAAACCAACGATATTACTATTAATATAAGCTAATGGATTCTCCATCGAATAACGTACACCAGCTTGAGCTGCTAGGTTGATCACTTTTTCTGGTTTATCATTTTTAAATATTTGATCTAAGTTGTTTTTATCAACAAGATCTATTTTATAATGTTTATAATTCGAAAAATTTCCTAATTTCTTTAGTCTGGCTTCTTTAATTTTAGGATCATAATAATTGTTAAGATTATCTATACCAACAACTTCATTTCCATTTTTTAATAATTTTAAGCAAACAAAAGATCCAATAAAACCAGCTGAACCAGTGACAAGAATTTTATTTTTATTGTTGTTCATATTTAACTAAAATTTAAAATACCATATATTAATAATACTTACTTTATAATTGATAATTTAAATATTAAAATAATCCAAACGATATAAATATTATTCCAAATATCAATTTTATTTATTATTAGCATCTATCCATGCTTGAAACATCAAAACACTCCACAATTCATTTTGCCAATTTTTTTTAAAATTTTGATGTTCATTCCATTTATCTCTAATTAATTTTGGATTAAAGTATCCATCTTGCTTTAATCTTTTTTCATCTAGCAAATTTTCTGCCCACTCTCTTAAAGGACCACGTAACCATAAATGCAAAGGTATTCCAAAACCCATTTTGGGTCTCTCGGTCAAACTCTTAGGAATATATTGATTTAAAATTTGTTTCAAAATCCACTTTCCATTATCATTTTTCAATTTTAATGAATGAGGTATTTTCCATGCATATTCAACAAGTTTATGATTTAGAAAAGGAACCCTTGTTTCAAGTGATGATGCCATTGCTGCTCTATCAACTTTGACAAGTATATCATCTGGCAAATAAGTTAATAAATCTACTGTCATCATTTGTTCATGGTTTTTAAGTTCATTAATATTTAAATTGAAATTTTTTAATGTTGTGCTTGGATCTTTGCTATTTAAAACCACTTCGTTTGGATTCTGCCACTGTGAGCAAAGTATATAATAAAGATTGATTAAAGTATTTGCTTCAAGCGCATTTGCACCTTTGTGCATTTTGTATCCAGAATTATTATGTGAATTTATTCCGGGTAACAATTTGAATAACCTATACCAATCATTTTGAGACAATGATTTAATTCCAAAAGCTATTATTTTTCTTAGAAATAAAGGTATAAGTCTAAATTTTGTAAACCTGGAGTTGGTTAAAACATACCTATTATATCCACAGAATAATTCATCACCACCATCTCCTGAGAGTGCAACTTTCACTTTTGTTTTTGCTAGTTGTGAAACCAAGAAAGTAGGAATCTGAGACGAGTCAGAGAAAGGTTCATCATATATCATAGGCAATTTTGGAATTACATCCATTGCTTTTTTTGGAGAGATATTTAACTCTGTATGATCTGTTCCAAGATAGTCTGCAATTTTTTTTGCATATTTACTTTCATTATAATCTTGTTCATTGAAACCAATCGTAAAAGTTTTAACTGGTTGACTGGATTGTAATTGCATCATTGTAACAATAGTTGATGAGTCAATTCCTCCTGAAAGAAAAGCTCCAAGGGGTACATCAGATATCATTTGTTGCTTCACACTTTTTTTTAGATATCTCTCAAAATTTTTTAGAATATTTGTTTGGTTCGTCTCTATTTCATTTTTACCTAATTGAATCGCATTCTCAGTTAAAGACCAATAAGCTTTGGAATTTGGCATCATACCTTTCTTTAAATCGTATTCTTTAAGTTCTAAAAAATGGCCAGGTAATAATTTTTGAATATCTTTATAAATTGAATAAGGAGCTGGAATATAATTATGACGTAATTGAAGGTTGATTGCATCAGAATAAATTTCACCTATAAATTTAGGATGTGCTCTTAATGACTTTAATTCAGATGCAAAAAGAAAAGTCTTGCTTTCTCCCTTACCTTGCCATCCAAAATAAAGTGGCTTCTCTCCCATTCTATCTCTTGCTAAAATTAAACTTCGGTTTTTTTTATCCCATATTGCAAATGCAAACATTCCAACAATTTCATTCAAAACTTTTTCAACATCCCAAATTTCTAGAGCTTCAATCAATGTTTCTGTATCAGTTTCGCTTCTCCATTTAATTTCAGAATTGATTTCTTCTATCTTCTTTCTGATTTCTAAATGATTGTAAATCTCTCCGTTGTATGTCAAAACAAATCTACCAGAAGATGAGGTCATTGGTTGATTGCCTGCTGAAGATAAATCTAAAATAGATAATCTTTGATGACCAAAAACAATACCAGCATTTTTATCTTCCCAAATATTATTACTATCTGGACCACGATGATATATGGCTGCATTCATTTTTGATATTGCATTATCAAAATTTGATAAGGTTTTTGAATAAAAACCAGAAATTCCACACATATTTATTTATTTTTAATCAGAATTGATTTTATCATCATTACTATAATCTTAAATAACGATCTTAATTTAAGATTTAATAAACCATTTCTTAAAACAAACATAAAATTTTCTTTTGCATCAATATAATTATTTTTTAAATAGTTATAATTACCTGAAATATATCTTAATTTAACTTCTAAATTTGTTTTTTGTTCAGTATTAAATAATTTCATAAATTCAGCTACAGCTTCTCTTTGTGGAATTGACATATCTTTTTTAGAAACACCACCATCATGGATAAGATTATAACCCAATTTTTTTTCCAAATACTTAAATTTATCTGTAATTTGAGCTATTCTTAACCATGTGTTGTAATCCTCGGATCCAACTAATTTCTTATTTTCGTTAATTCCACCAATTTTGTTCAAAATATTTTTTCTTACTACAACAGATGAGTTGCCGATTGCGTTACCTTTTTTAATTCCACCCAAAAGTAAATCAAGTAAAATAGGCTTATTCAATTGTCGACCTTGAAGGGAATTTTTTTTTAAATATGACGGATATTTGTAATAATTAATTTCTAAAGCATGATGAATAAAATCAACTTCATTATTAATGTTACTAACACAAAGCTGAAGCTTATCTGTTGTCCACCAATCATCTGAGTCCAAAAATGCGATCCATTCTCCTTGAGCATTTTGGATTCCGAAGTTCCTGGATTTAGCAATCACACCATTATTTTCAATTTTGAGGTACTTAAACCTTTTATCATTATATCTATTGACTATTTTTTGAGTATCATCTGTTGAATAATTATCAATAATAATTGCTTCCCATTTTTCATAAGTTTGCTTAACAATAGAATTTAAAGCTTTAGACAGAAAAGCAGAGTGATTATAAGTTGGTATTATAATCGATACAAGGGGTATTAATTTTTTATTCAATAGCTAGCTTTCTTTTTACTTCTTTTATTTTAAAAAAATTAAATTATTAAAAAAATTACTATTTCTTACTTAATAAAGTTTTTTTAAATTTTTTAAAATTATATCAATTTCATTAAAAATTTTTTTATCATTTGGTTTTAGTTTAAAATTTCTATAGGTATATATTATAAATTTTTTTGGCAAACTAAATTTTTTAACTATAACTTTAACTTTTAAATTTAGTATCAATTTAAATCTTTTTTTTATAATTTCTGAAATATCCTTTAAGTTAAAATTTTTATAGCCGATGTTAATTACAGAATTTTTAAAAATTCTTTTTTGTATTATTGTGTTAATCACTCTTACAAATAAACCTGAAGGAATATATGTTCTTTGAACAGAACCATTTTTAATTAAAATTTTTTTACTTTTAAATCCTGAAATACAAAATTTATGAATTATATTATTATTTATTTCTCTTAAATTTTGGTACTTTTTAAACCCAAATACATTTCCAAGCCTTAAAATTGTATACATTCTTTTTTTATTTTTAAATTTTTTAATAATTATTTTTTCAGACTCATAATGTGATCTTGAGTAAAAGTTTTTCTTATTTATTTTTGAATTAACCGATAGATTGGTATTACCATAACCATCATATACATGCATTGATGAAACATAAATTAGCTTTATGTTATATGCTAAACATAAACTACAAATTGTTGAGGTTATTTGATTTTTTTTTTTAATTAAATTATTGTTTTTTTTTAATTGCTCTTGGCTAGGTCCTGCAAGATGGATTAAAAAATCAAAATTTTCTAAGATATTTAAATTTTTATGGTCAGATGAAAGATTAATATAGTTTTTATATTTTTTTTTTCTTGAAAAAAAAGTAAATTTATTTTTTTTTATTTTATTTTGATTTTGAATAAGTGATGCTAGGTATCCTGTGCCTCCTAGAACTGCTATTCTAGGCATTATTCAAAAGTTTCTTTTATGCAAGGCTGCATTTATTTCCAATCATATGGGATAAGATTATTATCAATATCTAAAGAGATAATATGTTCTGGGTTATGAGGATGATCAGCGCAATTAATAATTAAAGAATTTAGATCTCCAACGCAACAAAAACCATACCATAAATTTGGAGGAATTGTTAAAAGTTTGTAATTTTTATCTCTATCAATTTTAAAAATATTTAATTCATTTTTAGTAATTGAATTTTCTCTATCATCAAAAATAACAAATTTAACGCTTCCTTTAATAACAGTTAGATTTTGTGTTTTAACACTATTTTTTTTCCATGCCTTAATTTTTCCAGGATAGACCTCCGAAATATAACACTCACCAAATTTCTTGAAAAATGGGTCTGTAGATTTAATAACATGAAAAATATTCCCTTTGTTATTTTCAATTTTTGATAAATCTCTAATAGCAACATCTTTAATAACTTTAACATTATTTTGCATAATATTCTTTTATTTGACTTTTTGTTATTTCAATTTTCTTTGATTTATCAAATTTGTACCACTCAGCTACTTTTTTAATTGTATATTTTGTATTCCATTTAGGTTTCCAGCCTAAAATTCTATAAGCTTTATCACAATTTAATTGTAACAATGAAGCCTCATGTCCAAAATTATTACTTTTATTAATTACAATTTTACCGTAACCAAAAAAATTTATAAATTTTTTGGCAATCTGTTCAACATTCATATTATCTTGATTTCCTGGACCAAAGTTCCATGACCCGCTAAATTTCTTGGGATTTAAATAAAGTTTTTTTGCTAACAAAATATATCCTGAAAGTGGCTCCAATACATGCTGCCATGGTCTTGTTGATTTAGGGTTCCTAATATTAATTTTTTTTAAATTTATTATTGATCTAATTATATCAGGTACAAGCCTATCTTTGGACCAGTCTCCTCCTCCAATTACATTACCAGCTCTTACTGAGGCTGCTCCAACTTTTTTATTTTTGAAAATAAAAGATCTCAAATATGAAGAAAAAATTATCTCAGCAGAAGCTTTTGAAGCACTGTATGGGTCAATACCACCCAAAACATCTGTTTCTTTATATCCCCAAATCCATTTATTATTTTCATAACATTTATCAGATGTCACATATATTATACTTTTTACACTTTTTAACTGAATACAACTCTGAAGTATATTTACTGAACCCATAATATTGGTTTTAAATGTTGTTGTTGGGTCTTTATAAGAAAATGATACTATTGCTTGTGCTGCTAAATGAAAAACAATTTCCGGTTTAAAAGATTTAATTTTACTATTTAATTTTTCGTAGTTAGTAATATCAAGCAAAATATGCTTATCAATAGATTTCTTTATTTCCAATTGATTAAATAATTCATTATTTTGGATCTTATCAGAAATACCCATTACTTTGGCACCAGATTGGAACATAATAAAACTTAACCAGGCCCCCTTAAATCCTGTATGTCCTGTAATTAAAACTTTTTTATTTTTAAAGAATTTTAAATCCTTTAACATTCTCTATAATTTCCAATTAATATTTTTATTCAAATACATTTCATTAAGTAATCTATGATCTCTACTTGTATCCATTGGCTGCCAAAAGCCATCATGTTTGAACATCATCAATTCTTTATCATTAACAATCTTAGAAATAGGATCTTGCTCAAAAACAAGATTTATATCATCATTAAGATATTCAAATATTTTAGTTTTAGCCATAAAAAATCCACCAGATACACGACCAGATGATGCTTGTGGTTTTTCATTAAAAGCCTCAACCATTTCACCATTAACTTGTAGTTCTCCAAATCTACCTGGTGGTCTTACTCCAGTGACAGTTAAGGATTTATTATGACCTTGATGAAATTCTTTTAATTTAATTAAATCAATGTCACTTACAGCGTCTCCGTAGGTCAACATAAAATCACCATCTACTAAATCACGAATTTGAGAAATTCTACACCCAGTCATTGAATGAAGCCCGGTATCTATAAGTGATATTTTCCATTCATCATCGTGAAAGTTTGAATGATAAATAATTTCATCAGATTTATTTAATGATAAAGTAAAATCATTAACTCTACTTTTATAATTTAAAAAAAAATCTTTTATGACTTCACTCTTGTAGCCTAAACATAAAATAAACTCTTTAAAACCATAATATGAATAGTGTTTCATGATATGGACTAATATTGGGTATGGTCCAATCGGTATCATAGGTTTTGGAATTTCATCTGATACATCCCTAATACGTGTTCCAAACCCACCGCACAAAATTACAACTTTCATATATATATAATTAAATTTTTAGAAACGATCCTATATGTTTATATTTATTAATTAACATATTTCTACCAATTTACGATACTACAATTCTCTATGAAAAGTGTCAGTTATTTCTAATATTTTGTCAATTTCAGCTTCATTTTTTTTATAAAAGTTAATATTTACTGTTTTGTTTCCAAAATTTTTAATTAATATCCTAAGTTTCATTCCAAAAATTGATGTTTTCAGTTTCTTATTAATATAGGAAGTTATATAAAATGATTTTATTAGTTTTATGAAAATTGCAACTATTTTTTTAAAAAAACTTTTATTCACAAGACCAGTGTGATTATTTTTATTTAAAATATTTTGTATTATTTTTTCAAGGATTGTTGATGCATCTTCAGAGGAACAGTCTAAATAGTAAAGTAAGTTACTTATTGCCCTTTTTTTAAATTTTTCAACATCCTTTTCAAAAAATTGATCCTTATACCATTTTTTAAAAGTATTTTTTCTTGAGCCATCAATTTTATTCTCCAATGACTCTAATTCTTGAGATCGTATCCAAAATAATTCATCAATTAAATTAATTTGACCCAACAACAAAGTATTAATTGCATGCTCATATTCAGTTAATTCGGGACATAATGATGTATCTATGCGGGACCAAATTTCTTTAAAATGTTTTTGTTTAAATACTGCATAAGGTGAAAATGAACGATATGAATTAAATGCAAAAAAAAGTCTCTCCTTGGGATTTGTATGTCTTATAGAATAGTTTTTTAAACTAGATCCATATTCAATGAGATAAGATTTATTTTTTGACTTGTTATAATCAAGAGCAGCAATTTGACCAAAACATGCAGACAAACTCTGATCATCATTTAAAATATTTAGTGCCTTTTTTAGGCCAGAGAATATTAGAAAATCATCCTCTGCTAAACACATTGCATACTTAGATTGAATTTTTTGTGACGCAAATTTAATCCTTTCAACATATGACAAATCAGCAGAATGAATATAATCAAAAGGCTTCAAATTTTTTAATTTATCAATTATTTCTTTTTGAATTTTGTTTTCACTACCGTCAGCAATAATCAAATTAGCAGAACAATTAGATAAGTAGATTATCTGTCGTATTAAATAAGATGGTCGATTAAATGTTGGTATTACTATGGTTAATTCTGATAAATCAGTAGGTGAATTCGTATTATTTAAAAATTTTGAAAAGTTTTTATCAAGTAAAATATTTAAGTCTGATCCAATCATTTAATTTCTCTCAGTCTTGGTACTGCAACATATAATTTACATTTCCATTTTTTTGTAAATCTCAAACTTCTTTTTATTTCTCTACTTAGATTCCATGGTAAAATTAATATAATGTTTGGTTTCATATTTAATAAATTTTTTTTACTTACTATAGGTATTAAGGAGCCAGGCATAAATTTACCCTGCTTTGACTTTGCATCATCACATACAAATTTTATTTGATTGTTTGATATTCCAATTGAATTTAGCAATGTATTGCCTTTCGCAGCAGCACCATAGGCTACAATTGTTTTTTTAGTTGCTTGTATTTTTTTTAAAAAATTAAGTAAATTAACCTGGATTTTTTTAACTTTTTTCTGAAAATTTTTATAAGTTGACATTTTGAATAAACCAAAATTCTTTTCTTTTGATAAAAATTTGTTAACTGAATTATTAATTTTTCTTTTTGATTCTTTGTGACATAAATATACTCTTAAACTTCCTCCATGCGTTTTGATTTGCTGAATTTTAAAAACTTTAAGACCAAATTTTGATACAATTTTTTTAGTAGTTGTTAAAGATAAGTATGAAAAATGTTCATGATAAATTGTATCAAAAAGTGTATTCTTTATTAAATTTAATAAATGAGGAAACTCAATAGTAACAACTCCGTCCTTTGATAAAATTATTTTAAGGGCTTTTACAAAATTATTAATATCTGGAACATGTGCAAAAACATTGTTTGCACAAATTAAATCAGCACTACCATATTTTTTCAAAATCTTCTTAGCCAATGCGGTATTAAAAAAATCTTCAATAGTGTGAATTCCTTTTTTCCTTGATATTTTTGCTGCTATCTTCGTTGGTTCAATTCCAATAGATTTAATTTTATTTTTTTTAAAATTTTCAAGTAAACATCCATCGTTCGATGCTATTTCAATAACCTGACTGTTAACATCTAATGAAAGGGATTTAGTAATTTTTTTAGAAAATTCTTTGCAATGCGTTTGCCAGGTTTTTGATACAGATGATAAATAAGCATAATCATCATTAAATAGAGTTTTTGATTTAGTATAATCCAAAGTTTGAACAAGATAACATTTTTTACAAATTTTTACTTTTAATGGAAAAGTTTCTTGAGGTTTTGATAGCTCTTTCTTAGTTACATAGGCATTAGATGGCGAGCATATCCCTAAATCAATCAGGTCTTTTTTCAAAATTGTATTGCAATGTCTACACCTCAAATTACTATCCCTTTGAAACTTTGCTCTAGAAATAGATGTTTTTTATCTCTATCAGATAAGTACTTAACTTTATTTGGCCATTTAATATTTATTCTTGGATCATTATATAAAATTCCTCCCTCATTTTCTTGTGAATAAAATTCTGAGTGAAAATATAGTATTTCACAATTATCTTCTAAAGTTAAAAAACCATGGGCAAAACCTTTAGGTATAAAAACACATTTATTATTTGAGTCCGATAAAACTTCACCGTGCCAATGTAAAAAGGTAGGAGAATCTTTTCTAATATCCAATGCAACATCATAAACACTTCCTTTTAAACATGTTATAATTTTTTCTTCTGCAAAAGGTGGAAATTGAAAATGAAGACCTCTTAGAGTTCCAGCGTGATATGTAAAATTTTTATTAATTTGAACAACCTCACTCAAAAATCCAATATTTTTGAATTCATTTTTACAGTATAGTCTCTCAAAAGTTCCAACATTATTCTCAAATTTTGATCTTTTTCCCACTAAAAGTTTAGATATTTTGGTGTCAGAAAATTTGAATTTCATATCTTATATTTCTTTTATAAACTTATTTAATTCATAGATCTTGTTATTTTTAATCCTTGTATAACGATCACAAAAAAACTTTCTTGTTTCCTGTACTTTGTCTGATCTCCACCATGTGTCTATATCACCCCAGACTAAATTAATATGATTTGATGCAGATATAGCACTCGTATGAAATATTCCTGCAGATTTTAGTTTATCAAAATACTTAATAGATGTCTCTCTCAATTCAAAATATTTATTGTTCCAAAAAATCATTGTTGGATAATTCATTAATAATGTCTGTAAATATGAAGTTGAATTATAAGGGGAACAGGCTAACTTGCATCTGTTTAATTGTTTTAGTAATTTTAAATTTCTTGTATCTATTTCAATATTCGGAAAGCTTTTTTTTATTCTATCAATATAGTTAGTTTTATAAAGATCATCTGCACTTTTTGAAACCCTAAATATAAAATTTTTCTGAATATTTTCATCTAAATTGTTAAAAAAATCTATGTGCTCATTCATATATTTATAACTTTGTGAGGCACCCGCAGGCCATGCTTGAGTTTTGCATGGATATCTTTCTATGGGATGTGTGATGAAAATTCCTTTTTTATTTATCTGGTATCTCGGCCCTTTACTTTCAAGGTTAGTGAATACAAAACCATCCTTTACCTTTTTATTTTCTGTCCTCCAACCCCAAGTCAAATAATTATCAGATATATCTATCTGGTGTTCCTCAGGGAGATTCCATTTTCCCATCCCATGAGCACCTCCATGTTGACCAATTATAAGTTTACTTCCATCAATAACTTTTTTTGCACTATAGAGTTTAAAAGTTTCATCAAATTCATAAGCGTTTGCCGTGAATATCTTTTTTGGATCATGTGGCCATTTTAGATTTTTTAGACGCATGTCTAATTTATTAAAAGATTCTAAATAAATCGAAGGCATATGTTCTTTTATCATAAACATTAAAACATTTAAAAACTTATCATCGAATTGATTTGAATTTTTTATAAAATTATCTCTTCTAAGTTTATTAATATAAAAATTATTTTCAGGGGTATATAAATTAAATGATAAAGATTTGTTTAAATATAAATTAAGTAATATTTCATCTTTAATCGATAAATAACTATTTTTAACAAAATATTTGTGTTGATTTGTATTAAATAATTTTTTTGAAAGAGTTTCAAATTTTTTTAAAAAACTTGTTATTGGACTTTTTTTTAACTTTTTGTCTAAAAATTTTAGATATAAACTTTCATTTTTTGTATCAAAGTCTATCAAATTGTAATTGATATTAAAAAAATTTGTTAATATTTTAGAAAATATATGGTGGTGCCATAAATCATCTCTGATAAATAAAGTAAACATTTTTGTATTTGTTGGAACAAAATTTTCTGAATTCAAATTTAAGATATAAGTATTATCAGGCTTATAAGCATTATTAATTTCAGATAAAACTTCATATTTATCAAAAATTATATGTGTGAATTTATGCAACCAGGGTCCTATAAGGATATGCCAAAACTTTTTTGGATAATTAGTTTTGTGATAATTATTTAACTCATCAGTTAAAAGTGTGAGTACTCTTAAATTTATACTTCTCAAATATTCACTATCCTTATAATATTTACCTCTATCATCCCAATGATATTCAGCAATTTCATATTTGAATTGATTTAATATGTTTTCATCTTTGAAAATTCTACACCATTCACCAGCCAAAAGGTTTAACGAGGTCTTTGACCAGGTCTCATAAACAGGTGTAGTCACAAAATGATATTTGGTCATAAAGTTATTCTTTTATTATTAAAATATTGGACCTTTGTTAGTAATAGTTAAAACTGCAACTAAATTTTTCATGGATTATCTGTAAATCATTATTTAAAAATTAACATATAAACTTTCATCATTGAATGGTAGATAATCAATTTTTACTTTTAATTGATTGGCAATTGCTAGATCTATTACTGGAACTCCTGCAATATGAGCAACAACTGAACTACCACTAGGTCTTGGGTTTATCTCTAAAAGAACTGGTTGGCCATTTTCATCGGTCATTATATCAAAATCATGTAACGATTTTAAATTTAATTTTTCATAAATTGAAAAAACATAGTTTTCTAAATTACTATTTTTGATTAACTCATAACCTTTATATGGAATACCATTTGGATTTATTCTTTTCCTTACAACACATTCATATTTTTTTGTAGAACCATGAATCTTTAAGATATCAACATCATAGCAGGGCGCGTTCAGGAGTGGCATTAAAATAAACTCATTTTTTTTATCAAAAATTTCTAAAATATCGTTAGAATTATTTATAATCTTTGTTCTTTGACCATTATTAATCCACTTGGGTATACTGTCTAAACCCTTCAAATAAAAAACACCCCTACCTCCTCTTCCCGAACATGGTTTAATTACAAGATTTTTTTTTGGATAACCCAATAACTCTAGAGCCTTATTAAATTCAATTTTATTTGAAATTAAATAATGATCAGGAACATGAATATTTTTCGATTTTAAAAAAGAATATGTGTGGTACTTATTTCTAATTAAATTTAATTGCTCTTTATCACTTACTATTGACGTTATTTTATACTGATTTAATATTTTAACGTTATTTGATATAGAAATAGCCTCTTCATCAGAACCTGCTAGAATAAATTTTATTTTATTTTCAATTAAAATACTTAATAAATTATCAATATAGTTTTTATCTCCCCCCATTGGAACTTTAAAAATTTTATTATAATTTTCGACTTTGATATTTGTTTCATTATTATCGCTACCAAAAATTTCATAATTAAAATATTTACTTTTTTTTAATTGATTTGCTAATATTGAACCAGATTTTCCTAAGCAGCTAGTAATTAAGATCCTAATTTCTTTCATTTAAGTGGTAAAATATCTTCCTCTTTAATTATTTCATCTTTCACTTTTGAGTCTTTTAATTTTCGGCCGATTATATTTTTCATTTTAATTGGCTCTATTCCACTTTCTCCTGGAGCAACTCTTTTAATTTCAAAATCAGATTCTGACAAAACACTCCCTTTTTCCATATCTTTTGAAGCAACTAAATACCTGAGATAATTTTTTCTAGCATTAAGTATAGCCTTCGATTTTGTTTTTTCATATTTACCAAATATTTTTTGAGTTGTTTTGATTTCATCTATCAAGTTTTTAAATCCTGTTTTATCTTCTGAAATATGATGGTCAAAACCTGGTCTAGACTTGTCAAATGTAAAGTGTTTTTCAATTTTTTTTACACCTGCAGCAACTGCTAAATTGCAAAAGTAATTATTTGTAGAATGATCAGAATAGCCAACTTCTAATTCATATCTATCTTTAAAAAATTGTATGGCGCCTAAATTTGCATTCTCTTCTTTTAATGGATATTCAGATGTGCACTGAAACAAAGTGCAATTTTTATTTTTATTTTTTATTATATCAACTGCATTATCAACATCTTCTATAAATGCCATGCCTGTCGAAATATAAATAGGTTCATTGTATGAACACAAATGATTAATCAATGGTGTATGATTTAACAATCCAGAGGAAATTTTCCATGCTGAAGGCGCTAATTTGCTAACCCATTCTGCAGTCTCTTCATCTGTCACAGTTGTAAATATATCAATTTTAAAACTTTTAGCATATTCAAACATTTTTGAGGTTTCTTCTTTTGTTAGCTGTGCTTTTTTAAATAATTTATAACTGGGTGAGGTTTTTAAATAAGTTTTTTCTGGATTAGCGGTTTGAAGTTTTATTGCATCAACACCTGTTTTTGAGGCCTCTTCTATCATATGGGCACACTTTTTTATATCTCCCTCATGATTAATCCCTACTTCTGCAATTAGATAAACTTTTTTTTCGCTAATAATTTTACTTTGTTTTTCAAAATTGTTCATTAATATAATATATACATTTATTTGAATTTTTATCATGAAAAAAAATATAAACTTCCTAGCCGTCATACAGGCTAGATTGGGCTCCTCTAGGTTGCCAGGAAAAGTATTAAAAAAAATAAATAATAAAACTATTTTAGAGTTTTTGATTGATAGATTAAAATTATCCGAAAAAATAGACAAAATAGTGATAGCAACTACTTCAAGTATTAAAGATAAAAAAATACTTAAAATTTTAAAACAAAAAAAAATAAGTTACTATACTGGATCAGAAAAAAATGTTTTGCAGAGGTATTATAGGTGCGCAAAAAAATTTAATGCAAAAAATATAATTAGAATTACATCTGATTGTCCTTTATTAGACTACAGAATTGTAGATAAAGTTGTTTCAAAATTTGAAAAATCTAAAGTTGATTATGCCTCAAATTCGTTGAAGCTTACATATCCAGATGGAATGGATTTTGAGGTTTTTAATTTTAAAACTTTAAAGGAAACATTCTTAAATGCTAAATCAAAACATGATCAAGAACATGTATGTCCATATATGAGAAGATCAAAAAAATTTAAATTATTAAATATTCCATACAAAAAAAATTATAGTTTTTTAAGACTTACAGTTGATCATCAAGATGATTTAACTTTATGCAATAGGATTATGGAAAAACTTGATGATAAAAGTTCTTTTTCTCTTGAGGATATAATTAGTGTTTATAAAAAAAATAAGTTCATATTTAATATTAATAAAAAATATATCCACTCAAAGATATTAAAATTGAACAAAGGACAAGTTTTATGGAATAGGGCTAAAAAATCTATTTTGGGTGGAAATATGATTTTATCTAAAAGACCTGAAGTATTCTTGCCTAATGGATGGCCTACTTATTACAAGAAGTCTAAAGGATGTAATATTTGGGATTTTGATAATAAGAAATATCTTGATTTTTCAACAATGGGACTTGGCACTAATACTTTAGGTTATGCCAATTCTGAAATTGATAATTATGTAATTAAAAATTTAAGAAATGGCAACATGACAAGTCTAAACTCAAAAGAAGAAATAACCCTAGCAGAAAAATTGATAGAGATACATAAATGGTCTGATATGGCAAAATTTACAAGGTCTGGAGGTGAGGCTAATGCAGTTTCAATAAGAATAGCACGAGCTGCATGTAATAATGACAAAATTGCAATTTGTGGTTACCATGGCTGGCACGATTGGTACCTTTCAGCTAATCTTGCTAATACAAATAAATTAAATCAACATATAATTCCTGGCTTAAACCCCTCAGGGGTACCAAAGGCGCTAAAAAATTTAGTATTTGTATTTAATTATAATGATTTTGAAGGACTAAAAAAAATTTACGATCAACACAAAATAGGAATTATTAAAATGGAAGTTACTAGAAATATAAAACCTAAAAATAATTTCTTAAAAAAAATAAGAAAATTTGCCACTGATAAAGGTATCATATTAATTTTTGATGAGTGTACTACAGGATTTAGGGAAACACTTGGAGGAATACATAAATTGTATGAAGTTGAGCCAGATATGGCAATGTTTGGAAAAGCTTTAGGAAATGGTTATGCCATAAATGCAATTTTAGGAAAAAAAGAAATTATGCAAGCTGCAAATAACTCATTTATTAGCAGTACATTTTGGTCTGAAAAAGTAGGTTTTTTGGCAGGCATTAAAACTCTTGAAGTTATGAAAAAACTTAGATCATGGAAAATTATATCAGATCTTGGTCTTCTATATAGAAAAAAACTCAAAAAATGTGCAGAAACTAATAAAATAAAAATTGAAATTGACGGCATTCCCTCACTAACCGGATTTACGTTTTTATCAATTAACCATCAAAAATACAAAACTTTTTTAACTCAAGAAATGCTTAAGAGGAAAATTTTAGCATATAATCGTGTTTATTTTTCAGTATCACACACAGAAAAGATGATTAACTATTATTTCGAAAATTTATCAGAAATATTTAAACTAATATATGATTTTGAAACAGGAAAAAAAAATGTAGATGAATATCTAGAATATCCTGTCTCTTTCAATCCGTTCATGAGATTAAATTAATGAGAAAAAATGATAAAGTTCTTGTTGTAGTAGCTCATCCTGATGATGAAGTATTAGGGTGTGGTGGAACAATTATAAAATATAAAAAACAGGGTAAAAAAATTTTCCTCCTCACAATGACTGACGGCGTCTCATCTAGAGATAAATCTACCTATATCAAATCAAAAGAAAGAAAAGAAGCATGTAAAAAAGCTGGTAAAATCATGGGAATTTCAAAAATCTTTTTTAATAATCTGTATGACAATGAACTAGATTTAATCTCAAACTTGAAACTTACTAAAATAATTGAAGATGTTATAAAAAAAGTGAAACCAAATACTATTTTAACCCATTTTAACCACGACTTAAATATAGATCACAAGAAAGTATCCAACGCAGTTATAACTGCTTGCAGACCAAGAATAAATAACGATGTGAGTAAAATTTTATTTTTTGAAGTTTTATCAAGTACAGAATGGAACATTAATTCAAAAAATAAAAATGTATTTTTGCCAAATTGGTATGAAGATATTTCAACAACATTTAATAAAAAAATGAAAGCTCTAGAGTGCTATGGCAAAGAACTTAGGAAATTTCCACATTCTAGATCAAAAAAAGGAATAAAATTATTATCAGAATTTAGAGGAATGGCATCAGGTTGTAAAAATGCTGAAGCTTTTATTTTGGGTAGAAAAATTTGAGAATAATTTTTAAAACAATAATCAATAAAACTAGGGGAACTGGCCACTTTTATAGGTGTTTAAATTTTGCTAAATTTTTAAAAAAAAATCAAAAGAATCAAGTAATTTTTTTTACAAATAAATTAAATAATCGATTTAAAAATAATATAAAAAAAAATTTATTTAAACATGAGACAACGAGTTCTGATCAAAATTTTTTAAAAAAAATACAAAAAATTAAATTTACAAAATATATAATTATAGATGATCCAGATTTTAGTTTAAAGTTTGAAAAAAAGTTAAATAAATTGAGATATAAAATATGTGTAATTGAAGACATATGCAAGAAACATAGTGCAGATATAATTATTAATCAAAATTATGTTAATAAAAAAAAATTGATATTTTTAAACAAATATACAAAAAAATTTTTTATTGGACCAGAATATGTTTTAAATTTAAATAAAATTAAAAAAAGTAAATCTCAAAGTAAAAGAAATAAAAAAGTTTTAATTTATATGGGAGGTACTGATAGCAAAAATTATACCCAAAAAATTTTAAAATCTTTAAATAAACCAGAGTTTGAAGATTATAAATTTGTTGTAATTAAAGGGATAATAAACGATAAAATAAAAGAAAATACTTTATTAGCTAAAAATGTTAAATTAAAAAATCATCAAGACAACTTTGAAAAATATTTATTTAATTTCGATTTTTGTATTACTGGTGGAGGTTCATCAATTTGGCAAATGTTATATGCAAATTTAAAAATTCTAGTAATTAATCAAAATTTAAATCAATCTTATAATTCTTTAGTTTTAAGAAAAAAAAATTTTATAAAACATTTTAATAATCGTATGACTGAAAAAAATTTATATCTTTTTTTTAAGAAATATATAAATAATAAACCTTTAAATTTAAATAAGTTAAATTTTTCGAATCATGGAATTTCTAGAATAGCAAAAAAAATTAATGAAAACTAAAAATATCGTTATTATTGGAGCTAAAAATTCGTTTTTTGAAGTCTTTCCAATTTTAAATCAAAAAAAATATAAATCAAAATATAAGGTCACAAATATACTTGATGACAATAAAGCTTATTACAAAAAAAAAATTTTAAATATTCCTGTAACAGTTGGACTTGAGAATGCATACAAGTTTAAAGATCATCTATTTGTATTTGCTATTGGATCATACGAAAATAGATTTTCTAGAAAAAAAATATTAAAGAAAACAAATTTGCCAATAGATAAATTTCCTAGTTTGATAAGTGAAAGTTGTTTTATTGGATCAAATGTAAAAATTGGATACGGAAATTTAATATACAGAAATTCGACAATATGCTCTGGATCAAAAATAGAGAATTTTTGTTTAATTACACTCTATAATATAGTGGCACACAATGTAAAAATATCATCATTTAATACTATTGGTTCCAGAACCACAATATTAAGCAATTCAACAATAGAGGAAGAATGTTTTATAGGTGCAAATGTTTTAGTAGGTGAAAATTTAAAGATTGGTCGTAGATCAAGCCTATTATTAAGCTCTGTGGTGCTAAAAAATGTTCCAAGTAAAAGTAGAGTATTTGGTAATCCAGCAATAATTTATAAAAACTTTGAGAAATAAATAGAATTCAAAAATATAAAAAATATTATTAGTTTTTTACCTAATTTGTTTCCATAAACTTGGATTAATTATTTTTTTGTTATTTATGGCAAATTTTTTTAATCTAATATTTTGATTAGAATTTTTTATTTTCAAAAACTTATGGTGAATTTCTTCAAGTTGTAAAACATTATCACAACCTACTATAACTTTACTAATATTTTGGTTCTGTAAGATGGCTCTCAAACATCCTTCAATTATCGTAATGCCCTGAGACTCAAAAAAATGGTGCATTTTTTTTTGGTGTTCTTTAATGACGGAAAAAATTCCCCTCAGTGATTTATAATTTTGAAGTATTATACCTTGCAAAAAAACACTTCTAGCATGAATTTCTACATTATTGTCTTTGAGTTTTTTCAAAAATCCATTTTCAGATCTTGATTGATCATAAATATTGAAAGGAAGTTGAACTATATCAAATTTATATTTTTGAATAATTTTTTTATCGATGTTATTTTTATAAGTTGAAATTCCAATTTTCTTTATTTTTTTTTCTTTTTTCAGCTCAAGTAATATATCCCAAAGATCAGTAAAATATTTATTTTTAATCAGATTATCATCATGTATCAACATTCCTTCAATAGAGTCTTGGAGTATATTTCGATTGCTTTTAAGAATTAATTCTTTTATTTTTTTTTTATCGAAATTTTTATTTAAAAACCCAAAATTTTTAATTTTCGAAATAGTTTTTATTTTAATTGAATTTTTTTTATTAAATTCGCCAATTATTTTCTCTGATTTTCCATAATCTCTTGCTGTATCTAAAATTCTAATTTTATTCTTAATACAATACTTAAATATTTTACTAATTTCTAATGAGCTAATCTTACCAGTTTTATTTGTAATTCCATATTTTGATCCCCATTGAGCAGTTCCTAATACTAATTCAGTTTTGTTTTTCAATTTATTATTCTTGATATCTCTTCAACCACATATGACTGCTGGTTTTCAGTTAATCCTGGGAAAATTGGTATACTTATTGCTTGTTGCGCATATTTTTCAGCTACTGGGAACATATTTTCTTTGAAACCTAAAGATCTATAAAATGGCTGCAAGTGCACTGGGTAATAATGCAAATTAACTTTAATACCCTTTTCAATTAATTTTGTATGAATTTCTTTATGAGAAAGTTTAATTTCTTTTGTCATTAGTCTTATTACATATAAATGATACGAAGATTGGTTCCCATCCAAAATATAAGGAAGGTTAATTGGAAGATCCTTTAACTCATTATCATAATTATTAGCAATTTTATTTCTTTCAACTACAAATTTAGAAGTTTTTTTTAGTTGACTGAGGCCTAAGGCAGAATGGATATCCGAAAGCTTATAATTATACCCTAATAGCTGCTGTTCGTAATACCATGGGCCCTTATTTTTGTTTATAAAAAATGAACTATCTCTATTTATTCCATTAGTTCTTAATAATTTACATTTTTTATCAAGTTCACTATCATTTGTTAAAACTGCACCACCTTCACCAGAAGTAACAATTTTCACTGGATGAAAACTAAAAACTGTAGCGTGTGACCATTTACAATTACCAACTGGCTCTTTATTTCTGCTGGCGCCAACAGAATGAGAGGCATCCTCAAGAATTTTAAAACCATATTCATTTGAAAGATTATATATTTCCTCCTGTAATGTTGGTTGTCCAGTAAGATGCACTGGAACTAAAATTTTTGGAATTTTATTATTTTTTTTTGCAATTTCTAATTTTTTATTTAATAGCTCAATACTTATTAGATTAGAATTTTCGTCAATATCAACAAAGTCAATTTGGGCATTGCAATAAATTGCACAGTTTGCTGATGCAACGAAAGTATTTGGAACAGTCCATAATATATCATTTTTCCCAAGACCTAATGCTAAACAAGAAATATGTAAAGCAGATGTTGCACTATTGACAACGGTAGAATATTTGCAACCGAATTCATTTTTTATAGTTTCTTCAAATTGATCAACAATTGGTCCACTTGTTAAATAATCAGACCTTAATACTTTATTTACAAATTCAATATCATCTTCAGAAATATTTTGCCTACTATAAGGAATCATTTTTATTAATATTGATTATATTTTAATAATTCTGGGACTTTAAGGAAATGGGGATTAGTCTCAGATGAATATTCAAATTCTGTTTTTACAATTTTTCCTTTTTCCTTTAGCTTATTAACTCCATAAACTATTCTTGCTGAAATTTTTGTAGATGGATAGATTACATAATGGTCTTTAAAATTATAAGTGAGATGAGCATCATCTTTAGGACACATAACCTCGTGTAATTTCTCTCCTGGTCTAATTCCAATATATTTAATTTTTATATTTGGTGCCATTGCTTTTGCAAGATCAATTATTTTTATAGATGGAATTTTTGGGATAAATATCTCAGCTCCATTCATTCTTTGGAAGCTTTTGAATACAAAGTCAACACCCTCATCAAGTGTAATCCAAAACCTTGTCATTCTCTTATCTGTAATTGGTAAATAATTAGTTTTCTTATTAATAAGTTTATTGAATAATGGAACTACTGATCCTCTTGAACCCACAACATTTCCGTATCTTACAACTGAAAACCTTGTTTCATCCGATCCTAAAAAGCTATTAGCTGATACAAATAATTTATCAGAAACTAGTTTTGTAGCACCATAAAGATTTATTGGATTTGCAGCTTTATCTGTTGAAAGAGCAATTACTTTTTTTACTTTATTTCTGGTTGCTGCATAAATAATATTTTCTGCACCTGTAATATTAGTTTTAACAAACTCAATTGGATTATATTCTGCTGCAGAAACGTGCTTAAGTGCAGCTGCATGAACTACAAAATCTACGTTTTTCATTGCAATTTCAAGTCTAAGTAGATCTCTTACATCTCCTAAAAAAAATCTTAGTCTTTTATCCTTTATATCATTTTGCATTTCATATTGTTTGAGCTCATCTCTAGAAAAAATAATTACTTTTTTTGGATTATATTTTTTTAATATTTTTCTGATAAAATGATTTCCAAAAGATCCTGTACCACCTGTAATCAAAATTGTTGAATTGTTAAACATTTTTTATTTTTTTAATCCTCTAGAATTATAAATTATTTTTTTTGACTTTGATTTTTCAAGTTCTTTGTTTGTTGTATAAAATCTATCTCCAACTTTTAATTTTTTTATTATATTATTGCCTTTATTATCTAAAACTTTCTCAATTAAAAGCATATGTTTAGATTTTGTCGAAACTACTATCCAATTCTTGTCATGTCTTGCTATCAACCCTGACATGAAAGGGTGATTTGAACTATCACCTCCATGGAGATGCACATCTTTTAAATACAACTTACCAAAGTTTCCATTATTCAAAAATGTGGATGCTCCTTTATATGGTTCATCAAATGCTTTTATAAAATTAAATAAATCATATGAGTCCATGTCCCAATTTATTAAACCATTAATTTCAGTATTTAGTCTTGGATTATATCTTCCTAAATATTCAAATTGATGTTTTAATTCAAAATAATTTCCTTCTTTTATTTTTTTTAAAAAATTTGAATAAAATTCAATAAATTTTTTTAATTTATATGCTTGAAAATCACCTGGGATTTGACATTGTCTTGGAAACAACGACAAGTCATTGTCTATAATTGGACCTTTATCAATACCTTCATCAATTAAATGTACAAGCTGATTATGTATCCTTTCCTCTCTCATAATAAACCAGGATAAACCTGCCCCACCAGCATCTAAGGGTAATCTTGTACTATGGAAATTTACAAGATTATTTAAAAAAAAACTTTTTATTGTATTTTTTTTAAAAATATATCTAGCTCCTAAACTAACAAAAATTGAGTTTTGGATCTTTACATTTGATTTAATAAATTTTTTGAACTTATTATCTAATTTATTGAATATTTTATAATCTATTTTTTTATCGATTAATTTTGATTGGTGAGATCCTGAAATTATTAATGTATTTAATTTAAGAGACTTGTTAATTTTAATTAATTCAGGAAATATCTCGCTTTGTCCAAGAAAAATTACAGATTTTAAATTTTTAATATAAAATTGATTATTTATAATCATATTTCTTTAATTGATTAACGAGTCAAAAGAGTAACATATTAAGCTTTATCCATAAAGTTTAAACATATGACTTAGAAGTCTATAATTTATAAATAATAATTAAGTTTATACTTTATTATATTTATAATAGCATTATTTAATGAGAGTAATTTGTCATCTTGGTCTACCTCGAACAGGTACAACATTTTTACAAACAAACATATTTCCTCTTCACAAAGAGGTTAATAATCTTGGTCCTAAAAATTACATAGATTGGGATAGTGTAAAAATTACCCAAGATGATTTAGATCTAATATGTAAGCAAAATTTTGATGATAACTTGAAAAATGAACTTATTAATAAGGTAAATAAAGATTTTATTCAGTATTTTAAGGAAGATAAAATAAATATAATCACATCAGAAAGATTTACTACTTATAATAATATACTAAATGATTTTAGAGATTTAAAATATTTTGAAATCTTGCTTAAAGAGAATTTTAAACATGTAGAGGTTGATTTTATAATTGTTTTAAGAAATCAATACGATTTAATTAAATCATACTATTACCATGACCACGCTAATATCTCAAAATTTTTGAAAATGAAAAAATTTAAATTTATTTTTAATTTTATGGACAAAAATAGTGAATACAGTGTTCCTTTAAACTTATTTCTAAATCAATTCGATTTTAATCATCTTCATAATAAATTAACTAATAAGTTTTCAAATAGTAAAATAAAATATTTATTCTATGAAGATTTAAAGTTAAATAAAGGTTTTTTTTCAGATGAATTATCTGATTTTTGTAAATTTGAAAAAAACTATACAAGAAAACTATTTGATACAAAAAAAATTAATTATAGAACAATTAAAAACAACAAAGATTATTATGTAAAAGGATACATTTATAAGATAATTAGATCAAAAATATATTTAAATATTAAGAAAATAATACCTTTTAAGAGTTTGCTAAAAAACTTTTTTTGGGAATATCTAATTCTTTCAAAAGAAAATAATATAGAAAATGAAAAATTTTTCAGGGAAAAAATTAATCAATATTATTTGAAATCTAATTCACAATTTTTTGAGCAAACGAAAATTTTTAATAAATATAAATATTGATACCATCTTAATTTAAAAATTTTTTATTGTTTTTAACTTAAGTTTTATATTCTAAGATATAATTATTTTGACATAATTTTTCAATAACTTCGGCATGTTCAATTAATGAAAAACTATAATGTTCAGCAATCTCAATTAAATTTGAATTTCCATCACTCATATTCAGAATAGCAAGAATAACTCTTGTTGACTCTTGCTTTGATTGATCTAAAAAATTCATAATTTTAGGATAAAGGTTAGCAGGACTCCTTGAAAGCATAGGTGTACCTTTTTGGACTCTAGCAAAGGGTACAAAATTTAATTCAGCAGCCATCATAATTTTAAAATGCATTTTTATACTCTCGAATAAGGTTTTATAATTAATAAAGTCTAGGTTATCTGCACTCGTATGATACTGCTGGAAAGTTCCATACATTTTTCTCATAACTAAGCTAATTGGCCAATTATACCCTGGGGAACAAAACTGTCTCTCATCACTTCCGTCAGGGAAAAAATCACAAATAGTTAAAGGCAATTTTGACGAGGCTAAAGTATTTTTTGCCAATAAATCAGAAAATGAATTTCCAAGTCTAGATTTTTTTAAAGTCCACTCTTCGCCAAAGCCCAAACAATTAAGTATAAAACCTGCCTCAATTACCTTATCAACAATTTCTCCAGTATTTTGTAAAAAAGCTGCTGATCCGATATTTTCAGGGCATATTAAAAATCTGTAAGTATATTTATGAGGGCCTGTATTTTTTAATAATTTATATAAATGACATAAAGCTATAGGTCCTCCAAGTTCATGATTTGCCATTTGAGGGTGGCAGAGATAAGATGTTAATAGAATTTCTTTTTTAGTTTCACCCGGTAAAACTAATTCTCCATAAACTAATGAACCTTCTATATGTTTAGAGTCTATAAATACCTTATACTCTCCCTCTATAAGATTGTCATATTCATTTTGTGATATACAAAAACCCCATGTTTCATTGTAGTAAGAAGTTACATAAGGAATTTCATCAGGCAATTTAGGTACAGTATATAAATGTTTTTTAAGTTCTTGTAACGAAACTGTTTTATTTACAGCACAGGAGTAATTAACAACATGAAGATTATGTTTATTGAAGTCTGCAATTTTTTTTCCTCTAGGATTCAAAATATACGCTTCTTTGATTACCCACTCTTTAGGCACAATCCAGTCTAAAACTTGTGTTCCTGATTTAACATCATGCCAAACAAAGGGAACTTCCAATTCCTCTTGCAACAATTTTAAAGATTTTCTAAAACCATCTCCAAGAATGCTCCTTGGAATCTTATATAGTTTTTTAATCAACTTTTCTAAATCATTAACATGAGGATAAAAATTTTCAGCTATTTCAAGTCTCTTTCTTACTGAATTCATATTAGTTTTTTTTTATAATATATAAATTATTATAAGCTTTTCCGCTTATAATAATTTTTTTCACAAAATCAAAAATTTGATTAGCGCTAGCTAACCTGAAACCGTTTCCTACGCCTGGGGGGGAACCACTATAAATATTTTCAGCTATTAACTTTTCTCCTATTACATTAAGATTACGTTCTACTCCTGCTTCTAAATCTCTAACAAAAAAAGAATATTTTTTAAAAGTTTTGTTTCCTCTTTTATCAATATACCACCCTGAGAATTCTTTATGATAACGGAAATCTACATTCATCATTTGTTCCACATGATGATGAAACGTTACACTGTCATTTTCCATTAAATCGATTACACCTATTTTTCCATTAATTTTTCTTAGAATTGCAAAAGGAGAGTCTGAGCCAAAAGCACTATAATTATCCAAATCTTTAAAAATATAAGAATATTTGCCAATTGCACAGAATGAGTAAATTGGGTGTCCTGTTCTTACTGCATCTTTATGTTTACGCGCACACTCAGTTAATACCCCCATTCTTGATTTTGTTTTGTTAAAATCAAATTCTATTCCTTTGGTAAAGTCAAAATTAAAAAGTGGAAGTAATAGCGTGCCGTTTTTTCCTAGAGTAGCTAAAAAACTATCAAGAATTATTTTTGGAGAAAGTTTATATCCTCTTTTATCCATTTCCATAAATGTACGCTTGAGGCTTGTATGAAGAAGTATAGTATCTCCACTTTTCAAACCTGAATCATTCCAACGTTTTTGAAGCAATTTTAGTGCACACATATTAGTTTTATCTTTTCTTTATACTTTACAGTTTAAATAGATCTTTAAATTTTCTTTGCTATAAAATCAAATTATTATCCTTAAATATCTTTAACTAACTTGAGAATAGACTTTTTTATACCATTTGAAGTAGGAACAACTACCTCCTCCATATTCATAGAATAGGGTCTTGGGCAATTTTTAGCCCCAAGCCTCATAACAGGTGAATTTAAAGAACTAAAAGAATTTTCATGTATAATACTAGAAATTTCTGCTCCCCATCTACCAATTTTATTTCCTTCTTAAATTACTAAAATACTTTCGATCTATTTGCCTGATTTATTATAGTTTCTATTTGTTACTTATTTAAATTAGTTGCAATTCGGAAATTTGCATTATCTCTAATCAACTCTTCAAATGTTCCTGTATTTTTTAACTCACCTCTTTCTAATAAAAAAATTTTATCACATTTTTTTACTGAACTCAAACGATGCGCAATTAAGATGATTGTTATTTTTTTGCTAAGATTATTAACTGCATCCATTACTGCTCTTTCTGTAATATTATCTAATGCACTTGTGGCTTCGTCTAGAATTAGTATTTGAGGATTATGATATAAGGCTCTCGCGATACCAATGCGTTGACGTTGGCCACCTGATAATCGGACACCTCTTTCACCAATAGTTGTTTGATATTTTTTTGGCAATTCATTTAGTACAAATTCATGCAAATTTGCAATTTTAGATGCTCTAACAACATCTTGTAAATTTATATTATTTGGTTCTAATCCAAATGCAATGTTAGCCGCAACAGTATCATCTGCAAGGAAAATTTGTTGAGGCACATAACCTATAGACCGCTGCCAATTTCTAGAATTTTCTTTTGTAATAACTTTTCCATCAACTTCTAAAGTGCCTTTCTGAGCCTCAAGTAAGCCAAGAATTATATCAATAGTTGTAGTTTTTCCACTTCCTGTGGGTCCTACTAAACCAACTATAGTTTTTGCATCAATACTAATACTAACATTTTTTAAAGCTGCTTTTGATGCTTTCGGATATTCAAAGTAAATGTTTTTTAATGATATCGTTTTATTTAAAGATAAACTTCCTTGCTCTTGTGTTGTATTAATCGGTTTCAGTTTTTTTATATCATCATGAAGCTTATCTACTGAGGATTGGACAAAAGTAAGTTGTGTGAAAGATACGTAAATCTGCTGAAGTGCAGGTAGTAGCCTATAACCTGCAAACACATATAAACTTATTATCGGTAAAGCATTATTAAAACTTCCTGTTTGTGTCATTAGGTAAAGTATTATTAACATAATGCCACCAAAAGCTATGGCTTCTAAAGCAAATCGAGGAACTTGTCCTAAAAATGAGGCATAAGCAGAATTACGAGCAACTTCTTTAGCTGCATAAGAGAAACGATCAATATAAGTTTGCTCTATTCCTCCTACTTTTACTTCTTTAGCGGCACCAAACGCTTCATTAACTGTAATAAATCGCAATTTGTTACTATGTAGTCGCTTTTTACCAATTTGACCAATGTATTTATATACAAACTTATAAATAAGAGCATAGGCTCCTCCTAGTGAGAAGCCAATTATTAGTGCAAGTTTTGGATCAGTTATAATTAATAATATTATAAGCGCAGTTGCTACCATACCTTTCGCTATCAACTCAATTAATGGTTTAATTCCATTTCCAACTACAACACCAATTTCAGATAAAATTGTTTTTCCTAATTCAGCACTATGACGATTTAAAAACCAACTATAAGGCTGATGGAGATAACCTTCGATTACTCTTTTACCAATACTGTATTGACGCATTTGAGTAAATTGCACCTGTACATAAGCTGTAATCGCTTTGAATAAAAGAGATACAATTAATAAAAGTAAAACAATAATGCCTAAAACAAAAAGAAATTGTTGATTATTTTCAATACCAAAAATTTTTGATGTCTTAAACATGTTGTTTAAAAAACCATTAGTTTCAATAATTTCTGGATTTGCAAGAACTGCCATAAATGGCAATATGGATGCTACACCAATAGTATCCAATAAAGCCATGATCAAAATCATTAGCAGCAAAAACACTGCTTGTTTTTTTTCGAGAGAAGTAAGTAAATACCAGATTTTTCCTATAGTTTGCTTCATTTATTATAAATTTTTTTAGATTTTTAAATGTTAAATATATTTAATTTTCATTTTTATATGCAATTGCCCTAATTTCATATTGATCATTTATTGTTTTTACAGAATCAATTTGAATTTCTTTAAAATTTGTGTCTGTCAATAATTTTTTTAAAGACTCTTTAGAATACAGGACATGATGGCCAATACCAAAAACCATATGTGTTTCATCTTTAATATATTTAAAATTTTCGTTTGAAGGAACAATGAGATAAATACATCCTCCGTCTTTAAGATTTGAGTATGCATTACATAAAAAATCATATGGAGAGTCTGTATGTTCTAGCACATCTGATGATACTATTAAATCAAACTCCATTTGATTAAAAGTATTTTTTCCATAAAAATCATTTATTATTTTTACTGCTCCACTTCTTTTTGAGGATAATTTTGCATATAATTCATTAGGTTCAATTCCATAGCACTTTGTATAAGGAAGCATGTCTCTAATTTTTTTAATCAAAACTCCACCACCACACCCAATATCAAGAATATCTAACCCTTCAACTGAAAAGTTTTTTTTTTTGTTTTTTAGAAAAAAATTAATTTTATCAAAGTTAAGAGATTTATCATTGCTATAATTGCTTATTCTGTCAAAATATTCATCTGGCGTTTCATGACGAAAATCTATATCTCTATATTGTTTTTTATAAAATTTTTTCTGCTCTTGGCTGTCAAGTTTTGGTGATCTGTAAGCCAAGTTACAAATCTTGCATTGATACCAAAATCTTTCAATAGCATTTAATTTCGAGTTGATAATATTTAAAACTTCACATGTGTATTTTTGTATTTGGATAGTTAAAAAGTCTTTAGAATTACAAATAGGACATGAATTAACTTTTATCATTTAAAAAAATTATTTTTGATTTTAAAATGTTTATTATTATTAATTAAATAATACATTTTTAAATTGAAACTCCAATAGTTAAGTAAGGAACTAATTAGTAATTTAATTAAACATATTAAGGTTTAAGTTAAATTATAAGTAATTCTGATATTTTTTTTTTTAAAGTTTTATTCTTTTTATTATAAGATAATTGATCATTTAAAATACTAAAATATTTTTTTTCCCAGTTAGCTTGGCTACAATTTTTTACATTGTTTAAAACTCTTTTTACTTCCTCCTTATTTGATTTTTGAGTTAAAAAAAAATTATATTTTTTTTTAATTGGTGCTGGCCAACCAAAATGATAATTCACTTTCCCTATAGTTTTAGGTGAAAAAATTGCAACTTTTTTTTTTCTAGATATTGCCTCATGTCCTAAGCTTGAACTAGAAAAAATTATATTTTCATATTTGTCTAATAACTTATAACTATTTTTCCAATATGATGTTTTGTGGATGACACAATTAGACTTAAATAAATTTTTATAGAAATTAACTTCTTTTTTTTGTCTAGATAAAGTTTTATTTTTTATGAGAATATGAAGTTTTTTATTATTATTAGAGAGGTATCCATTAATTAAATTAAGTAAATTAATTTGAAAATTTGATCTTCTTTCATCTGGGGAAAAAAAATATTCAGATATGTATAAAAATTCATCATAAACTTTAGTTTTATTTATATTAACTAAATTATTTTTAAAACTACCTAAAATATGAAAGTTTGACTTAATAATCTTTTCATATTTTTTTAATAAGTGTTTATTATATACAAAAATATGATCACACTTAAGTTTTTTTGATTTTTGTATTCTTTTACTCTTGAAAAATTCATTTCCTCTAAGTCCATTCTCAACTGCTATGAAATGAATATCAGAAAAGCTATTTTTTAATTCATAAAATTGAATATTATTCTCAATGAATGTAATAACAATCTTTGGTGAAGTATATTTTATATAGTTTTTACAATAAGTCATAAAATTGAAATTGAAAAAAATTATTTGTTTTAAAAGTATCCAAAAATAAATTTGTTTTTTTTCACGAATATAAAGAATATTAAAATCTTTATTCACAATCTCTTTAAGTATTGAAGAATGTTGATCATCAAAAAGAATTATTTTTCTTTTAATTGGTAGATCAAAACGTAAATTTAATTGTGAAAGAGCGTGTGATATTTTTTGAATTCTTTTAAACATTATATTATTCAGATATTATAAAGCAGAATATTTAATTTTTTGTCAATCTTACGCTAGCCATTTCACAAAGGGATGTTGTTTCAACAATTTCTTTAGCATTTATGGTTGCTTGAGCACTTTTACAAACTCCATCTTGACCAAGATCAAAAGCCCAGGCATGTCTAGGGCAAATAAGTCTTCCATTTTGGTCAATCTTTGCATTTTTTAGATCTGCTCCATTATGTGGACAATAACGATTTATTTCATAATTTTTGCCATTGTTTGGATTAACTACTAATATACGTTCATCATTGATGTTAAGTGTAGTTTCAAATCCCGACCTTATATTTTCTTTATTTGAAAATAAAAAAATATTAATAAATGTATTAAAAATATCTGGAGATCTATTTACTTTTGCACGTAGAGTTAAATATATATCTTGCCACCTATTTTGAGGATTTGACATTAAATTAAAGTAAGCTGGTGAAGCTTTAATTCGCATAAAATTAATTGGCCAATTATATTTTTTAATATTAATTGGGTTTACATTACATGTATTCAAATCTATCTCCAAACCATCATCATTCCAGTCAAAAATCAATTTTGGGCATTCAGAAAATTTAAGATCTTTAATTTGATCTAATCTATCATTGATTTCTTTGATTAGATTTTCAGTATCAAAACTTTTATCATCAAATTCATAGAATTCACATTTAAGTTCTTTTTTAAGATTATCGAGGTCATTTTTATTAGGTGGTTCAATTGGTTCATAATTAATTGTATTATTAATATCATCACCTGGGCGAGGACAAATTACTTCCGTATTAGAATTGATTAAAAAATTTTTTATATCTGGCTGATGAACAAAAATATTATCAACACCTAAAGATAGTTCATTTTTTAAAAAAGGAAATATTGCAGGACCAGCAGATGGAATATAGTAACGTGGTTTAATCTGTTTAATCGCATTCCTCACAGCAACAAGTTTTGACAAAACTTTTTTTTGAGATATTTTTTTTCTCTCTAAATCACTCATTTCGTAACATACTGGATGCCAATTTGCTCCACTAAATTGAACAGCATAATAATCAACTTTTTTATCTGCCAAGTAAGGTAATCTATCAAAAATTTTACAATCATTTTGATTTACAAATATTTTATTTTCTAAATTAATAATTGCAGCACTGTCATGATTTACACCAGTATCTACTATCATTAATTCCATATAATCTTTATCATTGAAATAGTGTTTTAAATTTTCTTTGAGTGAAATAACATCATAACCTAATGATTTCATTTGATTAAATAAAAATGGATCATGATAATTCGGAATGATACATGATTTAATCATAGGTTTAATTATTTCTAAAGTTTCTTTATCAAAATGATCCTGATGTTCGTGAGAAATATACAGGTAATTGTTTAAATTTTGTCTAAGTTTTTCTAATAATTGATTTTTTAAATGATGATTGATAGGCCATTGGAACCAACTTCCAAAAAAAGCTCCCTTTTCACTTAACCATGGATCTATGAGTAAACTGATTTTACTACCCTCAAGCAAAAAGCAATTATGTCCGTAAAATTTTATATTCATGTTTTTTTTAACCAAAATTAAATAAATATAACAGTTTTATATATATTCTTAAATAAAAGAATTTTATTAAAGCAAAATACGATTTGCTAAGTTTTTTTTAAATCTTACATCATACTTTTTTGTCTTTAAATTTATTTTAACATTATTTTTTGGCGAGTTTATTGGTGAAGAATATTTTATTAAAATTTTTATTAAATTTTTTAAATCAAAATTAAATTTATTTTTTTTTTTAATAATTTTTGACAAAAGATCAAAGTCTTTTTTATTATCAATGGAGATACTATATTTTTCTTGATTTTTAAAAAATTTTTTCAAAATATAATTTTCTATTTTAAAAATGCTCCTTTTAAAAAAATAAGTGAGATATTCTGATGAACTTTGATCTATTGCTAATTTAGAACATTTTATTAATGATTCAATTGAATACACTTCTGGTCTAGTACCCATAGGTAGACTATTTGTGTATGTATAATCATTTTTATTTTTGATGTGTACTTTGGATAATTTTAAAATAGCTGATAAATCGGTAAATGGATTATCTCCAGTTATTCGAACAAAATGTTTAAATTTAAATTTTTTTTGACAATATTGGATTCTTTTAAAGATATTTCTATCTGAACCCTGAAAAAATTTAATTTTATTCTGCTTAGAAAATTTTTTTAATAATAAATTTTTTTTTTTATAGGAAGTGCACAAAATTATATCATTTGAATTAAATTTTTTTATTAATCTTTTAATCAGGATTTCAATAATAGTATTTTTATTAATTTTTAATATTGCTTTATTTTTTAATCTTTTTGACTCTAACCTAGCTAAAATTATTATTGCTATTGAATTTTCTTTTAAAAAATTACATTTATAAAAATGTTTATTTAATTTTTTTTTCATTTTAGGTATTGAAGAAAAGTCAATTTTATAAACATCTCTATTTGTATAATTTATTTTTATCTAATATTTTTAGCAACAATTTTTAATAAATCTGAATTAGAGTTTACTTTAATAAATTTCAATTTAGCTTTATTAGCTAACTTTTTATCAACAGTTCTATCTCCAATCATAAATGAATCTTTTATATTTATTAACCATTTTCTTTTAGCTTCATCTATCATTCCCTTGTTAGGCTTTCTTCTCAATTTTTCCTTATAAGAATATTTTTTTTTTGAATGTTCAAAATAAGGAGAAAAATAAATATCATCTATATATGCACCTTTTTGCTTAAATTTTTTTTTCATCCAATTATGTAAAACCATCAAGTCTCTTTTTGTGTAAAATCCTCTTCCTATTCCAGATTGATTTGTAATAATTATCACAAGATAATTTATCTTATTTAAAAATTTAATTGCTTCAAATACTTTTTTTTTAAATTTAAAATTTTTAATTTTGTGAACATACCCATAATCATAATTGATAACACCGTCTCTATCCAAAAAAACAGCTTTATTAATAAATTTTTTTTTCAAAGTCCTTCAATAACCCAGATGATCTAATTTAATCAGCGAATTTTTCTTTATTTTTTTTTTAATAAAGCTTTTCTTTTTAAGAAAATTATTTATTTCATTTCTATTTAGTCCTTTGCTACCAGTTCGTAAAAACTTTATGTCTTTATAATTTAAATTTTCATTCAAATTTAGATCTCTATTTGATACAGCATATTTTCCCATAACTTGACAATATTGAATTTCCTTTTTTGAAATTTTAGTTCTATTAATTATAAATTTTTTATAATCATTTTTAAAAAAATTTGCATATTGAGTATGGTCGATAGGATTAAAACTAGATACATAATCTGGTTTTTTTTTAGATCTATCTAAAGTAACATGTTTTTCAATATAAGTAGCTCCTAGATCAATGGCTCTAGCAGTAGAAATATAAGTTCCGATTAAATCTTCTGTTTCAGAATGATCTGCATAGCCAGCTTTATATCCAATTTTAATAATCTGTTTTAAAATATTAAGTCTCAAATCCTGAGGATTCGATGGAAAAGATTGAAATCCATACATTAAAATTATTTTATTTTTAGAACTTTTATAATCTTTAAATAATTTTAAAATATCTTTTAAATGATAACCTGAAATGTTAAGAAAAACTTTTTTAAAATTTTTGATTGCATCATGTATCATCCATTGATTGTCATGTTCAGATGAAGAAATTTTTATTAACACATCTTTTTTAAACTTTTTGGAAAAAATGTAACTTTTTTCATCAAAGGGCTCTAAAATAATTTTTTTTTTTTTTTTATTTTTATTAATTATTTTTTCCCAAAATTTAAAAGGTAATTCTATTTTTTTTAAGCCTTTGAATAATTTACTACTGCTATGACATAATTCTGAGTTTTTAAAAATTTGAAATTTTATGTAATCTCCTTTTATAATCTTAATATTTTTTATTAATTTGTTGAAATCCTTAATAGATCCATCATGCGTAGATGCTATTTCAGTGATAAATTTTATATTATTCAATTTCAATCCATGAATATGTGTCTGTAAAATCACATTTTTTACAAATATCAACACTATCTAGGTTTTTTTGTTTATGTAAATTTCTAATTTTATTTATTTCTTCTCCGTTCCATATATCATTTAATGTTTCAACTTTTTTTTTGGGTTCATTAAAATTTTTTGGATACTTTGCATTTTTTAACAATTCAAAACCTTTTTTATTACTATCTATTTTTCTTTTAAGATCATCCAAAGTTTTTTGAATATTATAACCAGACTCATCCATATATCCAACACAATGCTGGGCTCCCCAATCCATACAACACATAGCAACTCTTCCGTCATAGGTTATCATGAGTCTTTGAAAAATTTGATTACATGGCTTTCTTTCTTTAGAAATTTTAATTTTTCCATTCCCATCAATCATATATGGAGTGCTATCTGGTAAATCATTTTTTTTTAAGTAATCAAATAATTTTTGTTTTTGATAATCTTTTAATTTCTCTAAATTACCCCCTCTTTCTGAGTAAGGTGTCACAGTAACGTCATCGACTATTGAGTTAAAAAGTTCATAAAAATTATTAATTTCTTTCCTTGTTTCCTCAGTAAGAACCATCTGGATTTTTGTTATTGGAAAGAAAGACTTTAGATCTTTTTTTATTTTAGAAAAGTTTTTAATATTTCCATAAACTTTTTCAAATTTATTTTGCTCAAATCTTCCTGGTCTCATTTTTTCATAAGTTTTTTTAGTTCCTCCATCGAATGAATATATAATCAAGTCTAATCCTGATTTAATTAATTTAGTTGCCATTTCTTTAGTGAGATGAGTTGCGTTAGTATTTATGGATACCTCTAGTATTCCACTTGATTTCGCATACTCTATATATTTTTCTATTTTAGAATTTAGAAGAGGCTCACCTCTCCAATTAAGTTTTATTGATGGAACTTCTAAAATCTTTATCTCGTCAATAATTCTTTTATAAAGATTAAAATTCATTATTTTGTCAGGAGTAAGTATATATTCTCTAAAACAATGCGGACACGCTAGGTCACAAATTGCAGCTAATTCAATATCTACACACAGTGGTCCTAATATCTTAATATTTGGATCGTTATAATCAGAAATATTTAAGTTATAATTGTCTTTTGGAACTTTATTCCAATTTACTCTGTAATCTAAAAATCTTTTTTTAAAATCTAAAAGTATCTTGCCTTCATTATCGTTAATTTCATTAATTTTTAAATAGCTTTTATAAGCTAAATTATGATCCATGTAATCAGTTGCATATTTTATTCTGTCAAATTTTTTATCCTTTGATACTAACCGAGAAGATCCGGTGATTATTTCTTGGTTTTGAATATCAAATTGGTTCATAGTTAAATAGGTATATCATTAAAAATTCATAGTGCATATTACATATTGTTATATTATTGAATGAATAAAAATATATTATACAAATAATTAATATTAATTAAATAAATTAAACCATCAATACTTATGTGTGGAATTAATTATTCAAAAGTAGATTTTAAAAAAGTAAAATTTAGTTTTACAATAACCTCAAATAACATAATTAATTCTCTAAAAAAGAAAGATTTGATATCAGCTTTAGAGCTAATAAAAAAACTTAGGAATAATTATGTAT
>CACFYO010000002.1 GCA_902570545.1 uncultured Pelagibacteraceae bacterium | reverse complement strand
AGCTCCAGGTCCTGATGAAATTAATATGACAAAAGAAATTAATGCGATTTCAATTTTAAAAGAAAACAGATCTTTAGATATTTCTGAACTTGCTACATTAATAAAAGACAGTTCTTTCGTTGTAGCAAATGACACTGGACCTGCACATATAGCATCACATTTAGATACTAAAGGCTTAGCCTTATTTGGCTCTCATACTACTGCATATAAAGTGAGTATAGAGAGAGAAAATTTTAAAGCAATTCAAGTAACAGATTTAAATAAATTATCACCTGAAAAGGTTTTTGAATATTTAACAAAATCATTAAATTAATGGAAATAAATTTCCTTTTTTTTATAAGTGTTGTTCCTGCAATAATTTTGTACGGTATAGCAAAATCTGGATTAGGAGGTTCGATATCATTAATATCAGTCCCATTGATGACAGTTGTGATGCCATTGCAACAAGCTTTAGCAATTATTCTACCTATTTTAATTTTTTCAGACATGATTGCTGTTTACAGATTTAGAAAAGAGTTTAATTTTAGTATACTCAGGGTAATTGTGCCGTTTGCAGCAATAGGGATTGTAATCGGTTCGTTAACACTCAATCATTTTTCAGAGGATTTGCTTAAATTAATAGTTGGAATAATGGGATTTTTATTTGCTGGACACTATTTTTTGTTTAAAAAAGAAAAGACAGTTCCTGCTAAGCAAAACTTTTTAAAAGGTGCAATTTGTTCATCTATTGCAGGATTTTCAAGTTTTTGTGTGCATGCTGGTGGAACACCCACAAGTCTTTATTTACTTCCATTAAGGTTAAAAAAAGAAATATATGTAGGAACGAGAATTATCTTTTTTAGTTGTGTTAACTTAATAAAGCTACCTTTGTATATTTATCTATCAATGATGAATTTTGATACCTTATTTCAATCTGTCTCACTTTTTCCATTGGCTTTAATTGGAATATTTATTGGTTATCAATTGCTTAAAATTATAGATGAAAATTTGTTTTATAACATTATCTATGGTTTAATTCTTGTCAGTAGTACAAAGTTAATATTTGATTTTATTTAAACTTTGTATTTTTAACAGAGTTGTTCCCAAATTTTTTAAGCAAAAATGGTAAAAAAGCTACAATTATTAATATTCTTAAAAAATGATGATAACTTACAAAAATAGGATCAATATTATAGGCAACGCTAATCACAACCATTTCATGAATTCCTCCTGGAGCAAAACTTAAAAAAGTTGGAATAAAATCAAATCCTAAATACTGAAGAAAGTAAGCTGTAATCATCGCAACAATAACTAAAATAGAACAAACAATTATTCCATGAAAAATATAAAAAAATAATTCTTTAAGTTTTAATCCATTTAATCTGCTTCCAAGAGCAGTACCCAAAAAAATGAATGCTATATTTATTACTGTATCTGGGAATCTAGAGTTAACAATCTCAAAAGTATAAAATAAGCCAGATAAGGCCATTGCACCAACAAGTATAGGTGAAGGGATATTAAATTTTTTGAGCAATTTAGAAAATAAATAACAAATGACTATTAAAAAAATAATTTCTAAAAAATATCTTAGATCGTAAATATTTTCATAATTATATCCTGCAATTTCAGAAAATCCTAACTTGCTAATAAATAATATAGGTACAAAACTTACAATAAATATAACTCTTGTGGCTTGAGGAATTAAAACTTGTTTATGATTTTCTTTTTTTCCATACTCTAAAAGTGCTGCAGCTATTGGGACAAATGCCCCAGGTAGTGCGGCAAGTGTTGCAATAAACTTATCAAATTTACAAACTTTAATAAAATAATATCCTGCTAAAATAGTACTGACTACAGTACAAACAACCATAGCCATAGATGAGAATATCCATAAATGAATTTTATATAATAAAGATACATTCAACGTTCCACCTAAAATAATACCAACCATCAGAAAAACTGGATTAAGTAATTTTGTTGAAAATTCAATTTTAAAATTAGTAAAAGCAATACACAGATTTAAACCTAAAGCACCTAGCAACCAAGGTAAAGGAAGACCAATAAGAGTTCCAATATAACCTCCTATTACCCCTATGATTAAAGCCTTATAACTAATGTTAAGCTCATTTAATAATTTTTTAAATGGAATCACGTTTAATATTTAAATAATAAATCCTCATTGACACTGAATTTTAATTTATGTTTAATAACTAATTATAATTATAATAGGAGAAAAAATAATGAAACTAATTAAATCAATAATTTCAGTTTTATTCTCAGCAATTCTTATACTTTCAGCAACAACAACTAGTTCATTAGCAATTGATAAATTGCACTTTGTAATTGGTGGTGGTGCTGGTGGTGGTTGGGATGGAACTGCTAGAGGTACTGGAGAAGCTTTAACAAAAGCTGGTATGTTAAAAAGTGCATCATTTGAAAATATGTCAGGTGGTGGTGGTGGAAAAGCATTAGCTTACATGATTAATAATAAGCCTGCAAATACAGTCTTAGTTCAATCAACACCATTAGTATTAAGATCAATTACAAGACATAAAGGTTATGTAAGTGGAAGTGGTACTTTATCTTATAAAGATGTTGTGCCAATAGCTGGTGTTATTGGAGATTACGGTGCAATAGCAGTTGCTAAAAATTCACCTTATAAAAATTTTAAAGATGTTGTTGATGCATACAAAAAAGATGCAAGTTCTATTAAAATGGCAGGTGGATCAGTAAGAGGAAGTATGGACCATTTAATTGGTGCTTTAGCTTTCCAAGCTGCTGGTGCCAATCCTAATGATGTTGCTTATATTCCTTATGATGCAGGTGGAAAAGCATTAGCTGGACTGTTATCTGGTGAAACACAAATTATTTCTACAGGTTTAGGTGAGCTTATGGGTGCAAGAGACCAAGTAAGAATTATTGGTATAACAGCTCCTTCAAGAGTTTCTGATGCTCCAGATGCACCAACTCTTAAAGAACAAGGTTATGATGTACAATTTGTTAACTGGAGAGGTTTCTTTGGACCTCCAGGAATGAGTAGTGCAGATAAATCAAAAATTGCTAAAATGTTAGGCGATGTACAAAAGACTTCTGAATGGGAAACTGTTAGAGCAAGAAATGCATGGGTTAATATTTACAATCCAGAAGGTAAGTTTGTATCTTTCTTAGAAAAACAAACTGAAGAAATGACAGCTCTTATGAAAAAATTAGGAGTTATATAATCTTAACGGTTATTAAATATTAGAGCAGTGAATATAAATACTACAAAAGTTATATCACTGCTCTTTTTTATATTTTCAGCATTTTATTTATATACAGCTTATCAAATTCAAGTTTTTGCATTCGATGAAAATGCACCGTTTAATGCAAGAACATTCCCAATATATTTAGGTTATGCAGGCCTTTTTTTTTCAGGGTTAAAATTAATTTTACCTGATCCTAATACAATAAAAGTTAACCATAAAACTTTAGAATACAAAAAAACACTAATACTTATTGTTATTGCAATAATTTATGGTGCTACAATTTTAAAAGTTGGTTATTTTTTAACTACATCATTATTTTTGTTCTCTTCATATTATTTTTTAGGAGAGAGGAGATGGGTCTTAATGTTTTTATTGTCTTTTCCTTTTGTAGCAGCCTTTATGTATTTACTTCATGGTGTGCTTGATATTTATTTAAGAGATCCATTCTTACAATCAATTGGAGTAATGGGATGATTGAGGGAATTATAATTGGTTTAACAACAGCGCTCACTTTACAAAATATTCTAATGGTAATGCTTGGTTGTTTTTTTGGAACAATTATTGGAATGTTACCAGGACTTGGTCCAATGACAGCAATTGCTTTAATGATACCCATTACTTATGGTTTTGACCCAGCAACTGGCTTAATTTTAATGGCTGGTGTTTATTATGGAGCAGTATTTGGAGGTTCCACATCATCAATACTGTTAAACGCACCTGGCGTTCCAGGAACTGTCGCAACATCATTTGATGGTTACCCAATGGCTCAACAAGGTAAAGCGGGAAAAGCTTTAGCAATTGCTGCTTGGAGTTCTTTTGCTGGTGGAACATTATCTGCCATTTATCTATTATTTATGGCTCCAAGTTTATCAAAAGTAAGTTTATCATTTAGATCACCAGATTACTTTGCTTTAATGATTTTAGGTTTAACTGCAATCGCAGCTTTTTCCTCAAAAGGTCAATTTTTAAAAGCAATGATGATGGTAGTGCTAGGATTAATGCTAGCTTCTGTTGGTCAAGATAGCTTATCAGATATTACAAGATTTACATTTAATAATATGAACTTAACTGATGGTATTAGTTTCGTACTTGTTGTGATGGCAACATTTGCAATGAGTGAAGCCTTAACAATTATTTTAAAAAGAAATGATCCAACGAGTGCTGCTAAACAAGTTTCTTTAACAGAGCTTGGCTCAATTAAAATTAACAAAGAAGAAAGAACCAAAATGTACAAGACAATTCCAAGATCATCAGTAATTGGTTTTTTAATTGGAGTTTTGCCAGGGGCAGGGGCAACAATCGCTTCTTTTTTAGCATATGGGATGGAAAGAAATGTAGTTAACGACGAAGAAAAAGAAAAGTTTGGTAAAGGAAGTGTTAATGGTTTGTCTGCTCCAGAAACCGCAAATAATGCAGCTTGCTCAGGATCATTTGTACCTATGCTTACTTTAGGTATACCAGGCAGTGGAACAACTGCAGTTATGTTGGGGGCTTTATTAGGATTTGGCGTTCAACCTGGCCCAAGACTTTATATGACAAATCCAGAAATATTTTGGTCTATAATTATGTCTATGTATATAGGTATGGTAATATTATTAATTTTAAACTTACCTCTAATTCCTTACATCGCAAGAATCCTTGCGGTGCCAAAAAATTATTTAATCCCGTTAATCCTATTTTTTTCTATTACTGGAATTTATGTAATGTCATTTAATAACTTTGATATTTATTTAATGATAGGAATTGCCGTTGTTGCAACTTTTATGCGTTTATATGATTTTCCAATGCCACCACTAATACTTGCCTTTGTGCTGGGAGGGTTAATGGAAGAAAATTTAAGACGATCTTTGCTATTAAGTAATGGATCATGGGAGTTTCTTTGGGACAGAACACTTACTTTGTGTATTTTATTAACTACAATTTTAATAGTTGTCTGGCATTTTTATAAAACTATAATAAAAAAATGATATCAAGAAGGCGATTTTTAAAAACATCACTATCTGCATTAGCATTTGCAGCCATACCAAAAATTTCATTTTCACAATCAAATCCAGATGTTGTGGTAATTGGTGGTGGCTCATCAGGATTATCAGTAACAGCTGAATTAATGAAAAAAGGAAAATCAGTTGTTTGTCTTGATGCAATGAGCAGAAAGGGTGGAAGATGTTTTACAAATACTTCAATATTTGGTGTCCCGTATGATCTTGGAGCGCATTGGTTACATAATTTTAATTTTAATCAAATTGCAAAGTATGGAAAAAAACAAAAAGATATATTTGATATTTATAAAGATCCGGACAAAGTCATGATTTATGACGGTCAAAAAAAAGTTAAGGGAATGAAACTTTATGGATTGTACAGTAAATTAGGAAAGTTAAAAAACAAAACAAAAGATGACGTTCCTTTAAGTAATAAAGTTAAAGAAAAATGGTTAGAAAATGAATGGTTTGCAACAGCACATCAAATAAGATTCCCTTGCGAATCTGGAAAAGATATAGATCAATACACAGCTGCTGATGGTAAACTTAATTGGGAAAGTTATGGCGAAGGTAGTCAGGGTGGTGATGGATTTGTAAAACAAGGATATGGTGCTTTACTTGCTCATTATAGAAAAAATGTACCAGTTCAACTACAAACAACTGTTAATGAGGTTAAATGGGATGGGAATGGAGTTAAGGTAGTCACAAACAAAGGAATCATAAGTGCCAAAGTTTGCGTTATAACAATTTCTACTTCAGCATTTAATTCAGGAAAAATTAAATTTACTCCAGCACTACCTATTGAAAAGTACGAGGCTTATGATGCTTTTTCCTGTTCAAATTATAATCATGTAACATTACAGTTAAAAGATGATTTTTATAAAGAGTATAAAGTAAAACCAGACATGTATTTTACTCCAAAAATCACAACTAAAGGCCTTAAATCTCCAGAGGGATATTGTTCAACAATGAATTTACATGATTCTAAAATTTCATATTTTGATGTGGGTGGAGAATTTGCAAAAGATTTAGAAAAAGCAGGAAGCAAAGCAGGTATAGATTTCGTTTTACAAACCTTGCGAAACACTTTTGGATCCGACTTTGATAAATTTTATATAAAAGGACATATGACTAGTTGGGGTAAAAATCCATTTGTACTTGGTGCATGGGCTTCTGCAACACCAGGAAAAGCTAATTTAAGAAAAAATATTAAGACTGCAGTTGCAGATAAACTTTTTTTTGCAGGCGAAGCTACAGCAAAAAATTATGGAACAGTCCACGGAGCAGATAGAAGTGGAGCAAGAGTAGCAAAAGAAGTTTTAAATTTTGTTTAGGTAATATAAATTTTATCTGACAAACCGTAACAAAGTATAGCCATCATTATTAGAAACACTGTGGGCGCTATAATCCCTTCATTTGTAACTTTTTCATTAAGACCAGTTTTATCAATTTTAAGCGAGTAGAAATTTGTTCCTAAAACACATGCATGTATGATAAATATTAAATTAAAAAATGCCCAAGTACCTTCAACTCCATTTGGTCTAACAAACATAATATAAATAGCCATTATTACCCAACCAAGCATTAACGCTCCAACAAATCTAACCATTACAGCTGCACTATGATCTATATCAAACTTATCCATAAATTTTTTGGTTCCAACAATTGTTTGAAAACAATATGCAGCTACTCCTATAAAATGTGCAAGAAAGATAATTAAGTAAAAGATATTATTAAACTTAGCAATCATATTTCTATTCTATAAGATTCTTTTATAATTTTCAATTATTCTATCCCATAAGAAGTTTTCAGCATTAATTTTTGCTTCTTTGCCGTATTCTAAATATTTATTGTTTTTAAAAAGATTATCTATACTTGAATATACATCTTCCAATTTATTTCCATCACATATCAAGCCAGTTTTTTCGTGGATTATTGCATCTGACGCACCTCCATCTTTACCACCGATTGAGGGTATGCCATATTGTGCGGCCTCGACATAAGCAATACCAAAACCTTCAACTGACTTTTTATAAATTATTGAAGGCATTACAAAAATATCCGACTTAGAAATAAGAGCATTTTTTAAATCTGAAGGAATATTTTTTAAGAAAGTTACTTGTTCTTCTAATTTAAGTTCAATTACTAATTTTTTTAATTTTTCCTCTTCCTCACCGTATCCGATACATGTATAGACAATTTCTGGATAAATTTCTTTTAGATTTCTAACAGCCATAATTACTTTTTCATGATTTTTTCTTTTATCGAATCTAGAAACTGTAATTATTCTATATTTTTTGTCTTTAAGTATTTCTTCTGCCTCATTCAAATATTTCTCAGGAACCTCACTGACTTGGTCAATTCCAGGGTTAATTATAACAATTTTTTTTTCCTCAACACCCAAGTTAATTGCCAAATTTTTCGTATAATTTGAATTTGCTACAACATGATCAACATTATTTAGAACTGATAATACTTTTTTATTTAAACTTGAACCTTTTGTGTGATTAATTTCTTTTGAATGGATTAAGCAGATTTTTTTTTTATTTGTTTTTATAAGCTCTAAACTTTTCCAATGGTCAGCGATTATACATTGTACCTTATTATTTTGCTCAAGATAATCATTAATCATATATGATTTTCTATATTTTCTAATAAGTTTTATTCCACTGACTCTTTCAATTGAAAATGAAACTGACTTATCAAACTCCTCATGATTTTCATGATAGTCTGCAAAAACTTTTATAAGATTTAGTTTTGAAAGAGACCTTGCTAATCCCCACATGAGATTTTGCATACCTCCTAATTCTGGAGGAAAAGTTCTAGTTACTATTATATACATTAGTTGTTAAAACCATTTAATACTGCAACCCATACTTGGAAATTGTTCTTTTGGACCATTGTTTGATTTTGCAATCATTTTCATTGCATCTTTAAGTTCACTATCTCCACTTTCTATTGGTTTCAAATTTTTTAACTCCCTTATTCTTCCTCTATATTGAAGTTCAAGATCTTTATTGTATCCAAAAAAATCTGGAGTGCAGACCGCACCATAAGTTTTTGCTACTTCTTGAGTTTCATCTATTACATATGGAAAATTAAAATTATAATTTTTTGAAAATTTAATCATGTTATCAAATGAGTCTTCTTCATATCTTTTTGGGTCATTTGACATTATGGCTATAGATTTAATTCCATTATTTTCTAATTCTTTGCAATCTTCGACAACATTATTTATGACAGCTAATACATATGGACAGTGATTACAGATAAACATTATTAGTGTTCCATTTTCACCCTTTGCATCATTCAAGGAAATTATTTTATTATCTATAGATTTGAGTTCAAAGTTATCAGCTTTTTTGCCGAAGTCACATAATGGTGTTTTGGTTAATGCCATGTTAAAAGACTATATAATTTATGTTTTACGATTTAAAAGATAAAAAACCAAAAAACCTTGGCGAAAATTGGGTAGCACCAAATGCTGTTATAATTGGTGATGTAACATTGGAGAAAAACTCTAGTGTCTGGTTTAATGCAACATTAAGAGGAGATATTGAAAACATTCACTTAGGTGAAGGATCAAATGTTCAAGATGGAAGTGTTTTGCATACTGACCCAGGTTATCCATTAAAAATTGGAAAGAATGTAACTATAGGTCATTTAGTAATGCTCCATGGTTGTACAATTGATGACAACTCTTTAATTGGCATTGGAGCTGTAGTTCTTAATAAAGCAAAAATTGGAAAGAATTGTATTATTGGTGCAAAATCATTAATTACAGAGAATAAGGAAATTCCAGATAATTCTTTAGTAATGGGTTCACCTGGAAAAATTATTCGTCAGTTAACTGTTGATGAAATTGAGGCGGTAAAGCAAAACGCAATCAGGTACCAAGAAAATTGGAAAAAATATTCAAAGTCTATTTTTTAATGAAAAAACTTTTTTATAGTTTTGTAATATTAGTTTTATTAACTCAATTCTCTCAAGCTTTTGAAAGATTTATACCTTTAGAGCTTTTCACAGGTGGAAAAATTAGAAATGATACAGAAATTAAATTTACAAAAGCTAATTTGGTATTTGGCGAAAAGAAAAAAAAGGAAATTATAGGTCCTGAAGATTGGGATCATCCAGAAACTGGAGAAAAAATAAAAGTTTATAAAAGAACAAGAAAAGGGCAAAGTGGTCTCAAAACCCAGCTATTTACAATAACTAACGATGGACAATGCATGGGAAGAATTTGGGATAGTAGACGTGGTGGTAGAATAATTGAAAATGGATGTAAATTTCCTTTGGGAATTTGGAAAGACGGAGAAACCAGGTCTTTTGAAGGGTCTTCTGGAGGGAAACCTAGAAAAATTGAATTAACAATTTTAAAATTAGGAAAAAAACAAAATAGCAGCATAAAATTTAATTGGAAATTATATAATATGAAAAACGGTAAATTAATGGATGATAATGATTATACTTTTTCTCCAGGAAAAGCGATGGTAGAGCTAAATGATAAAAATATATCTAAATGATTAAAATTTTAATAATAGTTTTTTCCCTACTTTCAAATGCTGTTTTTGCATCAGATGAAAAAGTTGGAAGATATTTTGTAGATCAACCAGATGTTTCTGATGAACCTCAAGTTCATTTTATTTATCTCTTAAACAAAGATAGCAAGGATAGAGAATGGGATATCAATGGAAAAATGGAGAAGGAATTATTAGAGGCCAATGAAAAAATGCTCAAAATGACAAAAGGTAAGCAAAAATTTAGATATGACATGAGGGAAGATGGAAAAATGGATATTTCTTTTGTTAGGTTTGATAAACAATATAAAGGAAATTATGGAATGAACTATCCTGACGCTTATTTAACAAAATTAGGATTTAACAATCCAAATAAATTGTATTTTGCATGGGTAGATGTAGGGCATAGAGATGGTGGCCAAGGAAGTGTACACCATGGATATATTTTTTTAAAAAGTAAATATAACCCAAGTAAAAATAAAAGAATTCTAATTACTTTACATGAATTAATGCATGTAAATGGATTTGCTTGGCCATGCACAAAAGGAGCTAAAAAATCACACAAGTATGGGACAATAATTGGAGGACCTGACGGGGGAGACAAGTATAATTTGGGCTCATTGTATAATCATAAAGATCCTACTTGTCCTGATTTTAAAGATTCTGTTTTTTTAGAACCTACTTCTAGTACACCATTTAATCCTGTTTACTTAAAATGTGCAATGGCTGCAGAAGTTGGTCGAGGTATTTCTCCTGATAGTAATTATGAATGGAGAGAAAGATATTCTCATAAAAAACTAAAAAAAATTAAAAAAAAAAGAACTTGGTGTACATATAATAGATATAAAGATTTCAATAATTTCTAGAGATGAAAAAGATATTAATAATACTTATTACATTAATTTTAATAATTTCAAATGCATATGCTGATAAATGCTACGATAGTAACACAACTGCAGTAATTTTAGATAGCGATAAAAAACTGGGCAGATTTTTTGAGGATCAACCAGATGTTAATGATGATTTTCAAGTTCATATTGTTTACACTTTATTAAAGGATTCTAAAGATAAAGAAGGGGATATAAATGGAGATGTAGAAAAATGGATAGAAATTGCAGATAATTGGATTTTGAAGAAAACTGCAAAAGCAAATAAAAAATCAAATTTTAATAATGGTGAAGGTCAGAAATTAAAATGGGATAGACGCGAAGATGGAAAGCTAGATATTACGTTTCTTAGAGTTAATAGAACCAAAAAAGATATGAAAAAATCAAAATGGGGAAGTTGTGCAAATGTATTCGGAAGATCTATAATTAACAATGGTATGAATAATCCTAAAAAAATTTATTTTAACTTTGGAGACTTTAGTTATAAGGATTGGCCATTTTCTGGTGGATTTCCAATATTTAATGTATTTTCCAAACATCAAAAAAAGTGGCCACTTAACAACAAAGAGGTTGGATATTTTATTTTACACGAGGTTTTGCATGCTATGGGAGGAATTTATACATGTTCACCAAATTATATTGAAGGACATAACACTAAAAAAACAAAAGATATGATGAGTAGGTCAGGCGATGGAACAAATCACGCTTTAGATCCAAAGAATGATGATTATTGGGGTCATGACATTGAAAGCTGTCCAGATATGCAAGATAGTGTTTATTTCACTCCCACGTCAGACACTCCTTTTGACCCATTTGAATTAACCTGCCTTTCAAAAGATAAATGGAAAGTTACTAAACATGATTATATAAAATTTGAACCTGAAGAAGGTATTGGATATCAATGTTTTTATGCTAGGAGAGATGTTACTGCATCTTGGGAGGATGAGTTAAACATTTATCAGGAAAACTAATTTATCTAAAAAGCAAATCATTAACAGAATAAACAATTAACCCTAAAATAATCACAAAAAATATTAAAAAAGCTATTTGTTCACTAACTTTTTTTGTGACTTTAATTTCACCTTTTTTAAATTTTCTTATTTGAAATATACCAAACCTCATTGCAGCTAATCCACCCAAAACGAGAGCTACAGCAATAATAAGTCCGCTTAGCATTTTACGGAATTAGCCAGTTTTGATTATCATTTGTAATATCAAATCTTGCTCTTCTATGACCTTTTGCTGCGAGATAAAGCCATTCAATGCTTTCAATTTTACATTGTATTACTGTAAAGTTTTTATAACCTTCTTCACTTTGTTCCATTGTAAAGCCAGACTTTTCAATATCTTCACTTAAACCTGAGCTTGGTTCATGCGTTTCTGTTCCCGGTCCATTGTTTATTAAGTAACATTTTCGACTCACGTGAGCAGTTTTTGACCATGATTGCTCAGTTATTTCATTATTATGATTGACAACACATTTAACTTTAATCCTAAGCTGGATCTTTTCCTCTTTATCATAAAAAATAAGTGCTGCACTGTTGTTTTTTTTTAACTTTGGAATTTTATCAGATCTAATATCACTATGAAATTGAATTAGATTATTTGATTGATCTGATTTTCTAAGAACTACAATTCTTCCATCAATGTCTGATTGATCTCCACAAACAAAAACTGGAATTCGAAAAGGTGATGATCTATTGGTAACTGCATCATCAAGCATTGACCAAATTTTTTTCTTTATTTCAGAAAAGTCCTCATAGTATGGGACAGTATTTGACATAGGATTATTTCTTTTTTTTAAGTCTAGCAATCAGACTAGAGCTATCCCAACGGTTACCACCCATTTTTTGAACATCCGCATAATATTCATCAACTATTTCTGTTATTGGAACAGGTGAACCATTTCTCTTTGCTTCCTCAATTACAATTTTTAGATCTTTTCTCATCCAATCTACAGCAAAACCATAGTCAAATTTATCCTCAACCATAGTTTTATATCTATTTTCCATCTGCCAAGATTGAGCAGCTCCTTTTGAAATTGTCTCCATTACTTTATCAATATCTAAACCAGCATTTATTCCAAAATTAATGGCCTCTGATAAACCTTGAACAACTCCCGCAATACACATTTGATTCATCATTTTTGTAAGTTGGCCACTTCCTGATTGACCAATTAATTTTACTTTTTTGCTATAGCAATCAATTACTGGTTTTGCTTTTTTAAAAGCTTCTTCATCACCCCCAACCATAACTGTTAATATTCCACCTTCAGCTCCAGATTGACCTCCAGAAATTGGTGCATCTAAAAAAGCAAATCCTTTTTCTTTCGCTTTGTTATAAAGTTCTCTTGATACTTCTGCAGATACAGTTGAATTATCTACGTAGATTGAACCTTCTTTAGCACTATGAAATAATCCATTTTCACCTAGAGTAACTTGTTTCAAATCCTCATCGTTTCCTACACAAGTAAAAATAAAATCAGCACCTTCTGCAGCTTCTTTTGGTGTTGAAGCCATTTTACCTTTATATTCAGAAATCCATTTTTCAGCTTTGGCAGTTGTTCTATTAAAAACACTTACATTATGCCCAGCTTTTGATATATAACCAGCCATCGGATAACCCATTACCCCGAGACCTATGAAAGCAATATTACAAGTCATAATTTATTTATATGTTTAAAAATTTAAGTTTAAAAGTAATTATTTTTGGTTTCATATTTACATTTTTTTCGTGTTTTGGACAGAGTTTTTTTATAGGACTATTTAATTCTAGTATAAGAGAAACTCTTTCTATAACACATGGACAATTTGGCACGATTTATGCATCTGCAACTCTATTTAGTAGTTTGCTTCTTATATGGATTGGAAAAAAAATTGATGATGTAAATGTGATAAAATTTGCTATCTTTGTTACAATACTTTTATCCTTTTCCTCTTTTTTCTTTTCCAAAATATCATCTGTAGCTTTTTTATTTGTCGCTATTTTTTTAATGAGATTTTCTGGCCAAGGATTAATGTCTCACACAGCCTCAACTACCATTTCAAGATACTTTATAAAATCTAGAGGTAAAGCGTTAAGCATTATATGGTTTGGTTTATCTTCTGCAGAATTTATAATGCCAGTATTAATAGTTTATCTTTTAACCCTGTTCGTTTGGCAAGATCTATGGGTAGCCTTTTCTTTATTAGTTTTAATTTGTTTACCTTTTGCATCTTACATTTTGGTTAAAGATGTAAAATTAGATACTAGAGAGAGTAATCAAAACGAAAAATTAAAAGAGGAAAATATTAAAAACTGGAAAAGAATCGAGGTTCTTGGAGATTATAGATTTTATATTGTCTCATTAAACATGTTGGCAATGCCATGGATAGCGACAGGAGTGTTTGTCTATCAGTCATTTGTCTCAAATTCTAAAGGGTGGGGTGAGTATACAATTGCACAATCTTTTATGTCTTACTCAATTTTTTCTGTAATTACTTTAATTGTTGCTGGTTATTTAATTGACAAGTTTACAAGTAGAAAATTACTAATCTATATGAATATTCCATTACTATTAGCAACTTTAGTGATCATATATTTTGATGCCCCACAGTCTGCTTTTTTATTTCTTGGATTGGTAGGAATATCTAATGGTCTTGCGAATTTATTAGGATCATCAACCTGGGCAGAAATTTATGGTGTAAAATATATCGGATCAATAAAAGCATTAACAACTGCTTTAATGGTATTTGCAACTGCCTTTGGAACGGCGTTATTTGGCATTTTTATAGATGCTGGATTTTCAATTGAAAAGATTGCATTTATTGCAGCAATTGCAATTGCATGCTCTATAGCCTTACTTTTCACAATTAGAAAAAAATTAAATCCTGTTTACCTCTAATACTGCTTGATTTTTTTATAATCGAGGTGTATCTAACCATCCATGGCAAGAGTTACAGTTGAAGATTGTATAGATAAAGTAGATAGTCCTTATGAATTAGTTTTAGTTGCAAAGGAAAGAGCTACACAACTTAACTCAGGATTAGAGCCTACTTTAGATAGAGATAATGACAAAAATACTGTCATAGCATTAAGAGAAATCGCTGAAGAAACAATCAAAGTTCCTGATTTAACAGATGCTGCAGTTTACAAGTTAAGAAAACATGTTGAGCAAGTTGATGATACATCAGAGGATGAAGATGATATTGGCGATGATTTTGAAAATCTTTACAAAGGTGAAATTTCAAAAAGCGGTGTACCAATTCTTCCATCTAAGAGAGCTAGAAAAATTCCAGAAAAAATTCAAGTTTCTAAAGATGATTTAGCTGAGTTACAAAATACAGCTGAACAACCTGCTTCTGATCCTGTTGAGGACATGCAAGAAGAAGAGTCTGATGTTTCATTGGACGAAATGAAAGATCAAGAAGAGACTGTATCAGACGAAACAGAAAACCAAGAATAAATTAACTAAATTCCTTTATTATTTTTTCCCTGTGCTCATCTAAATCTGGAATATTACCCCTAGTATTTTCATCTTTGTAGGTAGACATTTTGATAGGGTTTCCTGCTGATTTAAATTCTCCAATAATTTTATGGTATGATTTTACAATCATATTTCTTTCTTGAATTTGAGGATTTTCTACAGCTTGTTTTATATTAAAAATTGGCCCACATGGAATTTTCAATTCTTCCATTTCTTTAACCCATTCATCTGTAGATTTGGAGTTCAATTGTTTTTCAAAAATTTCTTTTAAGTGATCCATGTTTTCACATCTTAGTGAATTAGAATTAAATCTTTCATCATTTGCAGTTTCAGGAATTTTTAATACGTTACAAAGTTTTGTAAAAAGTTTATCATTTCCTGCAGCAATAATTATATAACTATCTTTCGTTTTAAAAGCTTCAAAGGGAGCAATAGATGGATGTCTTGAACCCATTGGTCCTGGAATTTCATTTTTGGAAAGATATCTTGCAATTGCATTTTCTAAAATTGCTATTTGGCAATCTAACATTGAGACATCTATAAAAGCTCCTTTACCAGTTTTTTGTCTATCGTATAAAGCTGCATTAATTCCAATTGCTGTAAAAAGCCCTGCTGTGATATCACCAATAGAGGTTCCAACCCTTGTTGGTTCTGAGTTTGGATGGCCAGTTACACTCATCAAGCCTCCCATACCTTGAACGACCATGTCATATGCTGGTAGCTCTTTTAAAGGTCCAGTTTGGCCAAACCCTGATGCCGATGCATAAATTAATTTAGGATATTTTTTACTTACATCTTTCCAGCCAAAACCCCACTTTTCTAATGTACCAGGTTTAAAATTTTCAACTAAAATATCTGCTTTAGATAAAATTTTATCAAAAATTTTTTTGTCCTCATCATTCTTCAAATTCAAAGCTATACTTTCTTTACCTCTATTTAATGACATAAAGTATGCAGAATAATCTTTAACAAAAGGCCCAAATTTTCGAGAGTCGTCACCTGTTTCTGGTGCTTCAATTTTTATAACTCTTGCACCTAAATCTGAGAGTATCATCGTACAATAAGGTCCTACTAAAACCCTTGTTAAATCAACAACTAATAAATTTTTTAATGGTCCATCCATAATTAAATATATGACATTTCCTTATATTGACTCTTACTAATAAGTTCAATTTAATATGTTTATTAAATTAATTTAAAGAGGGGAAAACATGTTTAAAAAAATAAGTTTTTATTTCACAACATTATTTTTAGCTTTCTCATTAATTGGATCAGCTTATGCTGTTACATTAAAAGCTAGTCACCAATGGCCAGGTACTCCAAGAGCCGATGGTTCTTTTGATCCAAGACATGAAATGGTTCAAATAATTGCTGATGAAGTAAAAAAAGCAGGTGTAGATTTGGATATTAGAATTTATCCAGCAAAGTCACTTTATAAACCAAAAGAACAATGGAAACCAATGACTACTGGTCAGCTAGATATTTCTGCATTTCCATTAGCATATGCATCGAAATTTCATCCTGAATTTGATGCAACACTAATGCCAGGAACAGTAAAAAATCATGATCATGCCTTAAGATTTAATAAAGGTCCAATGATGACTGAGATCAAGAGAATCATTAATGATGCTGGTGTAGTTGTATTATCTGATGCTTGGCTTGGTGGGGGATTTGCATCAAAATCTAAATGTATAAAAAATCCATCAGATGCTAAAGGACAGGTAATGAGAGCAGCCGGTAAAGCATTTAACCAAATGTTAGAAGCAGCAGGAGCAGGTATTCAAAGTATGCCTTCATCTGAAATTTATACTGGATTACAAACTGGAGTATTAACTGGTGCAAATACTAGTTCAGGAAGTTTTGTAAGTTACAAAATTTATGAACAAGTATCTTGTGCAACACCTCCAGGAAAATTTGGATTATGGTTTATGTATGAGCCAATTTTAATGTCAAAGATGAGTTTTGATAAATTAAATTCAAAACAACAAAATGCTTTAATGGAGGCAGGTAAAGTTGCAGAGAAATATATGACTGCGCAAGTTGAAAATTTAGATAAAAAATTTGAAGACGCATACAAAGCAGCAGGAGTTAAGTTGGTATATATGGATGCAAACGACCATGCGGCTTGGGTTGAGATTGCAAAACAATCTTCTCACAAAGCATTTGCTGAAAAAGTTCCAGGTGGCGATAAGCTGATGGAAATGGCTTTAGCAGTTAAATAAAAAGATATATAAAGAACCCCTATTTGAAAATTAAATAGGGGTTTTTTTTATGAAAGAGAAATATTTAAAATTTTGTAATTTATCGTCAAAGGCTTGTGGTGCCTTTGCTGTTCTAGCCTTAATCTTATCAATTTTGGTAATTGTTGAGCTTGTATTTGAAAGATATTTTTTTCAAAGAGCAATCACTTGGCAAACAGAGTTAGTCACAATGCTTTTAGTTGCTTCAACTTTCATTGGAAGTGCCTATGTTTTAAGTGAAAAAGCACATGTCAGTATGGAATGGATTTATGATTTTTTATCGAAAAAAAATATTCTAAGACTTAAAATATTTACATCATTAATAAGCTTATTATTTTTTTTAATTTTATTCTATTTTGGATTTTTAATGGTGGAGGAAGCTTTTACTAAAAATTATTCAACAGGAACAGTTTGGGATCCACCTTTATGGATACCTTATTCTTCCATGATGATTGGAGCAGCTCTAATGATACTTCAATACATTGCAGAAATTATTAAACTTTTTGACGAAGAAGGTATTAATTAATGGATCCTTTATTAATAGCAGTAATAGTTGCAGTCTTTACTTTAATAGTTTTATTTTCAGGAATACCAATCGCGTTTGGTTTAAGTTTTGTCTCGATAGCACTTTTAGTATCATTTGAAGGGTTTCAAATGCTAGACGTTTTTGCTGAAACCTTTTATGCAGGATTAAACTCTTTTGTTCTACTCTCAATTCCAATGTTTATTTTGATGGGAATGGCAGTTGCTAATTCACCAGCAGGAAAAGACCTTTATACTGGATTAGATAGGTGGCTATGGAGAGTTCCAGGGGGATTAGTAATATCAAATATTGGAGCTTGTTCAGTTTTTGCAGCCTTAAGTGGATCAAGCCCAGCAACTTGTGCAGCAATCGGAACAATGGGAATACCTGAAATGAGAAAAAGAGGATATTCCGATCAAATAGCAACTGGAACAATTGCAGCTGGCGGAACCTTGGGAGTTTTAATTCCTCCTAGTATTGTTTTAATTGTTTATGGAATTGCAACAGGAACATCAATAGGAAGATTATTTTTATGTGGGTTAGTACCCGGGTTTATGTTGGCTGGTATGTTTGCGATATGGGCCCTTATACATAGTTATTTTATTGATAAAGACTCAGCAAAGGCTTTAAAAAATAGAACACCTCCTACATTTAAAGAAAAAATTGAGGTGCTACCAAGAATTCTTCCTTTTTTAGCAATTATAGCAGGTGTCTTATATGTTTTATATGGTGGTGTTGCGACACCCTCAGAAGCATCAGGTGTTGGAGCATTTTTAGTTTTCGTATTGATAGCTGTTGTTTACAAAATTTATCAACCAAAAAAAATATGGAATATTGTTAAAGTTTCAATGAAAGAAAGTGTAATGATAATGTTTATTATCGCTGCATCTTATCTTTTTGCGTTCACTTTATCTCAACTTTATGTAACCCAGTCATTAGCGCAGAGCATGGTAGAATTAAGTTCTAATAAATGGGTAGTATTTATTTTAATTAATATTTTTTTACTTATAGCGGGTTTCTTTTTGCCCCCAGTTGCTGTCATTGTGATGACTTCAGCAATATTGTTACCAGTTATAACTACTTTAGGTTTTGATCCATACTGGTTTGCAATTGTATTTACGATAAATATGGAAATTGGTCTTATCACACCACCTGTTGGATTAAACCTTTATATAATCAAAGGTATTACACCAGACGTTAGTTTGTCTGAAATATTAAAAGGATCTATACCTTTTATGATAATTATGGCTTTAGCTATATTAATTTTGTGTATTTTTCCTGAAATTGTTACTTGGCTTCCTGATAAAATAATGGGTAAAAGTTTAGGTTTTTAATATATAAAAAACACAATGTTAAATATAAAAAGAATTTTTGAGACTATTGCAGATGCTGGACAAAAGATTTTAGAAAAAAAATCCTTTAAAAGTATTGCAAAAAAAAGAGATCTCCTAGATCTTTGTGATGACCTATTGTCTACAAAAGGTGCAGCTTTTGGAATTACATTGGCAAGAGATATATTATTTAGATATCAAAACTTATCTGTAGAAGAAAAAAATAAATTTTTAATTGAAGTAAATGAAAAGTACAAACCTGATCCATTAAAGATTGATGAAGCTATTAAGAAATATAGTGACAACCAAGACGATTATTCAATTCTGAATCTATCGAAGGTAACCTCTGGTATCAGAAAAGAACTATTTGTTAGATTAAACATGGCTCCTAATGGAACTTCAGAGATTGTGTCTTTAAGAGAAGATTTATTAAAATTAATAAAGGACAAACCAGAGTTAAAAAGCTTGGACTATGATTTAATTGATATATTTAAAAATTGGTTTAACCCGGGATTTTTAAAACTTAGAAAAATAACTTGGGATACTAAAGCTGCAATTTTAGAAAAATTGTTAAAATACGAGAAAGTTCATTCAATGAAAGACATGAATGAATTAAAAAGAAGACTTGGAAAAGATAGAAGGTTTTTTGCTTATTTTCATCCTGCTTTAGAAGATGAGCCAATTATATTTGTTGAAATAGCATTAACCAAAGGATTAAGTCAATCGATACAAGAGTTAACAAGACCTTCTGATGAAAAAATAAAAAACTATGATACAGCAACTTTCTATTCAATAAGTAACTGTCAAGATGGATTATCAAGAGTAACTTTAGGAAATTTTTTAATTAAAAGAGTTGTTTATGAACTTCAAGAAGAACTTCCAGATATAAAATATTTTGGAACATTATCCCCAATGGTAGGATTCGCTGATTGGTTTAAAAACATGGAAAGTGTGCAAGCTGCTGAAATATTAGGAGAAGCAAACAAAAATAGTTTAGATTTTTTAAAGTCTTCCAATTTAAAAATCGGGGATAAAAGGATTGCTGATAATAAAGCCTTGATATTTAAGCTAGCGGTAAATTATTTAGTAAAACAGAAAAATGATTTTGGTTTTCCAATAAATGATGTTTGTAGATTTCATTTAAAAAATGGAGCTGATATTGATGATATAGCAGTAAACGCAAATGTATCTGAGGTTGGCTTTAAAAGATCTTTTGGTGTAATGGTTAATTATAGATACGAATTAGCAAAAATTGAGAAAAATCACCAAGAATATGTAAACGAAAAGAAAGTTAATATTTCAAATAAAGTTAAAAAACATGTCTGAGATTAACAGGTTGGTATCAGTTGCGCCTATGATGGATTGTACTGATAGACACGAAAGATACTTTTTGAGATTGATAAGTAAAAATGTTCTTCTTTATACAGAAATGGTTGTTTCCGAAGCTATTGAAAGGGGAGATAAAGAAAAGTTATTATTTTTTGACCTTAGAGAAAAACCAGTTGCGCTTCAATTAGGTGGTTCTACACCAAAATTATTAGCAAATTCAGCAAAAATTGGTGAGGAATTTGGTTATGATGAAATTAATTTAAACTTAGGTTGCCCAAGTAAAAAAGTTCAAAAAAATAAATTTGGTGCATGTTTAATTAAGGAACCAAATTTAGTGGCTGATTGTTTATCAGAAATGATTAATTCAACATCCTTGCCAGTTACAGTTAAGACTAGAATTGGTTATGATGATGTAGAAGATTACGAAAATTTTTATAATTTCATAAAAACTTTAAAGGAGACCGGGGTTAAAACTTTTATAATTCATGCAAGAAAAGCCATGCTAGGTAAATTTACGCCTAAGCAAAATCTTAATATACCTCCTTTAAAATATGATTATGTGTATAAACTAAAGCAAGATTTCAAAGACCTTGAAATAATTATTAATGGCGGTGTCACTTCAGTTGAAGAAGTAAAAGATCATTTAGATAAAGTGGATGGCGCAATGATTGGAAGATCTGTTTATCATTCTCCTTACCTTTTAGCTGATATTGAAAAAGAGATATTCAATAATCATGATATCAAAGAACGGGAAAAAATTGTTGAGGAGTTAATTGATTATGTTAAGGCTCAAGTACAAATGGGTACAAGAGTAAATCAAGTTATGAGACATACACTAGGTTTATTCCATGGACAAACAGGTTCAAGCCACTGGAAAAGATATTTGAGTGAAAATATGTGTGTAAGAGATGCGGATGTAAAAAAAATCGATCATATTATGGATAAAGTTAGACTTTCTCCTAAATTACATTCGGCAGGTCGAATTGATTAATACTATTCTTTCAAATCAGTATTATCTTTTAATTTTATTAATGATAATAACTGCTTTTCCTGTAGGGTTTTTTGCAGGTTATTTTGGGATAGGTGGAGGCCTAATTTCTGTGCCTGTGCTTTTTTTTATTTTTGAAACAGCAGATGTTGATGAAACTTATTTGATGCATCTTTCAGTAGGAACTGCTTTTTCTATTACAATATTTACTGCTTTTGTGTCAGTTATGACACATAGAAAGCATAAAGCCGTAGATACAAATATTTTAAAAACTTATGGACTTTTTGTTATATTTGGAGTTTTGCTGGGTACTTATATGGCAGCGTTATTAAATACAAAATCTTTGGTTTTATTTTTTGCTGTAGTTGTATATTTTTTTGGTGGATATTTATTGCTAGTAAAACAGGAGTTAAAAAAAAATAAAAAATTTAAGTTTCTACCAAGAGCAATTTTTGGTTTTATTTCAGGTTTTATATCTGCACCTATGGGCATTACAGGTGCTATGATGAATGTTCCAATCCTAAGATATTTTGGGTATCCTATAAGTAGAGCAATTGGAAGTTCAGCTGCAATAGGATTTATAATAGCATCTATTGGCTCAATTGGTTTTTTGACATCTGGTTTTTTACTAAATGCAAATCTTCCTTTAAGCTTAGGTTTTGTAAATATTCCTGCTTTTTTAATATTTATTCCAATTACATCTTTTATGGCTAGAGTTGGAGCAAATATGGTTCACATCACTGATAAAAATAAAACTCAAAGAATGTTTGGAGTATTTTTATATGTAATAGGGACTCTCTTTTTGATTAGGTTCTTAGATCTTTAATTAAATCTTTTGATCGTATTCACCTATTTTACCAGTTTTTTGAAGCAAATCGTCGATAAAATCGAAGATTTTTTTCTTTCTTTCATCAGATGTAGGACTTTCGGTAACGACTACTAGCGATGGTTTATTAGATGAGGCCCTTATTAAACCCCAAGAGCCATCTTTAAAAGAAAATCTGATACCATTTACTGTAAGTATGTCCTCAATTTCTTGATTATCAATTTGAACATTATTTGTTTTTAAATCCTCAATTTGTTTAATTATTTCTTCAACAACTTGATATTTTTCATTATCTTCACAAAAAGGAGCCATGGTAGGTGATTGATAGGTATTAGGTAATTCACTTATGATCTCACTTATTTTTTTATGATTATTATTTAGTAAATGGCAAACTTGAATAGCTGAATTTATACCATCATCATATCCGTAACCTAAAGGTTTATTAAAAAAGAAATGACCACTTTTTTCAAAGCCTGCAAGTGCTTTTTCATTATTTACTTTTCTTTTGATATGGGAATGTCCAGTTTTCCAATACAATGTTTCACACGAGTTATTTTTCAAAACTTCATCTGTTGAATACAGCCCAGTTGATTTAACATCTACAATAAATTTAGACCCCTTGTGGTTTGAAGATAAGTTCCTTGCAATCAATAATCCAATTTTATCTGAAAAAATTTCCTTACCATCGTTATCAATTACACCTACACGATCACCATCTCCATCAAATCCAAATCCGATATCAGCATTATTATCTTTTACAGATTTACTTATTGCATGTAACATTTCAAGATCTTCAGGATTAGGATTATACTTTGGAAAGGTATAATCCAAATTGCAATCTAGCTCTATTACATCACATCCTATTCCTCTTAAAATGTCCGGTGCAAATATTCCTGCTGTTCCATTGCCACAGGCAACTACAGCTTTTATTTTTTTCTTAATTTTATTTTTATTTATAAGATCGTCTTTATAAACACTTTGAAAATCACTAATTTCTTTTTCATTTCCTTGACCTTCAATAAATTTATTATTTAAGGTTATATCTTTTAATTCTCTCATCTCTTCCGGTGCATGGGTTAATCCTTTCTTTATTCCCATCTTTACACCTGTCCAACCATTTTCATTATGACTTGCTGTCACCATTGCAACAGCATCACTTTTTAATTTGAATTGTGCAAAATAAACCATCGGCGATAACGCTAATCCCACATCTTCAACATAACAACCTGTTGATATTAGTCCTGTTTTCAAAGCTGATTTTATTTCTTCACTATAAGATCTGTAATCATGACCAACTATGATTCTTGGATTACTTCTATTTGTATGATTAATAATCTGTGTTCCTAAACCTTTTCCCAAATTTGTCACACCTTCTAAATTGATATTATCAGGGTACAACCATCGCGCGTCGTACTCTCTAAAGCCAAAAGGATCAATTTTTATTGAATTTTTCATGTTGATATTTTTATATTTTGTTTATTTTTTTATTGATAATTTTTTTCTTAAGTTCTATAAATGTTCTATTGATTTGTTGGTCATATAGTATATTTACCAAACCATCATACAACATCTAGTTGTTTTACTTAATTAAGTATAGTACAAAAAAGGAGCTAAATGAACAAGATTTTATCACAAGCTATTAGGAAAGCTGTCTCTGATTATACACCAAAAGTGAATCAAGATCCTAAAGATAAAAGATTAGATTTATTTTCTCTCAATAGCGAAACAGAACTATTTCAAAATTCAAAAGGCATAACAATTAAAATTGATAGAAGCAGAGATGATAATTTAACTGACTTTGGAAAAGCTACTCTTAAAGATAGATATTTGGGTGCTAACGAATCTTTTCAAGATTTGTTTGCTAGAGTTGCAAGTCATTATGCTGATGACAACTTGCACGCTCAAAGATTATATAATTACATTAGTAATCTTTGGTTCATGCCAGCAACACCAGTTTTATCAAATGGAGGAACTACAAGAGGATTACCAATATCTTGTTTTCTAAATGAAGCTAGCGATAGTCTTAACGGTATTCTAGATCTATGGAGTGAGAACGTTTGGCTAGCAGCACGTGGTGGTGGAATTGGAAGCTATTGGGGAAACCTTAGATCAATAGGAGAGAAAATTGGAAGAGTTGGTAAAACATCAGGCATAATTCCATTCATTAAAGTGATGGACTCTTTGACTATGGCAATTAGCCAAGGCTCATTAAGAAGAGGTTCTGCTGCTTGTTATATTCCAATAGATCATCCAGAAATTGAAGAATTCATTGAAATGAGAAGACCAACAGGTGGAGATCCAAATAGAAAATCATTAAATTTACATCATGGTGTCTTAGTTTCAGACGCGTTCATGAGAGCTGTTGAATTGGACGAGCAATGGGGACTGAAAAGTCCAAAAGATGGAGCTGTTCAAGCAACTGTTTCTGCTAGAAATTTATGGATAAGATTATTAACAGCAAGAATTGAGACAGGCGAACCATACATTGTTTTCATAGATACTGTTAATAGACAAATCCCTCAACATCATAAACTTGCTGGTCTTACTGTTAAAACTTCAAATCTTTGTAGCGAGATTACACTTCCAACAGGAATTGATAAAGATGGAAAAGATAGAACTGCCGTATGTTGTTTGTCATCATTAAATATAGAAAAGTATGATGAGTGGAAAGAGGATGAAAACTTTATACAAGATGTTATGAGATTTCTGGATAATGTTATGACTGACTTCATAGAAAATGCACCTGAACAATTTAGCGATGCCACATATTCAGCAATGAGAGAACGAAGTGTAGGATTGGGTGTAATGGGATTACATTCTTATTACCAAAAAAAGATGATTCCAATAGAATCTGTAATGAGCAAAGCTTGGAATAAAAAGATTTTTGAGCATATTCACAGAAATGTGGATAAGGCATCAAAAGATTTGGCTGAGGAAAGAGGTTCGTGCCCTGACGCTGCAGATTATGGTATAATGGAGAGATTTTCTAATAAAACTGCGATAGCACCCACAGCTTCTATCTCAATAATATGTGGTGGGACATCTCCAGGCGTTGAACCAATTGCAGCAAATAGCTTTACTCATAAAACATTGTCTGGTTCATTTAATGTTCGAAATAAATATTTGAGACAGCTATTAGAAAAACACGGAAAAGATACAGATGAAATTTGGTCAAGTATTACAACTAATCAGGGATCTGTTTCACATTTAGATTTTTTAACTCAAGATGAAAAAGACGTTTTTAAAACAGCTTTTGAGTTAGATCAAAGATGGCTTGTTGATTTGAGTGCAGATAGAACACCTCATATTTCTCAAGCTCAATCCATCAATTTATTTTTACCTGCAGATGTCCACAAAAGAGATTTACATCAAATTCACTTCCAAGCTTGGAAGAAAGGTTTGAAGAGTCTTTATTACTGTAGGTCTAAATCAATACAACGTGCTGAAAATGTTAACGATGCAAATTCAACTGACATTGCAGCAAACGTTTATAAATCAAAAGATGAAAGTAACAACCAACAAGATTATGAGGAGTGTTTATCATGTCAGTAGCAGAAAAAATTAATAAAGAAATAATTCAACCAAAAAAAATGGGTCTATTAGTTGAGAACCCGGTTTATAAACCTTTTAGATACCCATGGTGCTATGATGCATGGTTAACTCAACAAAGAATTCATTGGTTACCTGAAGAAGTTCCATTAGGAGATGATGTAAGAGACTGGCAAAAAAACTTGTCACAACCAGAAAAAAACTTATTAACTCAAATTTTTAGATTTTTTACTCAAGCCGATGTTGAGGTTAATAATTGTTACTTAAGGCACTACACAACCGTATTTAAACCAACTGAGGTATTAATGATGATGACTGCATTTGCTTCAATGGAAACAGTTCACGTAGCAGCATATTCACATCTTTTAGATACAATTGGAATGCCTGAATCTGAATATTCAGCTTTCATGAAATATAAAGAGATGAAAGATAAATATGACTACATGCAAAACTTCAATGTAAATTCTAAGGAAGATATAGCAAAAACAGTTGCAGTATTTAGTGCTTTTACTGAAGGACTTCAGTTATTTGCAAGCTTTGCAATATTGCTTAACTTCCCAAGACATAACAAGATGAAGGGTATGGGCCAAATTGTTACTTGGTCAGTAAGAGACGAAACACTTCACTGCAATTCAATGATTAGAATCTTTAAGGAATTTATTAAAGAGAACCCTGAAATATGGACGCTAAAACTTAAAAAAGAACTTTATGAGGCTTGCAGAACAATCGTTGAGCATGAAGACTCTTTTATTGATTTAGCTTTTGAAATGGGTCCAATGGAAGGTTTAACCGCGAAAGAAGTTAAAGAATATATAAGATTTATAGCTAATAGAAGACTGGATCAGCTTGGTTTAGAGCCAATTTATGATGTTCAAAAAAATCCATTAACATGGCTTGATACTATGTTAAATGCAGTTGAACATATGAACTTCTTCGAAGGTAGAGCTACTGAATATTCAAAAGCATCTACAAGAGGATCTTGGACAGAAGCTTTTTCTTAAGATTATCTTTGATTTAATTGCAAAACTTTACGGTGCTTGCTACCTTTATAGCTTGCTAAAGGTCTAATAAGTTTATTAGCTGCATGCTGCTCAATAATATGAGCTGACCAGCCAGTAATTCTTGAAATTACAAAAATTGGTGTGAAGAAATCAGTATCAAATCCCATTAAATGGTAAGTAGGTCCAGTAGGGTAATCAACGTTTGGATGGATATTTTTTCGATCTATCATTACTTTTTCTACAATGTCGTAAATTTTTTCAAACTTTCTATCTTTTTTGATTTTAGCAACTTTTCCAAAATATTCCCTCATTGTAGGAACTCTTGAATCTCCACTTTTATAAACTCTATGGCCAAATCCCATTACAACATCTTTATTATCTAGTGCTTTATTTATCCATTTAAGTGCATTCTCTGGTTTTTTGATTTTATTCATCATATGCATGACTTCTTCATTAGCACCTCCATGAAGAGGTCCTTTTAAACTTGCTATTGCACCAGTGATTGCGCCATGAATATCCGATAGACTACTTGTTATTGTTCTAGCTGTAAAGGTTGAAACATTAAAACTATGTTCTGCATATAAAATTAACGAAACATCAAAAGCTTTAACTATATCTTTGTTGGGTACTTTTCCAAAACACATATGAAAAAAGTTTTCAGAAAATGAAAGTTTGTTTTTTGGAGGTATAATTCTCTCTCCTTTTCTTGCCCTATAAAATGCTGCAAGTGCAACAGGCATTTTAGCGAAAATTCTCATTACTTTTCTCATATTTGCTTTTGGTGAATTATCTTTTGTTTCTTTATCCTCTAGACCCATGATACTCACTGCTGTCCTTGCTACATCCATTGGATGTGCTTTCTTTGGAAATTTTTTTATATCATCTAATAATGTTTTAGATAATTTTCTTTCTTTTCTCTCTTCTTTTTCAAATTTTTTCAATTGTTTTTTACTTGGAAGTTCACCATTTAAAATAAGATAAGCTACTTCCTCAAATTTACACTTTGCGCACAAATCTTGAGCAGCATATCCTCTATAAGTCAAAGAATTAATCTCTGGCATGACTTTAGAAACTTCTGTTTCGTCAACAACTATACCCAGTAAACCTTTTTTGATTTCGTCGCTCATTATTCGTGTCCATCAGTATTAAAATTATAAATTTTTTCGTCTAAAGCATTATATTTTTCGTATTCAACTAAATCATATAATCTTTTCCGCGTTTGCATTTTATCAATAATATTGTTTTGATGTCCATCAGCAAAAATGGCACGTAAACCATCCTCCACATTTTTCATTGCTAATCTTTGGGTGGAGACTGGATAAATAACAATATTATATCCCAAGTCCTCAAGTTGTTTGTAATTGAGTAATTTTGATTTTCCAAACTCTGTCATATTAGCTAAAAGATAACATCCAAGGGATTTTCTAACTAATTCAAACTCTTTTTCATCTTTCAAAGCTTCAGGAAATATAACCTCAGCACCAGCATCTACGTATGCTTTACATCTATCAATCATTCTGTCTATTCCTTCTACATTTTTTGCATCTGATCTAGCTATGATTTTAAAATTATTATCTTTTCTAGAACTTACACATTCCTTTATCTTAGAAACCATCTTTTCTGTAGAAATAAGCTCTTTGTTATCTAGATGACCACATCTTTTTTGTTCTATTTGATCCTCTAAATGAACAGCAGCTACACCAAATTCTTCAAATGTCTCAATTGTTTCTTTGCATGATTTAAATCCAGTATCAATATCAACTATTGTTGGAAGATTTGTTACTCTAGAAATTAAATAAGATCTAGTGCTAACATCTTGAAGGGTTGTTAAACCAATATCTGGAAAGCCTAAATCATTAGCCATTACACCACCAGACACATAGACCGCATCATAACCGATTTCCTCTATTAACTTAGCTGTTAATGGATTATATGCACCAGGTACTCTTAAAATTTTATTGGATTTAAGTTTGGTATCTAGATCAATTCTTTTTTGGGTTAAATCTTTTTCAACAAAATGCATTTAAAAAATCCCTTTTTGATTATTTTTCTTTAAATATTTTTTGCTAACCTCGATATTTAATTTATTTAGACTTCCTTTTTTTAACTTTTTTAAATTTTGTACAGTTTTTAAAAATCTATCACTTTCTTTTTTAGATAATATTTTATTAGTTAAAGTTAAAAATTTCTTAATATAATCTTTTCTTTGAAAAGGTCTCGCTCCGTATGGATGTGCATCAGCTCTCTCTAATTCTTCAGATATTTTTTTTCCGTTATTTAAAGTAACAACAACTTTTGCTCCAAATGATTTCTTTTTTGGATCTGGATGATGATATTTTTTAGTCCATTTTTTATCTTCATGTGTTGTTATAGATTTCCATATTTTTATAGTACTTTTTCTATTGGCTCTTGATTTTGTATATGATCTTACATGATGCCAGTCCGCATCCTCTAAGGCAACTGCAAATATATACATTATCGAATGGTCTAAAGTTTCTCTAGATGCTTTAGGGTCCATCTTTTGTGGATCATTTGCACCAGTTCCTATGACGTAATGTGTATGATGGCTGGTATAGATATCTATTTTTTTTATATTTTTTAAATCTGAAATTCTTTTATTTAATTTTTTACCTATATCTATTAATGCCTGGGCTTGATATTCTGCTGAATATTCTTTTGTGTACGTTTCTAGGATAGCTTTTTTTGGCTCATTTTTTTTTGGTAATGGCACATTGTATCTTGCACTTTTTCCATCTAATATTCTTGCAATTACACTGTCTTCTCCCTCATAAATAGGACTAGGAGCTCCTTCACCTCTCATAGCTCTATCAACTGCTTCAATTGCTAATTTACCTGCATGTGCCGGTGCATAAGCTTTCCAGCTTGAAATTTCACCTTTTCTAGATTGTCTAGTAGAAATAGTTACATGAAGGGCATGTTGAACAGCTTGATATATAGTTTCTGTATTTAATTTTAACATTGAACCTATGCCTGCAGCCACACTTGGTCCTAAATGAGCAATATGGTCAATTTTATGTTTGTGAAGACAGATTCCTTTAACTAAATTAACTTGAACTTCATAAGCTGTAATAATTCCTCTTAGAAAGTCTGCTCCACTTTTTTTTAGTTTTTCACCAACAGCTAATATAGGAGGAATATTATCACCCGGATGGCTATAATCAGCTGCCAAAAAAGTATCGTGAAAATCTAATTCTCTAACAGCAGTCCCATTTGCCCACGCTGCCCATTCAGCATCAAATTTCATTCCGGAATTAATACCAAATATGGTTGAGCCTGATTTTCTTAAATGGCCTTTGGCCATATCTCTAGCCGATATCACTGGTTTTCTGTTTAATGAGGCGATAGCAACAGATGCATTATCGATAATTCTATTAATTGACATTTCAATTGCATCATTATTTAATTTTGCCTTATCAGATGCAATTTCTGCAATTTTCCATGCAAGCTGTTTCTTCTTTGGAAGATTAATTTTTGATGGATATACTCTAACCGTGTTTAACAACAAAATAACTCCTTACTTATAATTTTGTTTTAATAGTTAAAATAAATTAATCAATATTAAAGATATTTAGAGATAATTTTATCAATATCTACAAAGTCTTTTATTAAGTGATTATGATAAATTTCATCAATTTTTTTTTCTGTATATCCATCCTCTAACAAAATCATTGGAATTTCAGCTGCTTTAGCAGCATTAGCATCTGACTCACTGTCCCCAATCATAATTGATCTATTTATATCACCGTCAAGAATTTCTATAATTGTCGTTATATGTCTTGGATCAGGCTTACAATACTCAAATGTATTATAGCCTGCCACATATTCAAAATAATCATAAATTCCAATTTTTTTTAAAAGATCAACGGCCAGATGTTCAGTTTTATTTGTACATACAGCCATAGATATATTTTTTTTTTTACACCACTTTAAAAAATCTTTTACACCACTAACTAAAGTGCTCTCATTTAAAATATTTTTGCTATAATACGAGATAAATTCATCTGTCATTTCATTTTTAATTTTTTCATTAATAGAACTTAATTCTTTTTTAGCTTGGCTCCAAATTGATCTTCCAATCATGGCACCAGCACCATGGCCAACAGCACTCTTTAATTCATCTAATGATTTACTTGGATAACCAAACTTCTTCATTACGTGATTATGTGCAAGCATTAAATCTGGGGCAGTATCAACTAGGGTTCCATCTAAATCAAATACAACAGTAAAATTTTGAGTCATTTAAAAGTATTATTAAGAAATAAATTGTGAATTAATTTAACTAATACTCAAATATATAAAAATATCAATGAAACAAATTTATTTAAAAAATATTCAATCTAAGCTTAGAAACAAATTTTTAAAAAAAGGTGTAAAAATGATTGCACCCGAAACTGTTTTTTTTTCTAAAAATACAAAAATAGGCAAAAATGTAACTATAGAGCCATACGTTGTTATTGCTGACAAGGTATCAATAGGAAATAATGTAAAAATATTATCTTTCTCTCATTTAGAAGGTGTAAAAATTGAAAACAACATTAGTATTGGACCCTATGCAAGGTTAAGACCAGGAACAATTCTTAAATCAGGAGCAAAGGTTGGAAATTTTGTTGAAGTAAAAAAAAGTGTAATAGGAAACAATTCAAAATTAAATCATTTATCATATATTGGAGACTCTAAAATAGGAAAAAGAGTAAATATTGGAGCAGGAACAATAACATGTAATTATGATGGAATTAAAAAAAACAAGACAATAATCAACGATGATGCATTTATTGGGTCTAATTCATCTTTAGTTGCTCCTATCAAGCTAGAAAAAAAAAGTGTAATTGGTGCTGGGTCAGTTATAACTAAAAAAGTTTCTAAAAAAGCACTAGCCTTAACCAGAGCTGAGCAGATTGAAATTAAAAATTATAAAAGAAAAAAATAAATGTGTGGAATAGTTGGAATAATTAGTTCTAAAGAGGTTACTGGAAGAATATTAAACTCATTAAAGAAACTTGAATATCGTGGCTACGACTCTGCCGGGATAGCTACATTAGTTGATGGGAATATTAATGAAGTCAAATGCGAGGGCAGGGTTGAAGTATTAGAAAAAGATATTTCTAAATTTAATTTAAAAGGTGACATTGGTATTGGACATGTGAGGTGGGCAACGCATGGCAAACCAAGTAAAATTAATGCACATCCACATTCATCCGAACATGTATCGGTAGTACATAATGGGATTATTGAAAATTCAACGATATTAAAAAAATTTTTAGAAAAAAAAGGTTATGAATTTAAATCACAAACAGACACTGAAGTAATAGCTCATTTAGTTACTGAATATTTAAAAAAGAATTCAATAAAAGATACAATAATAAAGGTTCTCAAAAAACTTCATGGTAGTTTTGCGCTTGGAATAATATTTAAAGCTCAAAGTAATCTCATGGTAGGTGCGAAAAGAGGATCTCCATTAGCTGTAGGTTATGGTCCAAATGAAAATTATATTGGTTCAGACTCATATGCGCTTAAATCTATGACTAATAAAATTTCTTATTTAGATGATGGAGAATTTTGTATTGTTAAAAAAGATCAAATTGAATTTTTTGATACGGAGGGTACTAAAATAAATAAAAAAGTGATGAATTTATCAAAAGATGAAATTGACTATGATAAAGGTGATTACAAATATTTTATGGAGAAAGAAATTGACGAACAGCCATCAACAATTACTGCTTGTATAAATGAGTACATTGATAAGCATAACAAGCAAATCAATATTTATAATTTCCCATGGAAAATAAGCTTAATTGACTCAGTAATGTTAATAGGTTGTGGAACAGCTTTCCACTCGTGTTTGATGGCTAAATACTGGATGGAACAAAATACCAATTTAGATGTAAGTGTTGATATAGCCTCTGAATTTAGATATCGAAAAGTTAAATTTAAAAAAAACTGCCTTTATATTGTTGTTTCACAGTCTGGAGAAACAGCAGATACTCACGCAGCTTTAGATTTATGTAAAAGAAACAAAATGAAAACTTGTGCAGTTGTGAATGTTATAGAAAGCTCAATAGCAAGAGATGCTGATTTAGTGTTACCAATCTATTGTGGACAAGAAGTTGGTGTTGCTTCAACTAAGGCATTTATTGGTCAGATGTTAGTTTTGTATATTTTATCAACTAAAATTTCTTTTGATCAAAAATGTATTTCTCGAAAAGAATATCAATCAAAGATAGATAATTTACTAACATTATCTGATGCTGCAAAAAAAACATTAAAACTAGATCAAAAAATTTTAAATGTTGGCAAAACTTTTGCTGATGCAAAAGGTTCAATGTTTTTAGGAAGAGGTTATTCTTTTCCTATTGCTTTAGAGGGAGCATTAAAACTTAAAGAATTAGCATATGTTCATGCTGAAGGTTACCCTGCTGGCGAAATGAAGCATGGCCCACTAGCTCTTATTGAAGAAGGAATGCCTGTTGTAGTTTTAGCTCCAAGAGATGAACATTACAAAAAAACAATTTCAAATATGCAAGAGGTAATTGCTAGAGGTGCAAAAGTTTTATTAATAACTAACAATAATAAAGATGAAGTAATCTCAGAAAATATTTGGGAAAAGATTGAAGTGGATCAGCTTGATGATGAATTAATACCTTTTTTAATGACTATCCCTCTTCAAAAACTAGCCTTTTATTCAGCTTTGGAAAAAGGATATGATATAGATAAACCTAGAAATTTAGCAAAATCTGTCACTGTTGAATAATATATAAACTCTGCTAGAACACTTGTAGGTTGAATATGAAAAAATGGAAAGTAAATAGCTGGAGAAACTTCCCTGTTAAACACATTCCTGAATACAAGGATCAGGATGAATTAAACATAGTTTTGAATAAATTAAAAAACTTTCCTCCCTTAGTTTTTGCAGGTGAGACAAGACATCTTAAAGATCAGTTAGCTAGCGTTGTAGATGGCAAAGCATTTTTGTTACAAGGTGGAGATTGTGCCGAGAGCTTTGCAGAGTTTCATCCAGATAATATAAGAGACTATTTTAAATTAATGTTACAGATGTCTCTGGTACTCACATATTCAGCGTCTTTACCTGTCGTTAAACTTGGAAGAATTGCTGGACAATTTTCTAAGCCAAGAAGCGCACCAACAGAAAAAATAGGAGATATAGAACTTCCAAGTTATCTTGGAGATAATATTAATTCTATAGAATTTACTGAAAAAGGAAGAGCTTATGATCCAAAAAGATTATTTAGAGCTTACTCACAATCTGCTTCAACTTTAAATTTACTGAGAGCATTTTCTAATGGGGGTTTTGCCGACTTAAAAAACGTTCATATGTGGAATTTAGGATATATTAAATCTGCTGCGCAAGCCAAAAAGTTCAAAGAATTAGAAGATAAAATTGCTGATGCTTTAGCTTTTATGGAAGCATGTGGAATTACATCTGACTTTAATAGAAGACTATACACTGTTAATTTCTGGACTTCTCATGAAGCGCTACATTTACCATTTGAAGAGGCTATGACTAGAGTAGACTCAACAACTGGCGAATATCATGATACCTCAGCACATTTCGTTTGGATTGGTGATAGAACAAGACAAATTGATGGAGGACATGTTGAATTTTGTAAAGGAATTGAAAATCCAATTGGAATTAAATGTGGACCAACTTCTAAACCTGAGGAAATAGCTAAAATTTGTGAATTAATTAATCCTAAAAATGAAAAAGGGAAAATTACTTTAATTTCTAGATTCGGTCACGATAAGGTAGAAAAATATTTACCAAAACTAATTAGAGGAATTAAAAAAGAAGGTTTAAATGTGATCTGGTCATGTGATCCAATGCACGGAAATACGATTAAATCAACAACTGGATTTAAAACAAGACCTTTTAATAATGTTTTAAATGAGGTTAAAAATGTATTTGGTGTGCATCAAAGTGAAGGTTCTTATGCTGGAGGTCTTCATATTGAGATGACTGGCCAAAATGTGACAGAATGTACTGGTGGAGCCCAAAAAATATCAGACACTGATTTATCAAGTAGATATCATACTCAATGTGACCCAAGACTTAATGCTAAACAAGCCCTTGAGTTGGCTTTTTTAATATCAGACGAGATTAAAAAGAATACCTTGTATGCTAAAAACGGTATTAGAGCGGCATCTTAATCATTTAATTTTTTAAATTAATTATTATATTTTAATTATGGACCCAAACCAAAAAGTAACATTCATCAAAGACTGGATATTGAATTACGTTAATTCAATGCCGAAAAAAGCCGAGTCTTTAGTAATTGGAATATCAGGTGGAATAGACTCGTCTGTTTCAAGCACGTTAAGTGCGATGACAGGACTTAAAACTATTGTTTTATCTATGCCTATAAAACAAAAAAGTGCACAACATGATTTAAGTTTAAAGCATCAAGAGTGGTTAAAACAAAATTTTAAAAATGTTGAAGGCATTACAGTAGAGCTTGATAGCCTTTTTTCTACATTCGAAAATACATTAAAAGATTTTAATAGTTTGCATGGAATGGCAAACTCTAGAGCGAGATTAAGGATGACTACTCTTTATCAGGTTGCTGCAGCAAACAATGGAATAGTGGTTGGTACAGGAAATAAAGTTGAAGACTTTGGTGTAGGTTTTTACACAAAGTACGGTGATGGTGGAGTTGATATATCACCAATAGCTGATTGTAATAAAACAGAAGTTTGGCAATTAGGAAAAGAGTTAAATATTTTACAGGAGATTATAGATGCTCCCCCAACTGATGGTTTGTGGGATGACGGCAGAACTGATGAAGGCCAATTGGGTTTAAGTTATAAAGAACTTGAAGAAGCAATGGAAAATGAAAATTCAAAAAATAGAGAAAAATATATCCAAATAAGAAACGCAAACTTGCATAAAATGGATCCTATTCCAGTTTGCAAGATTCCTAACTAATCAAATAGATTCACAAATCTATAATTTAAGTATATTCCTAGAAAAATGAATAAAGATATTTTTTTAACAAATAGCTATGGTGGTAAAAAAGAAAAATTTCAACCAATTGATGTAAATAATATCAAAATGTATGTTTGTGGCCCAACAGTTTATGATGATCCACATATAGGTAATGCAAGACCATTAGTTGTATTCGATTTACTTTTTAAAGTACTAAAGTGCAAATATGGTAATAACAAAGTTACATATGTAAGGAATATTACAGATATTGATGATAAAATAATACAATCCGCAAAAGAGAAAAAAATCTCAATCAAAGATCTAACCACTAAAATTAACAATAATTTTCAAGAAGATTGTAATTATCTTATTTGTGAAAAACCTAGCTTTCAACCCAAAGCAACAGAAAACATTAAAGAGATGATAGAAATGATCAGAATTTTAATTGAAAAAGGTTTTGCATATGAAAGTGAGAATCATGTCTATTTTGAAGTTAATAAATTCAAAGATTATGGAAAATTATCTAATAAAAAAATAGATGATTTAATATCTGGATCTAGAATAGAGGTATCAAGTAACAAGAAAAATGCTGAAGATTTTGTATTATGGAAACCCTCAAACGAAGATGAGCCATGTTGGCCATCTCCTTGGGGGAAGGGTAGACCAGGCTGGCATTTAGAATGTTCAGCAATGTCAAAAAAATATCTTGGTGATAAATTTGATATTCATGGAGGCGGTAGAGATTTATTATTTCCACACCATGATAATGAAATCGCACAATCGTGTTGTGCCAACGGAACTGAAACTTTCTCTAATTATTGGGTTCATAATGGATTTATTACGCAATCAAATGAAAAAATGTCTAAGTCACAAGGTAATATTTTAAAAATAAGAGATTTTAAAGAAAATGTTAATGGTCAGGTTTTAAGATTAGCTCTTATGAGTGCACATTATAGACAGCCATTAGATTGGAATGATAAACTTTTAGAAGAAAGTCAGAAAACAATTGATAAATGGTACAACGGCTATATTAAATTAGATAAACCAAAACTAATCTCTGATGATGATCTTTATCCTTTATACGATGATTTAAATACACCAAAGTATATAGCTAACCTTCATAAGCTATATGAAAAATCACAATCAGGGAATTTAGAAGATAAAAAAGTATTTGTATCAGCATGTAATTTTGCAGGACTGTTAACTGAAACTAAAGAAGAATGGAATAATTTTAAAAAAAATAAATCTATTTTAAGCAAAGAATTAATTGAATCAAAAATTAAAGAAAGAAATAAGGCTAGAGATGACAAAAATTACGAATTAGCAGATAAAATCCGTAATGAGCTTTTGGAAAAAGGAGTTCAAATAGAAGATAAAGATGGTAAAACCTCGTGGAAATTTAAATAATGACAGATAAAATATATATTTTTGATACTACTTTACGTGACGGTGCACAGACACAAGGAGTTGATTTCTCTTTAGATGATAAAGAAAAAATCTCAGTGGCATTAGATAATCTAGGAGTAGACTATATAGAAGGTGGTTGGCCAGGAGCAAATCCAACAGATACAGAATTTTTTAATAAAAAACATTCTTTTAAAAATTCAATATTAACTGCTTTTGGGATGACTAAGAAGTCTGATCATAGTGCTGAAAATGACCCAATGATTTCATCATTAATAAATTCTAAAGCAAATTCAATTTGTTTGTTTGGAAAATCTTGGGATTTTCATGTTGATGTTGCTTTGGGTATATCAAAAGAACAAAATCTAAAAAATATTAGTGAAAGTGCAAAACACATCATTAATTCTGGAAAGGAATTTATGTTTGATGCTGAACATTTTTTTGATGGTTATAAATCTAATAAAGAATATGCTTTAAGTTGTATTAAATCTGCATTTGATCAAGGAGCGAGGTGGATTGTTCTCTGCGATACTAATGGCGGAACATTACCTCATGAAATATCTAAAATAGTTGCAGATGTGTCCAAACACATTCCAGGTAAAAATTTAGGTATTCATGCACACAATGATACAGAAAATGCCGTTGCTAATTCATTAGTTGCAATTCAAGCTGGTGTTAGACAAGTGCAGGGCACAATTAATGGTTTGGGAGAAAGATGTGGTAATGCTAATTTAATGTCACTGATTCCCTCTTTATATTTAAAACAAGAATTTTCCAACAACTATGAAATTAATATAAAGGAAGAGAATATAAAACACCTTACGCAATGCTCTAGACTATTAGATGAAATTTTAAATAGAAAACCAAATAAACATTTACCTTACGTTGGCGCTGCAGCATTTTCTCACAAAGGTGGGATGCATGTTTCAGCGGTGCAAAAAGACCCAAAAACTTATGAACATATTGATCCTAAAGAAGTAGGAAATGCAAGAAATATAATAGTTTCAGATCAAGCTGGGCAATCAAATATTTTATCAAGATTAGAAACTATAGGAATTGACATAAAAAAAAACGATCCTAAAATTAAACAACTTTTAGAAGAGGTTAAGGGAAGAGAATTTATAGGATATAGTTATGATGGCGCAGATGCATCGTTTGAATTATTGGCTAGAAGAATAGTAGGTGAAATTCCAAGGTATTTAATTATTAGAGCATACGATGTATCAGTTAAGAAAAATTCATCTGGGGAAATTATCTCATCAGCAAAAGCAGAGTTAGAAGTAGATGGGGAAACAATAGTGTGTGAAGGTGAGGGTAATGGTCCAGTAAATGCGTTAGATAACGCAATCAGAAATAACATAAACAAGATTTCTAAATATTCTAACTATCTAAAAGATTTAAGATTAGTTGATTATAAAGTAAGAATATTAAATACAGGAACAGAGGCTGTAACTAGAGTTTCAATTGAAAGCACAGATTCCCAGGGTAAGAATTGGTTTACAATAGGTGTATCACCAAATATTATTGATGCTTCATTTAAAGCATTAATAGATAGTCTTGATTATAAGTTATTTAAAGATAATGCACCGGCAAGTGCTTAATGAATTTTAATAATATTTCATTTATTCTTCACAAACCTCAGCTATCTGAAAATATTGGATTATGTGCAAGAGCTATGAAAAATTTTGGTTTTAACAATTTATCAGTAATAGAACCAAAACCAATATTCCCAAATGATAAAATTATAGCAACTTCTGTTGGAGCCAAAGATATAATAAAAAAAACTAAAGTTTATCCAAACTTAGAAAAATCATTAGACAAAACAGATATTTTAATTGCAACATCTGCTAGGTTTAGAAATAAAAATATTAAACATATTTCACTAGATGGCTTAAAAAAAATAAACTTTACAAAGAGAGTTAGTTTTTTGTTTGGTTCAGAAGCTTCTGGGTTAACAAATGATGAAGTAAGTTATGCTGATTATACATTACAAATTCCAAGTAGTAGTAAATTTAGATCTCTAAATTTATCACATAGCTTAGTAATTGTCGCTCAAACTGTTTCGTACTTAATATCTATAAGTAAAGTTGATTTTCAAAAGTCAAAAAAAATACAAACAGCTACTAAGAAGGAAATATCTAGCATGCTTAACTTCTGTCTATCTACACTTGAAAAACAAAATTTTTTTAATCAAAATGCAAAAAAACCTATTATGATTGAAAATTTACGAAGTATTTTTTATAAAATGGAACTCTCTAAAAAAGAAATACGCATTTTATCAAGTGTATTCGCGGGTCTAACAAAAAAACCTTGATTGACAAAAATATTTTGATGTCTATAAACCCCATTATCATAATATGACAAAACGATTAAACTCAAAGCATAAAGTAGATAGAAGACTTAAAGTTAATTTATGGGGTAGACCTAAGAGTCCTTTTAATACTCGAGCATACCCTCCAGGACAACACGGACAAACTAAGTCATCTAAACCTTCAGATTATGGCATTCAACTTCAAGCTAAACAAAAACTTAAATGTTACTATGGCAACATGAATGAAAGACAATTTCGAAATATGTATAAGAGAGCTATTATGAAAAAAGGTGATACTGCAGAAAATTTAATTGGTTTACTCGAAAGAAGGTTAGACGCTGTAATTTATAGATCAAAATTATCAAATACTATTTTTTCATCTAGACAATTAATTAACCATGGACACGTTAGAGTTAATGGTAAAAAAGTAAATATCTCTAGCTACCAAGTAAAAGAAGAAGATAGCATTGAAATAAGAGACAAATCTAAACAATTAGCTTTGATAGATATAGCTCTTGCTAACAAAGAAAGAGAAGTTCCTGAGTATTTACAACTAGACGAAAAAAATAAAAAAGTTAAATTTGTAAGAATTCCAAAATTTGAAGAAGTACCATACCCCGTTGTAATGGAACCCAACTTAGTAATTGAGTATTATTCAAGATAAATTTTCTGATAAAAAGAACTTCAAAAACTCACATAGAAAAAATCCTCTCAGAAAATCCAAACTGGAAAATTTTAGACATAGGATGCGGACATGGTGCAAACAAGTTTGCAACTACTATTAGCGATATAATGGACTTATCAGAGCATTATAAAGATAAAACTTTTGTAAAAATTACAGAAAAAAAACTACCATTCAAAGATAAAGAATTTGATTTTATAATTGCATCTCACGTTGTTGAACATGTAGAAGATGTATCATTTTTTTTAAGTGAATTAACTAGAATTGGAAAAAAAGGATATATTGAAGTTCCAACTAGACTTGAGGATAATTTAGTTTTTGAAAATAAAAAAGCACATCTTTGGCATTTGGTTTTTGATGATGTTAGTAATAAAATAATTATATCTGATAAAATTCAATATTTTGAACCTATTTTTTCAATTGGCACAATTAAAAAATTTAATGAATATTTTAGGGAAAGTTTAGTCATAGAGCTATTTTGGGATGAAACTATTGAATTTGAAAAAAATAAAATTGATCCAATCCAAAAAAAGAAAATTTCAATATTAAATTTGTTTAAGAAGTACTTTTCTAAAAGATTTAGAGAGATGATTAGAATATTAAAAACTAAGTTTAAAAGTTAAATTTTTAATCTTTTTTCTTATAATTAATTCCATTATCTTCTAAAAGCTTAGTCAGTTCACCGTTTTCATACATTTCTTTGATTATATCACATCCACCAATGAATTCATTTTTGACATATAGTTGTGGTATTGTCGGCCAGTCACTAAAAACCTTAATTCCTTCTCTTAGTTTTTGATCAGCTAAAACATTTACACCCTTGAAATTAACTTCAAGCATTTTTAAAATATTTGTAACTGCCATAGAAAACCCACACTGAGGAGCATCAGGTGTTCCTTTCATAAATAAACATACCTCATTACTTTTAATTTCATTATTAATTAACTCATTTGTTTGACTATCCATTTAATTCTCCTTTGTTTTAATGGCTAATGCATGTAATTCATTTCCCATTTTACCTTTGAGTGAACTATATACCATCTTGTGTTGTTGAATTTTACTTTTTCCTACAAATTGCGACGAAATTACTGTAGCCGAATAATGATTACCGTCTCCAGCAAGATCTTGAATTTGTATCTTAGCATCAGGTAATGCTTCTTTTATTAAACTCTCAATTTCTTTTAAATCCATTGCCATTAGTTAACCATATATTCCTTTAGCCATTTTTTATAGCCTTCTTTGATATTTTTAATAGATATTTTTAGATCATGTTCTAAAGTAATTTTATTACCTTCTACTAAACCCAATTTATCAAAATGAATAGAGTCTTTTTTAAGCATATTTTCAACATTTTCTAAATTTTCAGGCTTTATTTCTATTATATATCTTCCTTGGTCCTCCCCAAAAAAATATTCAAATTTATTTTTCAAACCTTCAATCGGAAATATTTTTACACCTTTATTCCCTTTTATACTCATTTTTGAAATAGCAGTTAAAATTCCTCCAAGGGACACATCATGACAAGTCTCAATTAAATTCTTACTTTTTAAATTTAAAATACTGGTCCCATTTTGTCTTTCATTGAATAAGTTAATTTCTGGAGGGGGTCCCTTATGGTTAGACAAAATATTTTTTGCAAATATTGATTGATCTAAGTGTCCTTCAGTTTTACCTATTACGAAAAGATAATTACCTTCATTCTTTAATTCCATTGTCATCATCTTTTTGTAATCAGATAATAATCCTATACCTCCAATTGAGGGTGTGGGTTTAATTCCCTTATCTTTTGTTTCATTATAGAAAGAGACATTTCCTGAAACCACGGGGTAGTTTAAATATTTAGATGCTTCTGTAATCCCTTCAACACATTCAACAAATTCACCCATATTTTTCTCTTTTTCTGGATTACCAAAATTAAGGCAATTTGTAATTGCTATTGGTTTAGCTCCAACAGAAATCATATTCCTCCAACTTTCGCAAACCACTTGTTTTCCTCCTGTTAATGGATGAGCATGACAATAAGTAGCTGAAGAGTCTACTGATGCAGCCACCGCTTTATTAGTTCCGTGTACTCTTACCACACCTGCATTACCGCCTGGTTTTTGTATAGTATCACCCATAACCGTATGATCATATTGGTTCCATATCCATTCTTTATCTGCAATGTTTGGGTCAGTTAAGATTTTATTTAAACAATCACTTAATTTCAAAGACTTAAAATCATCTTTTGAAAAATTATTTTCTTTAGGTAATTTAGCTTTTATCCATTTACGATCGTACATTGGAGCATTTTCAGCTAAAAAATGTATCGGAATTTCAGCAACTTTTTTATTTTCAAAAAATAATTCTATATTTTTACTATTGGTTGTTTTTCCAATAATTGCAAAATCTAAATTCCACTTATCAAATATTTTTTTTGCTTCATCTTCTTTTCCAGCCTCTAATACAATTAACATTCTCTCTTGGCTTTCTGAAAGCATTATTTCATAAGGTGTCATATTTTCTTCTCTACAAGGTACTTTTGTTAAATCAATTTCAATACCCAAATCACCTTTTGATGCCATTTCAATACTTGATGAAGTTAGTCCAGCTGCGCCCATGTCCTGAATTGATATTATTGATTTACCTGCCATTAATTCCAAACAAGCCTCTAAAAGTAGTTTTTCTGTAAATGGATCCCCAACTTGAACTGTTGGTTTCTTTTCCTCTATTTTATCATCGAAAATAGCTGATGCCATACTTGCACCATGAATTCCGTCTCTTCCTGTTTTTGATCCTACATATATAACAGGCTTATCAACTCCAGCGGCTTTAGAGTAAAATATTTTATTCTTATTTACCAAACCTAATGTCATTGCATTAACTAGAATATTGCCATTATAAGACTCGTCAAAGCATGTTTGGCCCGCAATAGTTGGAACACCAATACAATTGCCATATCCTCCAATACCTTTAACAACCCCTCTTAATAGATTTTTGGTTTTTTCATGATCAATCGAGCCAAAGTGAATTGAATTTAAATTAGCAATAGGTCTTGCGCCCATAGTAAATACATCTCGCATAATTCCACCAACACCTGTTGCTGCTCCTTGATAGGGTTCAATAAATGAAGGATGATTATGGCTTTCTATCTTAAATACAATTGCATCATCATCTTGAATGTCGACAACACCAGCATTTTCTCCTGGACCTTGGATAACTTGATCACCTTTAGTATGTAATTTTTTTAAATGTCTTCTAGACGATTTATAAGAACAGTGTTCATTCCACATTGCTGAAAAAACACCTAATTCTGTTATATTTGGAGTTCTCTTTAATAGATCACAAATTTTTTTATACTCATCTTTCTTCAGTCCATGTTCGATAGCTATTTGCTCATTAACTTCATTCATTACGCGTTACCTATTAAATTTTCAAAAAATAGTGATCCGTCTTCACCCGAAAGAAAAGGATCAATCATTCTTTCTGGATGAGGCATCATTCCCAAAATATTTTTATCTTTATTTAATATCCCAGCTATATTTTTAATAGCCCCATTAGGATTATTATCTTCGTCGTCATTTCCTTTATCATCACAATAAGTGACGGCTATTTGACCATTATCTTCTATTGATTTCAACTCATCTTTTGAGCAAAAGTAATTTCCCTCGTTGTGAGCAATATGAAGTTCTAATACTTCTTTCTTTATATTTTTAAAATATTTATTTTCTTTATTTTTAATCTTCACAAAAACATTTTTACAAATAAAATTTAAGTATTTATTTTGCTGAAGTATTCCAGGAAGTAGGCCTGTTTCAGTCAGTATTTGAAAACCATTGCAGATACCAAGCACTAATCCCCCAGAATTTGCAAAATTAATTACAGATTTAATAATTCTCGATTTACCAGCAATGCTCCCGCATCTAAGGTAATCACCATAGGAGAAACCTCCTGGCAAAACAATTAAATCACTTTTAGGGATTTCAGCATCATTGTGCCAAACCATCTCGTTTTTAAATCCAAATTTCTTTAGAGCCACATCCATGTCTCTATCACAATTTGAACCAGGGAATATAATTACAGATGATTTCATTCAGTAGTTACAAGATTTGATAATCCTCAATAACTAAGTTTGCTAAAAGCTTTTTACACATTTCTTCTACTTGTGATTTAGCTTTACTTTCATCACTCTCATTTACCTCAATATCAAAATATTTACCTTGTCTTACCTCTGAAACATTATTAAAAGCCATTCCATTTAGGGTTTGTTGAATTGCTTTACCTTGTGGATCTAGCACTCCATTTTTTAAAGTGACTATTACTTTTACTTTCATTTTTTTTTAATTTTTACTGCTTTAGGTTTAGGATAACTTAATGGTCTTATATTTGATTGTTCATGCAATATATTAAGCCTAATCGCCACTTCTTGGTATGCTTCAACTAAGTTTCCAAGGTTATTTCTAAATCTGTCTTTATCTAGTTTTTTATCTGTTCTCATATCCCAAAGTCTGCACGTATCAGGACTAATTTCATCAGCTAACATGATTTCTCTCTTACCGTTAGCTTCAAATCTCCCAAATTCTACTTTAAAGTCTACTAATTTAATTCCAACGCCTCTAAACATGCCTTGAAGAAAATCATTTATTCTTCTTACTTCTTCATAAATAAAATCTAATTCGAATACATCCATCCATTTAAATGCCAAAATATGCTCTCTGCTTACAAGAGGATCACCTAGATCATCATTTTTTAAGCAATATTCAACTAGTGGATAATCAAGCACTGTACCATCTTCTATTCCCAATCTTTTAGTCAAAGAACCTGTTGCAATATTTCTAACAACAAATTCAATTGGAATAATTTCCACTAACTTAACAAGTTGTTCCCTCATATTAAGTCTTTTTACTAAATGATTTTTGATACCAACATTGCTTAATTGAGTAAGAATATGTTCTGAAATCCTGTTGTTTAAAATTCCTTTTCCTTCAATGACATCTTTTTTTTGATTATTAAAAGCGGTTGCATCATCTTTGAAATGTTGAATAACTAAATTTTTATCATTGCTAGCATAGATTATTTTAGCTTTACCTTCATATAATTTTTTACCTTTTTTCATTATTTAAAGACCCTATTAAAAATTAAATTAACGTTCTTAAAGTGTGAAGAATAATCAAATATTTTTTTCATTTTCTTGCTTGATACTCTAGATGTAATGTTTTTGTCACTCATCACAACATCAAAAAGATTAAGATTATCTGCTATGCATTTTTTGGCGTGTGCTTGAACTAATCTATAAGAGTTTTCTCTAGTTAAACCTGATTTTGTTAGTTCTAACATCAACTCTTGGGAGAAAATGGTACCTTTAGTAATATTAAGGTTTTTAAGCATTTTTTTTGGATAAACAATCATCTTGTTTAATAAGTTTGCTAACCTTACTAATGCAAAATCTAAAGTTATATTAGCATCTGGACCAATATTTCTCTCAACGCTTGAATGTGAAATATCCCTTTCATGCCAAAGTGCGATATTTTCTAGTGCTGGAATAGTATAACTTCTAACCATTCTTGCTAATCCTGTTAAGTTTTCACTTAATATTGGGTTTTTTTTATGAGGCATTGCACTTGAACCTTTTTGTTTTTTTGAAAAAAATTCCTGTAACTCATAAACTTCAGTTCTTTGTAAATGTCTAATCTCAATTGAAACTCTTTCAATTGATCCTGCTATAATTCCTAAAACTGAAAAATAATAAGCATGTCTATCTCTTGGGATAACTTGTGTAGATATTGGCTCAACTTTTAGCCCTAGTTTTTTAGCAACATGTTTTTCCACATTAGGATTAATATTAGCAAATGTTCCAACAGCACCAGATATTGCACAAGTTGATATTTCATCTATTGCACTAATTAATCTTTTTTTATTTCTCTTAAATTCTTCATAATATGAAGCTAATTTAAGTCCAAAAGTAATTGGTTCTGCATGAATACCATGACTTCTACCCATACATGGTGTGAATTTATATTTTTTAGCTTTTGATTTTAAAACTTTTAATATTTGATCAATATCCTTTATTAAAATCTTTCCAGATTGAACTAACTGAATATTAAAACTTGTGTCTACTACATCTGATGAGGTCATTCCTTGGTGTAAGTATCTTGCTTTAATACCTACTTTTTCGGTCACAGAGGTTAAGAAAGCTATAACATCGTGTTTTACTTTCGCTTCAATAGTATGAATTCTTTTAACATTAATTTTAGCTTTTTTTCTAACAGCACTTGCCACACCTTTTGGAATAGTTCCTAATCTTTCCATTCCCTCGGCTGCAGCAATCTCTACATCTAGCCAGATTTGATATTTATTATATTCGGACCAAATATCTATGAGTTCTTTTCTTGAGTATCTTGTTATCATTAATTATATGGAGGCCTCTTATAACCTTTAACAGATTCTGTAAAAATTTCATAAGAGTCTTCTGTAATTCCTATAGTATGCTCAAATTGTGCAGATAAAGACTTGTCCTTTGTAACTGCTGTCCATCCATCATTAAGTACTTTTACGTCAAATTTACCAACATTTATCATAGGCTCTATTGTAAAGGTCATACCAGGTGTTAGTTCATGACCTGTATTTTTCTTACCATAATGAAGAATATTAGGTTGCTCATGAAAAGTATTGCTAATACCGTGACCACAAAAATCTCTTACTACTGAAAATCCTCTTTGTTCAACAAAGGATTGAATTTCATAACCAATGTCACCCAATTTTACACCTGGTTTTAAAATTGCTATTCCTTTCATCATTGACTCGTAAGTAGTCTCTATTAAGTTTTTAGCTTTTACTGGAATATCTCCAATGGTAAACATTCTACTGGTATCACCGTAGTACTCATTAACTATTGCTGTTACATCAATATTAACTACATCTCCTTCATTTAAAACTCTATCAGAGGGAATGCCATGACAAACAACATGGTTTAAAGAAGTGCATAAAGATTTTTTAAAACCTCTATAGTAAAGTGGAGCAGAGTGTCCACCATTGTCTCTTATAAACTCATAACCTAATTGATCAATTTTATCAGTTGTAACACCTTCTTTAACTTCACTAGTTAACATATCTAATGTCTTAGAGGCAAGCTTCCCAGCAATTCTCATTTTTTCAAATTTTTCTGAATAATTATTCATTTATAATTTTTATTTTCTTTTCAATTTTAATTTCTTTAGAATTTAAACTACATCTGTAAGCAAGAAAGCTTACACCAGATTTTTTAGCATCTAAATATTCTTTATAATAAGTAGAGTCAATATCTTTAGCTATTCTAAAATTATTTATACCCTGAATTTGAGTTAAAAATAAGACATAAGGCTTATATCCTTTTTTAATTGATTCCTTTAACTTTTGGAGGTGTTTTGTGCCTCTTGATGTAACAGCATCTGGAAATTCTGCAATATTATCTTCTCTCATTAACGTAGTATTCTTTACTTCTAATATTTTCTTATCACACAAAAAGTCAAATCTAGTATCATCAGAATACTTAAATTCGGCACGTATATTTTTAATCGTACTAAACTCTTTAATTAATTTATTTTCTAACGCATGTTCAACAATTCTATTTGCTCTATGAGTATTTACTCCAATTATTCTATTTTTTACTTTTATCATTTCTAAGGTGAATTTTAATTTACGCTTTGGATCATTGTGCTCGCTTATCCAAGCTTCATTTTCTTGATCTAATAAACCCATCATAGAGCCCGTATTTGGACAATGTGCTACAACAGTTTTATTATTTACTTCTATATCTGCAAAAAATCTCTTATATCTCCGTTGTAATTTGCCTTTTAATAAAGTGTTGGTAAATTTCATAGAATTTTATTTATATTTGGAAATGACTAATAAAAAAGAAATATCTGCAGCAATTATAATTATCGGTAACGAGGTATTATCAGGTAGAACAAAAGACTTGAATACAAGTACATTAGCTACCTGGCTTAATTCTCTAGGAATTTCTATTGGGGAAGTGAGAATAATTCCTGATGTGGAAAAAACCATAATAGATACTGTTAATGAGTTAAGAGTTAAATACAACTATGTGTTTACTACAGGTGGCATTGGTCCTACTCACGATGACATAACTGCACAATCAATATCAAAAGCTTTTAATATCGAATATGGATTTCATAAAGAAGCATTTGTAATTCTAGAAAAATATTACGAACCAGGTAATTTTAATGATGGTAGACAAAAAATGGCAAAGATGCCAGTTACAGCTAATCTTATTTTAAATCCAACTAGTGGTGCCCCTGGATTTTATGTAGAAAATGTTTTTTCTCTTCCAGGCGTTCCATCGATATTAAAAGCAATGATTGGTGGACTTAGCAATATATTAGTAGGTGGAGACCCAATTCTTAGTAAAACAATAAATTTAATGACTTATGAAAGTGAGATAGCAAGTTCATTAACTGATGTTCAAAATAATAACAAAGATGTAGAAATTGGTAGTTATCCTTTTTTTAGACAAGGCAAATTAGGTGTATCAATTGTATTAAGATCAAAAGATCAAGATAAAATAAACCTATGTAACTCACTAATCCTTGAATTTGTAAAAGCAAAAAATATTAAAATAGTTGAACTAGAGTAATGCTATATTTTGCTTACGGAAGTAATCTTAATCTTTTTCAAATGAAGCGGAGATGTAAAGACTCTGTTTTTCTAAAAAAATATGAACTTAAAGGCTACAGATTAAACTTTAGAAGCAAATATAGAGCTGCTGATATAGAAAAGAGTAAAAATTCCTTAGTTCCTGGTGCTTTATTTGAAATATCAAAAAGTGATGAAAAAAAACTAGATGTTTATGAAGATTATCCAATTCTTTATAAGAAATTATATTTTACTTACTACCATAAGAAAGTAATGACTTACATTATGGTTAATAAAACTGAATTTAGATATCCAACTGAAAGATATTTAAATGTTGTTAAACAAGGTTACAAAGACTGTAAGTTAGACACTAAATACTTAAAAGTTGCTCTACAACCAGTGAAGTAAATGCTATCAAAAAAACAAATATTTACTAAAGGAATATTGGCGGTTGCACCGCATATGTTTTCAGTAATTCCTTTTGGAATTGTATGTGGAGCAATTGGTATTGAGTTAGGTTTTAGTCCCATCCTAGTTTATGCTATGTCTATCATTATTTTTGGCGGTGCTTCTCAAATTGTCTTTTTACAACTTCTATCTGGAGGAGCTTCTGCATTAATTGCAGTAACTTCGGTAGGGGTAATTAATTCTAGACACTTATTATATGGGGCAGTTTTATCTGAATATTTGGAAAAATTATCATTTATCAAAAAGCTCATAATATCTTATTTAGTTGTAGACCAAGGATTCGCAGAGTCTAATAAGTTTTTTCAAAAAAATAGAAATGAAACACATCTCCATTATCATTTATTAGGAAGCGGTGGAACTTTATGGGTTTGTTGGCAGTTATCTACATTATCAGGAATAATTCTTGGCTCATTTGTACCAGAGGAATTAGGATTAAAATTTGCTGTTCCATTAACTTTCATCGCAATTGTTGTTCAAGATATTAAAAAATTAGATCATGTAATAGTTATGATTACCTGTGGGTTAAGTTCTTTACTATTTTTTGATGCTCCTTTTAAATCCTACATAATCATTTCACCTATAATTGCATTATTTGTTGCTGCATTAGTTTTAAGGTTAAAAAAATGACTTGGTTTACAATTATAATTGCAGGCATAATTACTTACTTTACTAGAATGACTATGGTTGCTTTAGTTGATAGGGATTTATTAGGAGAAAGAGTAAAAGCAGTTTTAGAATATGTTCCATCAGCAGTATTCCCAGCAATAATATTTCCTGGAATATTTATTAATGATTATGGAACTTTTATAGAAATGAATGATCCTAAAATTTTTGGGGCAATAGTTGCTATACTTGTTGGTTATTTTTCAAGAAATGTAATAGCTACAATAATATCTGGACTATTTTCATATTGGATTATTATATTTTTATTATAAAATTAACTAATGGGCATCACCAGATCTGAAAGCAACTTCTACAAAAAAAATGGCTACTTGGTTAAAGATCAGCTTATTTCAAAGAAAGATATCAATAAGTTAAATTCTCTTATTAATAAGATTGTAACAAAGGAAAAGAACAGTACAAAAAAAGTTAAAGACCAAGGTGGAACTCAAAGTTACAATAATTTTCATTTCGTATTCAACAGTAACTCTTCAAAAAATAAAGAAATACTCAGATTAAATAACCCTCAAAATAACAATAAATTATTTTATGATTTATCAAGAAATAAAAAAATCATTAATATTGTTAAAAAGTTGATTGGTGGAACCGTACGATTTCATCTTGGTAAATTAAACTTTAAGTTACCTAACAAAAAAAAAGGAAGTCTAGTTGAATGGCACCAAGATTTTGCATTTTATCCTCATACAAATGATGATTTAATAACAGTAGGTATTTATCTTGAGGATTGTTATGAAAAAAATGGTCCTCTAAAAGTTATTAAAGGTTCACATAAAAAAGAGCTTTTCAGTCATCATAGTAATGATAATTACTTTGTAGGTAAAATTAATACTAAAAAAAATAAAATTAACTTAAAAAAATCTGTTTCTTTGACTGGAAAAGCAGGTTCAGTAGCTTTCTTTCATTGTCGAACAATTCATGGCTCAGGCTTAAACCATACAAATGGATCAAGACCTTTAATATTATTTGGTTATAGAGCATGTGATGCATGGCCTATAATTAATGATGGCAATCCTCATCCAGAGACAAACTTTGAAAATTATGACGCAAATATCATTTATGGAAAAAAATCAATAGTACCAAGATGTACTGATGTACCTGTAATTATTCCATTACCTAAAAAAAAACATTATGTTTCAATTTATCAACTACAGAAAAGCAAATAAGTTATTTTTATTAATTTCCTTTTTTTTAGTTCTTTTTGGAGCAGCTAATTCTACAGAAAGGACAAAAAAGGAAATCAAGATTGGAGTGTTTATGGAAGACTTTCAAAAATTTGGAAAGTTTGAAAAAATAAATGATACACCAACTGGCATGTTTTCTGATAATGAAAATTCTTTTCATCAAAAACAAGTAATTGCACAGAAGAAGTTCATTGATACATTTATTAACAAAAAAGGGCAGATGGAAAAAAATACTGACCAAGTTATCCTTGGAATGGCATATTTTGAGTTTTTTTATATGCAACAATTAAAAGATAATAAAAAGTCTTTAGAAACATTTGAGAAAAAATATCCTAAAATTAATGCCGCTACTAAGAAAAATATTCAAAAAATTTATGGATTGAATAAAGCTAGAAAATCAATGAGAGAAGCTCTAGGCTTATCTTTAGAAAACACTCCTGAGGAGGCTATAGAAAGATATTACGTTCTATATAAACTATTAAATCAAGCTGAAATAAAAACAATCAAATTAACAAAGCAAGAAAAAAATAATTCTAAATTACATACTAAGATTTCCAAAAATATATCTCAATTAAAAAATATAACGGATGATAAACTAAGTAATAGATTGACTGAAAAAAAATTTAACAGTGAGTATAAAAAAAATTTTAAAAAACTTTCTAAAAATTTAGAAAAATCGATAACAATCAAAGATTATGAACTCCTAACATCTTTTATTATTGAAATAGATAAATATAAAAATAGTAATAATTCAGGATTATTGAGTGGATATAAAATTGCAGAATATATTCTTCAAAAGATTAAGAATGATAAAATTATAAAAAAGTATGAACAAGATCTTTCAAATGCCAAATTTAAAATATTCTCTCAAAAAGAATTATCAATTTTAGGTGATATTACAAAATCAATGAAAGTTACTAAAAATGAGAAGTCTAATGATATTCAGTTACAAATAATGAATCTTGAAAATGGAGGTATACCTGTAAATAGATTTCTAGAAGTTTATCGAGATGAATTAAATGTAAGACTTGATGATATAAATCTTCAAGTTGCATCAGCATCTAAAATGAAAGACTGGACATTAAGTGATTGGGCAAATGCCTGGAAAAATCCAATTCCTGAAATTATAGTTGATGATGCAGGTATTGAGGTTTCTCTTTCACCTGAGGAAATTGAATCAATTAAAGCTCAATTAGCGATGAAAAACTTCAAAGAATTATTAGATCTAGACTCGTTTAGTAGTCTGATACAAAATGAGGCTAATAACTTTAATGATATCGCAAAAAATTTAGATATTAATTCTGATAGCTTCAAGTTTTCATTTACTTTAGACGATTTTGCAAGGTCATTTGGTGATACTTACAATTTGGATATAAATAATTACGCTGATCTTACAGATTTAGCAAACGCACAACACAATGCTAATTGGTCTGTAGAGGAATATGCTGCTGCATACCAAGATAATGTTGATATGATAAATGCACTTCAGTCAGGATCATTAAGTTCATTTGATGCTGGAAGAATAGCTGCTGCAGCAAATAGCGGTTTACAAGAAGTTGCAGATACGATTAGAGCTGCAACAAGCGCAGGTGTTTCGGTAGATTTAGAAGCAACAGCACAAGGTCTTGGTTATGGAAGTTTTGCTGATGCGGTAGCTGCTTATAATCAACAACATGGAACTAGCTACTCTGTTGAAGAAGCAAAACAGTCACTAGGACAATAAAATTTAACTAAAAAATAATTCCTAACAGACTTAGTATTAGTAATGCTTCCATTCCAACAAACATAACTAGCTTTTTATTATTTCTCCTGGTCCAAAACATATTCTTTGGGCTTCTTTAATTTTATGAGGTAGTAGATCTAGTTTCCAACTGTTATCTAATATATCAAAGTGCTCATCTGGATTGTACTTATCGCTACTAGCTAGTTTGATACTAAACTCTTTTTCATTATTATACATTTTCATTAAATTATCTATAAATTCATCTAGATCATAAAAACCTTTAGTCTGCATCATTACAATGGTCATTCCATACATTGGATGAACGGTTATTACTCTTGCTACTCTTAAATCTTTCCACTGGTTAATCTTAATTGGCAAATCTGTGTTCTGTAAATCTTCTATATTTTTTACATCTTTTGTTGTCGAAAAGGAAAAGAGCATACCAACCTCAAAACAGTCAGACTTTCTAATAAAAAATCTTAATTTATCTCCGTGAATTACTTCCCCAGGTACTGTTGCAACAACGTACTCTCCAAAATCATTTATATACCACTCGTCATCCTCAGCTTTAGCATGAGGATGAACGAGTAAGAGGATTCCTAAAGCAACCAAATGAAGAAAAAAGAATAATGATAATCTCATGATTCTATTTCTAGAATATTGATTTGTTTTAATTAGGTTCTAATTTCGTTATGATTATGAAAAAATATCACATTTTAAACACAGAATATTTTAGGTATAAGATAGGTATATGAAATATATTTTATTAGGCGCTGCGATTGCATTTGCAATGTATCTTGGCGATAAATACATCCTTTAAAAAATTGAAATAAATGAGTGCTGAAGCGATAAGTTTTAATTGGAAATGTAAACACACATGGAGAAGAAGTGCTAAGAATACTGCTTGGTGTTTGTTAGGTTGTGCTATTGGTGATTTTGGGACGATATTATTTTTTCAATTAACTAAAATTCCATTCCCAGTTATAAGTATTATGATTTTAGCAATAATTAATGGTTTAATTACAAGTGTAATTTTAGAGACATTTATTTTAATTAAACAAAACTTTACTTTTCAAAAAGCATTAAAAACTGCATTAGGAATGAGCTTTATTTCTATGATTAGTATGGAAGTTGCTATGAATATCACAGATTATGTATTAACAGGTGGTGCAATGCTTACCTGGTGGGTAGTACCTATAATGTTGGCAGTTGGATTTGTTACACCTTGGCCTTACAATTATTGGAGGCTTAAAAAGCATAATCAGGCTTGTCATTAAATTTAATTAATTAACCAAAGGCGAAAATGAAAATATTAAAAGAATTAGAAGATGCAAAATTAGTAATTGTTGATCTGGAAGTTAGATTAGGAGAAGAAGTTAGAAACGCACCAACTTTATGTGCAAAATATAAAGGCAAAATTATACCACTTAATACCGCACATGATGGTAGACCAATATTAATGAAAGAGGAAAATTCAATAGAAAACTAAGTTATGATTGAACAGATTAGTATTTATTTAACAGCAATGATTTTAGGAATTATGTTATTCTTCTCATTTGTTATTGCTCCAGTAGTATTTACCACTTTAGATGAAGCTAACGCTAGAAAGTTTATAAGAAGAATATTTCCTTTTTATTATAATGTAAATTTAGGGATTAGTTTCATTGTTTTGCTTACATTTTTATTTTTAAGTAAACTAGGAATTGATTTTTACTTAATTTTATTAATCACAATCTTATTTGCCACCTCAAATTATTTGCTGATGCCATTAATCAACAAATATAGAGATGAAAAGGAGGATAAAAAATTTAAATACTCTCACTTTATTTCAGTTTTAATAAACTTCATCCAAATGATTTGCTTGGTATTTTTATTAATTTAATTATATTTAATTTTACTTAGGAAATTTAAATTGATAGAGTTAAATAGAAATTCTCGTAAGCTAATATTACTTCAAAGAAATGAGTTGTTATCAAAAAAACAAAAAAATTTGAGAAGAAGATTTGGTCGTTTTATATTTACAAACGTATTTGTAAATTACTTTCAAAAAAAAAATTTAAGTGAATTAGCTGAACACCTGTTCCAGCAAGAACTTGAGACATTCAAAAGTTATTTGCCAAAAAATATCAAAAATATTCTAGACATAGGTTGCGGTCTTGGTGTCATAAATATATTTTTAAATAGAATATATCAAAATCCCCTGGACTTTTTTATGCTAGATAAAGATAAAATTGATAGAACTATAAAATATGGTTTTTCCGAAAATTATGAAAGTTATAATGATTTGGCAGAAACTAAAAATCTTTTAATTAAAAATGGTATTAAAGAAGAACAAATACATTTAAGAAATGTTGATAAAAAAATTGAAATAAATTCTAAAATTGATTTGATTATATCATTAAAATCTATGGGATATCATTATCCAATAGAAAATTATTTAAATTTACTCAAAGAAATTTGTACAAAAAATACTGAGTTTATTTTTGATTTTACAGGTGGCAGATACAATGCTGAGATTATAAATAAATACTTTGATCAATCAAAAGTTATTTATGAGGAGGAAAGTATACATCCATTAAAAAGGCTTCACTGTAAAGGTTTTAAATATTTATAATTGCTATATATAACGCATGTTATCTTCATTCACTGCTTTTTCTAATCTTATTAAAAAATCTGGTATTGCACTTTTAACTCTACTCCATGTAGGTATAAAAGGTGTATCCATTGGATTTTGATAGAATGCATCTCCAGCTTTCATAATATTTGCAGCAAACAACTCAACTGCCTTTTCTTCTGTATGAGAGTCAAATTTTAAACCATTCATTTGTGCATCATTCCTATATGCATCTATTAAATCTAACGCTGCTCTATAATATGTTGCTTTTAAAGATCTAAACTGTTCTTTACTGAATGAATGACCTTGAGTCGCTAATTTTTTTATAAATGTTTTTATAATATCAATAGACATTCTTGATAAACCTTGTTTTTCATCATTAATAGATAAGTTTTGATGTTTGTGATCATAAGTATCTGCTAAATCTACCTGACAAATATTTTGAGGTGAAAAATTTCTTTGCATTTCAGATAATATTCCAATTTCTATTCCCCAGTCTGATGAAATTCTTAATTCTGGTAAAATATTTCTCCGAAATGAAAATTCTCCTGCAAGAGGATATTTAAAAGATTTCATAAAGTTTATGTAATCGCTATTTCCTATTGTTTTCTCTAATGCATTTAATAATGGAAATACAAGTAATCTAGCAACTCTCCCATTCATTTTGTTATCTGCAACTCTTGGATAAAAACCTTTGCAAAATTCAAAATTGAATAATGGATTTACAACAGGATAAAAAAGTTTTGCTAACATTCTTCTATCATAAGTTTTTATATCACAATCATGTAATGCCACAGACCTTGCACTATCTCTTGCTATAGACATGCCAATGCAATACCAAACATTTCGACCTTTGCCATATTCATTAGGAGCAAGTCCTAATTTTTTTAATTCTTTATCTAGTTTTTTGAGATTTGGTCCGTCGTTCCAAAGAATTGTAAATGGTTTTTCTAATTTTTCAAAAAATGTCCAAGCTTTTCTAGCTTGTGCTTCAGTAGCTTTATCTAAACCTATAATTATGTGATTTAAATAATTTGTTCTACTTATCTCACTTATAATTTTAGGTAGCGCATCACCTTTTAGCTCAGAATAAAGACAAGGCAAAATTAGTTCCATCTTTCTTTCTTTGGAAAAATTTAATAAATCTTTCTCTAGATCTTTGGTTGACTTGGTGCCAAAGTCATGAAGTGTTGATATAGTGCCATCTTGATAGAAATCACTCATGGCGGCAACCTATCCTAAGATTCAATTTTTTGTATAGCCGTTTTGATCACATCAGCCCATCCTAAAGGGGATGGCTCAGAAGATTTGATTAAATTATCAATATTTATCAACGAACTATCAAAGTTATCATTTTTAACCAAACATGGATAATCAGTCTGTTTTATCATTTCTATATCATTTTCATTATCACCAACACCAATTGTTATGATTTCATCATCCAATTGTTTTTTTATTAATTGAAGAGCTTTGGACATGGCTATTGATTTATTAACATTATCACAAACATTCATTACTCTCCCACCAGTCTGAATAGTTAATCCAGAGTTTTTTAAAATTTTTGTAAATTCATTTTTTTCAATTTCAGTTCCATTAAATTTAATTGGTAATGAATGGTCTCTCTTAATTGCTAGCTTAATTTTATCTAATGGAAGCCCCAAGATTTTTTGCTGCACTTCTATTTCTAATTCTAAAATGTGAGTAGTTTTATTTTTAAAATCTAGGCTGATATTTTCTTCATATACATTTCGTATTTCATTTATTGTTCTGCTTATTATTATTTTGTCAGGTAAATTATAGTGAATTTTATTTAATCCATGAATAGATGATCCATTCTCTGCAATAAAACTTAAATCTAAATTATTCTGTTCATTAAAATCTAATAATTCAGCTTGTGATTTACTGGAGTTTGGAATTATTATTATACCGTTTCTAACCAGTTCTTTAAAATAATCATTAATAACATCAAATTTAAAAGTTTCTTTATCTAATAGAGAACCATCTAAATCTGTAAAAATTAAAATTTTTTTTTTGGGCACAATAAAATAGTAAATTTAATTATCTAAAGTTAACTTATTTATCTTTCACGGAAATTAACTCTGGATACTTATCAAATAAAATTTCAGCAGGTCTCTCTCCAGACCTTAATGGATCAATCAGCATTACTTGGCTAGGCATAATATTAGTTAAATTGCAATCTGTACCAAAAAGTTCAAAATAATTAAGTATATCTGAATACCATCTCACTTCAGCTTCCTTTGGTGAAGTAACTTCAAATGCAACCTTATTTTTACCAAAATGTTCTAGCACTCCAGTTAGTACATCTGACTTACTATCATGAAGTTCAATTTCTTCATGATCAATAAGCATTGAAAATGCTCCATATTCAAAAAAAGGTTCAGCACTTTCAACAATTTGTTTTAATGTTGCAGGAGTATTTTTTTTTGTTTTATCCCATCCACTTTCTGGATGATGTTCATAAATTATATTCATTCCATTTTTAATCGCATGATTGCACCAAGCTTTAATTTGATTTTCAGGGATGTCTCCAAATGTATTCATGAATTCCATTGCAGAAAATCCTAAATCTGCCGCAACATCAATTGCTTCATTTACTTTTCCCTTTTTAAAAGCTTTTATAAAATAACCATGATCCAAGTAAGGCTCTATCGAGTGTTTTTTGTAAAGATCATTTTTACGTTCTAACCAATCCTTTGGATGTCCTAGAACTTGCATTGTTGCAATTTTAACATGGTCAATCCTGTTACCTGCAACCTCTAGAAAGTCTTCTAATTCACGAAGTCCCATTCTTTCGTGGTACCAAGGGCCTTCATCAAAACCCACATCTTTCAACCATAGTTGTGATTTAGTTCTGGGCTTGGGTTCTATAGCATTTAAATCAAATACTTTTGATATCGAATTTTTTGTTTTAGACATGTTTTTTGCATTTATATTAGTCAAATAGATATATTTCTAACTAAATACGTCATTTTCATATTTCTTGGGATGTAAAAAAATATAATTAGTTGAAAGACCCATAATGAACACGTTATACTATCTCTAACAATATTCTCAAGGGGGGAAATTATGCGTAAAATTCTAATATTAATATTAATGTCGTTATTCTCGTTTGTATCCATTGGAAATGCAGATGTGAATTTCGCAGGCAAAACAGTTACATGGGTTGTGCCATTTAAAGAAGGTGGTGGTACGAGTAGATTTGCAAGATTTATTCAACCTTTCTTAAAAAAATATTTACCTGGAAATCCTGATGTCCAAATCATGCACATACCAGGAGGTGGAGCTATTAAAGGTTCAAATTATTTTGAAAAAAATGCAAAAGCAGATGGAACTTTTATTTTTGGATGTTCAACTTCAGTTATAGTTAATGTTGCGACTGGAAATCCACTTGTTAAATATAATCTTAGTGAATATCGACCGGTAGTTTTGCTACCACAAAATACTCATTGGTTCACACGTTCAGATTTAGCTGAGCCTCACGATCTATCAAAAATTAAAGAAAGAAAATTGGTTCTCTACGCATTGAAAACTCCAGCATCTGCAGATTTATTTCACATATGGATTTATGAGAAACTTGGTATCAAAGGAGCTAAACCAATACCTGGTCTTTCATCTTCAGGAGGTTATCAAGCATTCCTAAGAGGTGAAATTCATCTAAGTTCACATGGTGCAGCAAATTACGTAAAAAAAGTTAAGCCTGAAATAGAAAAAGGAAAAGTTGTAGATTTAATGACATTAGGAATTATTGGAGCTGACGGTTCAGTTTCTAGAAATCCTTTGGCACCAAATGCACCTACATTTCCTGAAATGTATGAGAAAGTAAATGGTAAAAAACTTGAGGGTGATGACCTAGAAGCATACTATGCAATAGGTGCTGCATGGTCTCAAGCATCTAAAGCAATGATGCTTCCAGCAGATGCATCCGATGAAATAGTAAAAGCATACAGAGATGCAGCTATTAAAATGACAAATGACCCAGAGTTTAAGGCTAAAGCTGTAAAGGCTCTTGGACCATTTCCATTAATCATAGGAGAAGAAGCTGGTGAAATTATTAAAAAGGCTGCGGTATTCTCTGATACTACTAAAAAGCAATTAAATGCAGCTCTAAAGAAACATAAATTCACATATAGAGTTCAATAGAACAAATAAAAAAAGTGCTGCTAGCTAATAGCTAGCAGCTTTTTTTATGGAACAATTATTAGCTGCACTTTTACAACTTTTTGAGCCTACTCATTTAGCATTTCTATTTGCAGGTACTTTACTTGGTTTAATTGTTGGTATTCTTCCAGGTATGGGTGGAACATCAGGTTTAGCCCTTGTTTTACCTTTCGTTTTTACAATGGAGCCTTCACATGCTCTTGCAATGATGATTGGAGTTTTAGCTCCTACGACAACTTCTGATACTTTTCCTGCTGTCCTTATGGGAGTACCTGGTACTGCAGGATCTCAAGCAACAGTAATGGATGGTTTTCCACTTTCCAAAAAAGGCATGGCTGCAAGAGCGTTAAGTGCTGCCTTTAGTGCTTCGTTGCTTGGAGGTATCTTTGGAGCTTTTATATTATCTATATCTATTTATTACGCCATTCCAATAATAATGGCTTTTGGATTTGGAGAACAGTTCCTTTTAGTAGTTCTTGCTTTATTAATGGTTGGAGCTCTTACAGGTGACAATTTATTTAAAGGTATTGCTTCTTGTTTTTTAGGTTTAATTATTGGATCAATTGGAACAGCCCCAATTACAGGAGATCCTAGATACACATTTAATACATTATATCTTTTAGAAGGTGTTCCTCTTGTTGTTGTTGGACTTGGATTATTCGCAATTCCTGAAATTGTCGGACTTCTTGATGCTAAAGGTTCAATTGCAAAATCACTTAATACCAAAAAAGGATGGTTCACAGGTTTAAAAGATGTTGTAAAAAATTGGTTTTTAGTTTTACGATGTTCTACTCTTGGTTGTCTTGTTGGAGCTTTACCAGGTTTAGGAGGAACAGTCGTTGATTGGATTGCATATAGTCACTTAAAACAAACAACAAAAGATACTTCTCAATTTGGTAAAGGTGATATCCGAGGCGTTATAGCACCTGAGTCTGCTAATAATGCTAAAGAGGGTGGAGCATTAATTCCAACATTAATTTTTGGAATACCTGGTTCTGGTAATAAGGTTTTATTACTTGGAGGTTTTGTTCTAATTGGAATTGAACCTGGTTTAGATATGGTAACTACAAACCTAGATCTTACCTATCTTATGATTTGGTCATTAGCTATTGCAAATATTTTAGGTGCTGGGATTTGTATGGGCTTTTCATCTCAAATTTCGAAATTCACTTTAGTTCCATATTACATACTTGCACCTGTAATGGTTTGTTTAATATTTTTTGCAACATTTAACATTAATAGGGACTGGTATGATTTTATTGGACTATTATCATTTGGTATAATTGGTATTACCTTTAAAAACTTTGGTTGGTCTAGACCGGCACTTTTAATTGGTTTCTTTTTATCAAGCAAAGTTGAACTGCTAAGCTATCAAACTCAAGCAGTATATGGTTTAAGTTTTTTATCCCGTCCAGTTTCAATAATTCTTATAATTTTGTGTCTTGCTACTATAGTTCTTTTGACAAAACAAAAGTTTGATAGCAATTATAAATCTGATCTTATTAAAGGTAAGCTTACTCAAATTTATTATATAGTCATATTACTCTGTCTACCTTTATCTATGATTTGGTTTACAAGTAGTTTAGATTATCGAGCTAATTTGTTTCCAATAAGTCTAAGTGTAATAGCTTTATCGCTTTTAGTTTTTATACTTATCATAAAAATTGCTGACTTAAAAAATTTATCATTTTTAAATAATACATTTATGAAATTTGCTCGATCAAATATTTTTGAAATAAGTGGGAACTTTAATAATCAACTTTTTTATTATTTTAGTTTTATTGGTTTCTTATTAATGAATTTTATATTTGGTTTTCCAATTGCAGCAGCAATTTTTATAAATATATTTATATTATTTCACAATAGAAAAGCTTATGTGTCATCAATTTGTATTTCTGCTGTATTGATGGTAATACTCTGGTCGTTATCCTCCTTGCTAACTTTACAGTTTCCAAATGGTTTGATAGGATTATTTATCGATTTACCTTGGTGGCTAGGTGGGCAATTGAATTAAATAAATAGAATTTATAATGACTGATGTAACATTTCCTAAATTACCTTTCATAAAAAGAAAGGAAAAACCTCGTGAGACGGGTATAAATTATGTAAGAGCACCTGTGATGGTGGGAAATTGTATTGATGATTACCTAGAGGCATATGCAAACCTTGTTGATATCTTTAAGATTTCTGGGAAACAAGGTGCAATGATGAGCAAAAAATCTCTTTTAAGATTTATTGAAACTTGCAAAAAACATAGTGTTCAAGTTGCATTAGGAAACCCAATTATGGACGTTGCATTGTCTGGTGGGAAAGAAGTGGTAGATGATTATCTAGATACTGTTGTTCATCTTGGTATTGATATAATTGAAATTTCAAGAATAGCTCGTTCTTTAGATGATGATGAGATGTGTAGACTGATCGAAAATGCAACAGGCAAAGGGATAAAAGTTATTAATGAGGTTGGTGTCGCGTTTGCACATTCCAAGGTTATCGAGGAAGAAATATTTGTAGAACGAATTAAAATGCAATCTAAAAGATTTATTGAGGCTGGATCTTGGAAAATATTACTAGAATCAGAAGGTTTGACAGAAAACCTTGATAAGAAAGATTATAGATGGAATGTAATTGATAAAATCATTAGTCCACTTGAATTGAATCAGTTTATGGTTGAAGCTGATGATCAAGATGTATTATCAAAATATATCGATATCTATGGTCCTGGTATAAATATGATGGTTGATCATAGTAGAGTTCTCAAAATGGAAGATGCTCGAATAGGGTATGGACCATCTCAATCCCTGTGGGGTAAAGTAGTAAAATATTAGATTAAATTAGTATAATTTTTTAAAAAAAGTTAGCCACCAGTTAGACAACGATAATTCTTGAACACTCAAAAGAAGTTGTGTTAAAACAAAAGACAGATATAACAATGCAAACTCTAGGAGCCCTCGTGGTGAAATTGGTAGACACGAAGGACTTAAAAAACATAGGATAGAGTAATTTTATAGTCTCAGACAGTCTCATACAGTCTTAAATCCCATT
>CACFYO010000001.1 GCA_902570545.1 uncultured Pelagibacteraceae bacterium | reverse complement strand
GGAAAAAATTTAAAATTATAAAAATCCCTATGCCAAGTCCAGTTATCATAGACAAAACTCGTGTTCCAGCGAGCTATTTAAATTTTTTCATAAGTAACAAAACAGTTTTGGTTCCAGTATTCAAAGTGAAAGAAGACAAAAAAGTTTTAAAAATTTTTAGAAAATTTTTTAAAAATAGAAAAATTATTGCTATTGATTGTAGTGATTTAATTTGGGGTTTTGGCGCAATTCATTGCATGACACAACAAGAGCCAAAAATTTGAATTAAGCAGCTTTTAAAGTGCCTAATAATAATCTAAAAGGTATCAACATTACCAAAGCTACAAAAATCTTCACCGTTAAATCTCCTAGAGAAAGTGTCACCCAAGGTATTCCTGTTCCATAAAATGAAATCGAAAAGAATAAAAATGTATCAACGGTAGAACCAATTAATGAAGAGGCAAGTGGCGCAATAAACCATTTTTTTTGTCTTAATTGATCAAATATTTGTACATCCAGTAATTGAGCAATAATAAATGCTGTTCCCGAACCAATTGCTATTCTTACTGAGATTAAATCTGCAAAATTTGTTGAGAAAATTAGTGTAGACAAAATACCTATTGTAAATCCTATATATACAATTTTTCTAGCAACTAATTTACCAAATGATCTATTTGCTAGATCAGTTATTAAAAAAGCTACTGGATAACTGAATGCTCCATATGTAAGAATTTCTTGAAGACCATAATATTGAATTGGAAATTGGACTAAATAATTAGATGCTAAGACTACCAATCCCATTAAAAATGAGAGTGTTAAAAATACTCTATTCATTATGCTGATTTACTTACTAAGGATTTTTTTAATTTTTTTAGTCTTAATGATAAATCTCTAGACTTAGCTGAAATAAGAAATTGGTCAAAACTGCCTTTTTTATCTACTGATCTAACACCGGCATTTGAGACGGTTAATCTTAAACTTCTCTTAAGTAACTCACTTTTAAACTTAACTTTTTTTAGATTTGGAAGAAATCTTCTTTTAGTCTTATTGTTAGCATGACTAACGTTATGACCCTTGAGTGGGATTTTTCCAGTAAGTTCGCATTTTTTTGACATAAATTATGAGCCTGTATAGGATCTGAATCTTATCGCGTCAAGATTAATTTTTAGTTCCAATAGCCTCTGAAACATTTTTAAAACCCTTATTTTTTAATAAATCAATTAATTCTTTACTTATTTTTGAAGCTATACGAGGACCTCTATAAACTATTCCAGTATATAATTGAACGAGTGTTGCGCCAGAAATAATTTTTTCAAAAGCATCTTGTCCATTACTAATACCTCCCACTCCTATTATTTTTGTTTTATCGTTTAGAATTTTATAAAATTTAGAAATTGCCTCGTTTGAAATCTTTTTAATTGGTTTGCCTGACAGTCCACCCTTTTCTAATTTATTTATATTTTTTAAATTTTCTCTATTCTTGTCAGTAGTATTGGAAACAATAATAATTCCTATTTCTTGTTCCAAAATGATCTTAGATACTTCATTAATTTGATCGTCATTAAGATCAGGTGAAACTTTTATTGCTAATGGAATGTTTGAATTCAATTCTTTTTTTTCATTTTTTAGTTTGTCAATCAATGAATTTAATTCATCCTGTTTATGAAAGTCTCTTAAATTTTCTGTATTTGGTGAGGAAATGTTTATAGTTATATAATCAGCTAAATTATAAAATTTACGAAAACAAATTAAATAATCATCGATTCTATTAGTAGAGTCTTTATTTGGTCCAATATTTATTCCTAAAAAACCCTTTTTATTATTTTCCTTAATTGTTTGACTAATTTGTTCTGACCCAGAGTTGTTAAAACCTAATCTATTTATAAGAGCTTCATCCTCTTCAAGTCTAAAAACTCTTGGTTTAGGGTTACCAAATTGAGGCTTTGGAGTAATTGTCCCTACTTCAACAAAACCAAATCCAAGATTAAACAGTGGATTGTATACCTCAGCATTTTTATCAAAACCAGCAGCAACACCAATTGGTGAAGATAATTTTTTTTCACAAAAAGTTGTTTCTAAAATATGATTATCTTTAGGTTTTGTGTAAGGAATATTATTTAACTTTAGTGCTTTTATTGCTAAAGAGTGAGCTACTTCAGGGCTAAATTTAAAAATTAATGGTCTTAAAATATTAAACATTTTCTAATTTACTTTTTATTAATTCTTTGGTTTCTTGAACTCCAAAAAAGCTTATAAAAAAACCAAATCGCGGTCCATTTTCTACCCCAAAAACTACCTCATATATTAACTTAAACCAATCACGCAAATTTTCTTTATATCCATTTTCTTTGCCGACTGTATAAATTGTAGTCTGAATGTCCTCTGGTTTCATTGCGTCATCGCAATTATCTAAAGAGTTTACTAAAGCATCTAAAGCAATTTTTTCACTTTCATTTGGTTTTTTATAGATCTTTTTAGATTTTATAGCGTCATTAAAATATTTAATTGCATAAGATATTAAATTGTCAAAAATTGGATGCATATCCTCATTAATATCTTTCTTATATTTCTTAACAAACTTCCAAAGTAATTCTTTATTATCAGCATTGCTGGTCTCAACTAAATTTAATAGCATTGAGAAAGACATAATTGAATTTTCCTCTGGTATCTCTGAATTATGAACATGCCAAACAGGGTTCATTAGTTTTTGAAGTTCATTTTGCGTTTTACCTTTTTCAATAAAATCAAGATATTCATCGACAGCCTTTGGTACTACTTCTCTATAAAGTTTTTTTGCTCTTTTTGGATTTTGGTACATATACAAGGAGAGACTTTCAGGTGAAGCATACTCTAACCATTGATCAATGGTAATACCATTTCCTTTTGATTTAGATATTTTTTCACCCTTTTCGTCTAAAAATAACTCATATGCAAAGCCAGATGGATTTGACTTACCTAATAATTTTATGATTTTTGTAGATAAAATTGCACTCTCAATCAAATCTTTCCCATACATTTCAAAATCTACATCGAGAGCATACCATCTCATTGCCCAATCTACTTTCCATTGTAATTTGCAATTGCCATCTAAAATACTTTGTTCTAATTTTTTACCTTTATTGTCAAAAATTATTTTTGAATTTTTGGTATCTAGTTCCAAGACTGGTATCTCTAAGACAACCCCTGTATCTGGACATATTGGTAAAAATGGAGAATATGTTTTTTGTCTTTCTTTACCAAGCGTGGGAATAACTATATTCATTATTCCTTCATAATTTTCTAAAATTAATTTTAATGGATCATTAAAAGAACCAGATTTATATAAAAGAGTTGAACTTTTAAAATTATATTTAAAATTAAATTTATTTAGAAAGTTTTTTAACATTTCATTGTTGTGCTCCCCAAAACTATTAAATTTTCCAAAAGGATCTGGAACTTGAGTTAAAGGTTTATGAAGATTTTGTGTTAGTTTTTCAGAATTAGGAATATTTTCGGGCACTTTCCTTAGTCCATCCATATCGTCAGAAAAAGTAATTATTTCTTTAGGGAGATCAGTTAAATGATTTAAGGCATTAACTATCATTGAGGTTCTTGCTACTTCACCAAAAGTACCAATGTGAGGTAAACCACTGGGGCCATATCCTGTTTGCAGAATAATTTTTCCTTTGTTTTCAATATTTTTTTTTCTATCTCTAAGAAGCTTTTTAGCTTCAACAAAGGGCCAAGCGTTTGTTTTATCAATGTTAGTTTTATCTATCACTTTTAATTAAACAGCCTATAAAATAACGTTTTTAATAATTCTTATAGAGTTGAAATTTATTTACCATAAAATAATGTCCAATCAAAATGTCCAATTATAAAACAGTTTTTTTTACCCTAGGAATTTTACAAATTATTTTAGGTTTATCGATGATTGCGCCAATTTTAACGCAGTTTTTTTATGATGAATTTGACTCTGGTTTTATAAGTTCTGGAATTGTAACTGTTATATTTGGAATCCTCTTTTTGCTATCAAATTTAGATCATGATAAAAAAATTAGCTTACCTCAGGCTTTTCTGTTAACAGCTTTATCATGGTTGAGTATTGCGATTTTTGGTTCACTTCCATTTATATTTTCTGAGATAAATTTAGGTGCTACAGACGCTTTTTTTGAGAGCATGTCAGGTATTACTACAACTGGATCAACCATAATTACCAATTTAAATGAAACACCTAAAAGTATCTTACTTTGGAGGGGAATGCTTCAATGGTTAGGTGGAATTGGTATCATTGTAATGGCAATTACTTTAATGCCACTTATGAATATTGGTGGAATGCAATTGTTTATTATATCCACGAGCGATACTCCAGAAAAAATTTTACCTAGATCAAAAGAGATAGCGTTGAGATTAATCTTAGTATACTCCGGATTAACTTTTATATGTGCATTATTTTATAAAATATTTGGTATGAACTTTTTTGACAGTGTTGTTCACTCAATGACAACAATTGCAACAGGGGGTTTCTCAAATTATAATGAATCTATTGGCTATTTTGATAGTTCACTAATTGAATTTACATCAATTGTGTTTATAATTTTAGGAAGTATTCCATTTATTGCCTATATCAAATATTTAAATGGAGACAAAAAAATATTTTTTAACGATACACAAATTAAAACCTTTATAAAAATTGTTCTTTTTTCAATTCTTTTAATGTATCTGTATCTACTTACTAAAAATCAAAGTTTATTTGATACCAGTATTAGGTCAGTTGCATTTAATGTAATATCGATTTTAACTGGAACCGGTTATGTAACTCAAAACTTTAGTGATTGGGGTCAATTCCCATTAATTTATTTTCTTATTCTTATGTTTATCGGTGGATGTGCAGGCTCAACAGCTTGTGGGATTAAAATATTTAGGGTGCAAATTTTATTTCAGTTTATCTCTGTTCAACTTAAGAAAATAATTTATCCAAGAGGTATATTTAAAATAAAATATGAAAATAATAATATTGATGAAAAGTTTTTAGCATCAATTATTTCCTTCATATTTTTATATATCGTAATTTTTTTTATTATAACTGCTCTTTTATCAACAAGTGGTTTAGATTTAACAACTTCAATATCTGCAGCCGCAACATCAATATCAAATGTAGGACCTGGTTTAGGTGATATTATTGGTCCAAATGGTAATTTTTCTAATTTATCTGATTTCTCAAAATGGATTTTAAGCTTAGCGATGATTTTAGGTAGATTAGAGTTGTTTGCTGTATTAGTATTGTTTATTCCATCATTTTGGAGAAAATATTAATGTCTGAAACAAAACAAAGCTGGGTTGACTCAATATTAGTTTATAAAGATATAAGGATGTTAAGAATATTGCTTCTAGGGGCAATAAGTGGGTTTCCATGGGTATTAATTGCAAGTAGTTTAAGTCTTTGGCTCAAGGAAGAGGGATTAAGTAGATCAACAATTGGTTGGGCAGGATTAATATTTGGAGTTTATGCTTTTAATTATTTATGGGCTCCAATAATTGATAGAATACAAATTCCACTTTTGACAAAAAAATTAGGACATAGACGAGGTTGGATCGTCTTAATGCAAATAATTATTTTACTCAGCTTGATAGTTTGGAGTTTTATAAATCCTACACAAAATTTAGCACTTTTGATTAGTGTTGGATTAATAATTGCAATAGCTTCTGCAACCCAAGATATAACAGTTGATGCGTTGAGAATTGAACAAATTGATGCAAAAGAGGGGAAATCCATGGCAGCAGGTGCAGCTATGGCAGTAGTTGGTTGGTGGACTGGTTATAAACTAGGAGGCGTTGTAGCATTATTTACTGCTGAATTTTTTCAAAATATGGGAGTAGCAGATTATTGGCAAGCTACCTTTTTGGTTTTAGGTGTTTTAATTATTTTAATGAATATTTGTTTGATGTTTGTTCATGAACCAATTGATAATAACAGACAAAATAATCAAAAAGAAACAGATCAAATAATTATAAACAAGCTTGGATCAAATAATGTTTTAACAAATTTTATTGCTTACATTTCAGGAACTATTGGTGGACCAATAATAAGTTTTTTCAAGAAAAATGGTTTTGCAATTGCAGTTGGGATATTAGGATTTGTGTTTTTATTTAAAATAGGTGAAGCATTTTTAGGACGTATGTCTATTGTTTTTTATAAAGAAATTGGGTTTTCAAAAGGACAAATAGCAATTTATTCTAAAGGATTAGGATGGATAACAACCGTAGTTTTTACTATAATAGGCGGTGTAATGGCGATGAGAGCTGGAACAGTCAAAACTATGTTTTTTGCTGGAGGTTTGATGGCTGTAACTAATTTACTTTTTGCATTATTGGCCTGGACAGGTAAATCAGAATTATTATTTGCAATAGCTGTGGTAGCTGATGATATAACAGCTGCATTTGCAACAGTTGCATTTGTTGCTTTTATTTCTTTATTAGTAGATAGGACTTACACGGCAACCCAATATGCATTATTAGCATCCATTGGAACTGCTGGAAGAACTACCCTTGCCTCTTCATCAGGTGCACTAGTAGATTGGCTAAATGGAGACTGGGGTACATTTTTTATAATAACAACTGTAATGGTGATACCATCACTAATTTGTCTTTGGTTTATAAGGAATAAAGTTAAAATTGGTGCAAAATAGATACTTCTGTAAGAATTCCTATTTAAATGTTTATGAGCTGGCCTCAAAGAAATCAAATATAAGTACACAATTAATTTACGGTGAAAAATTTAGGATAATTGGAAAAAAGAAAGATTTTTTTAAGATCAGAACTGATTTTGACAATTACTTAGGTTTTATAAAAATCAAAAAATTTAATAAAGTTTTAAACAAAACTCACAAAGTCAGTATATTAAAATCAAAGATTTATAATAAACCAACAAACAATATTAAATTTTTGACAAACAAATACCTTCCATTTTCATCTGAAATTCAGATTATAAATAAAAAAAATAACTTTGTAATGTTTGAAAATAATAAATGGATTAAATTTAATGAATTACAAAAATTATGTAAAAGAAATTATAATTTTAGTAAAATATTTAAACTTTTTTTGAATATTAAATATAAATGGGGTGGCAAAACTTTTGATGGTATTGATTGTTCGGCATTACTCCAAATTTTTTATAAATATAACCATAAGTTCTTTCCTAGAGATACAAAAGATCAAGTTAAAATCAAAAAAGGTGTTAGGAATAAAAAAGTTTTTAAGAAAGGAGATATTATTTTTTGGAAAGGACATGTTGCAGTTTGTTTAAATACAAAAGAATTAATTCATGCATATGGTCCAAGAAAAAAAGTAATAATAATGCCAATAATAAAAACCATTAAATTAATTGAAAAAACTACAAATTTAAAAGTGATTAAAATTATATCGATTTAGTTTTGATCTCTTCCAAAATCTGGCTTCGCTATATCTTGTTTTAAATTCAATATTTGCTGTCTTACTTTTTTTGAATTAACTAATTTTTTTCTCAATGTATTGTCATCCAAATTTTCAATATTTTTTTTAAAAGATTTTAAATTTTTGATAAATAAGTTTATTGCACTAACAACATTTTTTTTGTTATTAAAAAAAATATCTCTCCACATTATTTCGTTTGATGCAGCTATCCTTGAAAAATCTCTTAACCCTCCTGCACTAAATTTAATTATATCTTTTTTTTGAGTTTTTTGAAAATCTTGGGCGGTCTTGATTAAATTGTAAGCTATTAAGTGAGGTAAATGACTTGTAATTGAAAATATCTTATCGTGAACTTTCTCATCCATAATTATTACTTTAGAACCAATCTTTTTCCAAAAATTAACCAATTTTTTCTGTTTAACTTTGTTTTTGTCACTAAAAACTATACACCATTTATTAATAAATAGACTTTTACTTCCATGCTTTGGTCCACTTACCTCTGATCCAGATATCGGATGACTCATAATCCAGTCAAGTGACTTTGAAATGCTCTTCTTTTTTAATTTTTTAATATTTTCCTTTGTAGAGCCTACATCGGTAATTAAAGATTTTTTACTTAAATACTTATTTAAATAGGGGATAACTCTTTTATACTGACTCATAGGAGTAGCAAGTATAACAAGATCAATATCTGAAATTTTATTATCTAATTTCTTTAAAATAATTATTTTTTTATTTATTTTTTTGATTTCTCTAATATTTTTTTCTGATTTTTCGAAAACAAAAAAGTTTTTAGAAGTTTTTTTATTTATAGATGCTCTTAAAATTGAAGATCCAATTAATCCACAACCAACGATTAATATATTTTTAAACATTTTTAAAAATTTTTTTTATGTGTTTAATTAAAAGTATATTTTCTTTCACATTTCCAATTGTGAGCCTTAAACAATTTTTAATACCATACGAATTCATCTCTCTAAGAATAATTCCTGATTTTTCAAGATTTCTCTCAACAAAGCTTGCATTTAATTTACAACGTTTAAAATCTAAAAGAAAAAAATTTGGTCCAATTTCATTTGTTTGAATACTATAAGAATTCATTATTTTTTTTATTTTTTTAGCCCAATCTAAATTATGTTTTACAGATTTTTTTATAAAACTTTTATCTTTAAGAGATTCAACTGCACATTTCTGTGCTATTTTATTTACATTAAATGGTGGTTTAATTTTATATAAAGCATCTACAATTTTTTTACTTCCATAACCCCATCCAACTCTTAGAGATGCAAGACCATAAATTTTTGAAAAAGTTCTTAATATAAATACATTGTTTTGATTTTTAAAAAGTTCCAGGCCTGATCTATAATCTTTATTTAACATATATTCAAAATATGCATCATCGACTACCATTAAAATTTTTTTATTTAATCGCTTCCTTAGATCTAATAGTTGATTTTTAGAAATATATGTACCTGTAGGATTATTTGGATTGGCTATAAATACAATCTTAGTTCTTTTAGTTATTTTTTTTATTATTTCATCATTTGATACTTTAAAATTTTTTTCTTTAGAAAATATAACTTTTGCTCCTACTATTTTTGCATAAATTCTGTACATTAAAAAACTGTACTCTGGCACGACTACTTCATCTCCTTTGTTTAAAAATAATTGACATAGCATTTGAATAATTTCGTCAGATCCAGATCCACAGATAATCTGATTTTGCTTGCAATTATATTTTTTTGCAATTGTGGATCTTAATTCCTTAAATTTTCCATCTGGATACTTTGATATATTATTTTTGGATTTTATTATTGCTTTATTAGCATTTTTACTCATGCCTAGGGCTGATTCATTAGCTGATAGTTTTATAATACTTTTTTTTTTATTTAAGAAGGATCTTCCAGGCTTGTAGGCCTCTAGGTTTAATTTTCTAAATAATGGAGTATTCATGATGCTTAGTTTTATTAATAAATAGTCAGATAATTAGATAATACAATCAATAATTCTAAAAAAATTGACATCTAAAAAGCTATCTTATAAAAGCTTTTTGCGCTGATTTAACTGAATTGCGAGCGCTTTAAAAAACCTGCTAAATAAGTTTTTTTTCTCACAATTCATTTCAGTAAATTTTTTATGAGCAATTTAAATAAAACGAAAAATATAATTATTGAGAAAACTCTTAAGCTTGATTGTGGCAAAGAAATATCGAGCTTTCCATTAGCTTATGAGACCTACGGAAATCTTAATGAGAAAAAAGATAATGCTATATTAATTTTTCATGCGCTAACTGGTGACCAGTATGCTTCAGGCATCAATCCAATTACAAAAAAAGAGGGTTGGTGGAACTATGCAGTTGGTCCAGGTAAGTCATTCGATACTGATAAATTTTTTGTTATCTGTGCAAATGTTATTGGTGGATGTATGGGATCCTACGGACCAGGAACTATTGATCCTTTGACCAATAAACCTATAGGTACAAATTTTCCTGTCATTACAATTAACGATATGGTTAACGCTCAATACAATCTATTAGATTACTTAAAAATAGAAAAATTATTTGCAGTTGCTGGCGGCTCTATGGGTGGAATGCAAGTTTTACAATTCGTATCAAACTTTCCTAATAAGGCTAAAGTAGCTTTACCAATTGCTTGTACGGCTAGTCATTCAGCTCAAAATATTGCTTTTAATGAACTTGGAAGACAAGCAATAATGTCTGATAGCAATTGGAAAGAAGGATTGTATGATGAAAAATCAACAAATCCAGATAAAGGTTTGGCTGTTGCTAGGATGGCTGCTCATATCACGTATTTATCAAAACAAGGTTTACAAGAAAAGTTTGGAAGGAATCTTCAAGAAAGATCTGATTTAAAATTTGGATTTGATGCTGACTTTCAAATTGAGAGTTATTTAAGATATCAAGGTTCTGTGTTTGTAGATAGATTCGATGCAAATAGTTATTTGTATATCACTAGAGCGATGGATTATTTTGATTTAACTAAACAATATGGAGGAAACCTTTCCAAAGCATTTAAAGATACCAAAACAAAATTTTTCATCATTTCCTTTACTTCTGATTGGTTATATCCAACATCTGAGAATAAAGATATTGTAATAGCACTTAATGCAATTGGTGCTGATGTTGGTTTTGTAGAAATTAAAACTGACAAAGGCCACGATTCATTTCTATTAGACGTACCAGATTTTTTAGGCACTATTAAAAATTATTTAAATACAACTTATTCTAATATCAATGAAAAAAGAATTTAAAGTTATTTCTAAGTTTATTGAGAAAAAATCAAGAGTCTTGGACGTTGGATGTGGTGATGGAATTTTAATGGAATATCTATTAAAAAATAAAGTGGTAGATGTTAGAGGACTTGAAATTTCTAAAGAAAAAGTAAAAAAATGCTTATCTAAAGGTTTAGCTGTTATTGAAGGTGATGCAGAGAATGATTTAAAGCAATTTCCAGATTTATCATTTGATTACGTAATATTAAGTCAAACTCTTCAAGCATTTATGAGCCCAGAAATTGTTATTGAAAATTTATTAAGAGTTGGAAAAAAGGTAATTGTTACAATTCCAAATTTTGGACATTGGAAAGTTAGATTAGATTTGCTATTAAAAGGAGAAATGCCAGTTACAAAGAATTTACCTTATCAATGGTATAATACTCCCAACCTACATATGTGTACAATTCAAGACTTTTATAATTTTTGTAAAAACAAAAGAGTTAATATTTATAAATCAATTTCTTTAAATGGAGAGAAAATTTCAAATATTACAAATTCAAATCTAAAATATAAAAACCTAATATCTGAATTAGGAATTTTTTTATTAGAAAAGTAAAATGAAAATAGAAATTGTAAAATGTTTAGAAGATAATTTTTCATATTTGTTAATTGATGAGTTAACAAAGTCTACTATTGTAATTGATCCTAGTGAAGCAGAGCCTATTATAAATAAAATTGAAAGTCTTAATCTAAAATTAAGATTCATAATGAATACTCACCATCATTATGATCACGTTGGAGGCAATAAGGAGCTCAAGAAATTATATAATGCTAAGGTTATAGGTTTTAATGAGGATAAACATAGAATACCTGAAATAGATATATTTTTAAAAAATGATGAAACTTGGAAAGATGGGATATTCGAAGCAAAAGTTTTTCATATTCCAGGTCATACTTTAGGCCATATATGTTTCTATTTTTTTAATGAAAATGCATTATTTTCTGGAGATACGTTATTTTCATTAGGTTGCGGAAGAGTGTTTGAGGGCACTCATGAACAGATGTTTAATTCTTTGCAGTTGTTAAAGAATTTGCCAATTAAGACAGAAATTTATTGTGGACATGAATATACATTAAAAAATTCAGATTTTTGCCTAAAACACGATCCAGAAAATAAAGCTTTAATTTCGAAAATTGAGTTTATAAAAAATCGACTGGCCAAAGGTCAGCCAACTATTCCATCGACACTTGAAGAAGAGCTACAAACCAATATTTTTTTAAGATCAAAAAATGTTAAAAATTTTTCAAAATTGAGAGATTTAAAGGATAATTTCTAGCTTATTCAGCTTGACTAAAATAAGCCCCTGACTATATTGCTGATAATTAAAAACTAGGATTATTAATGTCATACGCAGTTATACAAACAGGTGGAAAACAGTACAAAGTCTCTGCTGGTGAAATTATTAAAATTGAAAAATTAGCTGATTCAAATCCGAAAACTAAAGTAGAATTTAATGAAATTTTAGCCTATGGAGATGATAAGAGCATTGAATTAGGTGCGCCAACTTTAGATGGTGCTAAAGTTGAAGCTGAATTATTAAAAAATAGCAAAGAAAGAACTGTTCTAATTTTTAAAAAAAGAAGAAGAAAAAATTCAAGACGTAAAAACGGACACAGACAACAATATTCACTAATAAGAATTAACAAAATTTTTTCAAAAGATGGTAAAGTTTTATCAGAGGCTGAAAAAATGAAAAAAAACGAAGTTGTAGTTAAAGAAGCTAAGGAAGAAAAAACTGAAGCTTCAAAATAAATAGGTAATTTATGGCAACAAAAAAAGCAGGTGGATCATCTAGAAACGGAAGAGATAGTGCAGGCCGAAGACTAGGAGTAAAAAAATATGGTGGTGAATTAGTGATACCTGGAAATATTATTGTAAGACAAAGAGGCACTAAAATTTTCCCTGGGGAAAATGTTGGAATGGGTAAAGACCACTCAATTTTTTCTGTTGTTAAAGGAAAAGTTGTTTTTAAAAAAAGTAAATCAGACAGAACTTACGTATCAGTAAAGCCTAATTAGTAAACAGCTAATTAATTCTGTAAAATCATGAAATTTCTAGATCAAGTTAAGATATTTATAAAAGCTGGAGACGGTGGATCTGGTTCTCCTAGCTTTAGAAGAGAAAAATTTATTGAATTTGGAGGACCTGATGGAGGTGATGGAGGAAAAGGTGGTTCTATTATTCTTGTGTCAGAGAGAAATTTAAACACACTGATTGATTTTAGATATCAACAGCATTTTAAAGCTGAGCGAGGCAGAGATGGGAGTGGGAAAAATAAAACAGGAAGAGGAGGAGAAGATTTATATTTAAAAGTACCGATTGGAACACAAGTATTTGAGGAAGATAATAAAACTCTGATATTTGATTTCAAGAAGGAAAATGAAAAATTTGTTGCAGCTATAGGTGGCAAAGGAGGTTTTGGTAACACAAGGTTTAAATCATCAACAAACAGAGCTCCAAAGAAATTTACCAAAGGTGCAGTTGGTGAGGAATTTTGGATATATTTACAACTTAAGACAATTGCTGATATAGGAATCATTGGATTACCGAATGCAGGAAAATCTAGCTTATTAGCATCATTAACAAGTGCTACTCCTAAAATTGCAAATTATAAATTCACCACTATAAATCCAAATCTTGGTGTCGCAATGTATGACGATAAAGAGATAACTTTAGCAGATATTCCAGGATTAATTGAAGGAGCACATCAAGGAACAGGATTAGGGATTAAATTTTTAAAACATATTGAAAGATGCAAAGCACTTTTGCATCTAATTGATATATCAGAAAATGATTTAATTAACTCATATCTTCAAGTAAGGGATGAAATGGGTAAATATAGTTCAGAGCTATTAAAAAAGCAGGAAATAATAGTGTTTAACAAAATAGACCTAATTGATGAGAACGAAATAAAAAAAAAAATAAAAGATTTTGAAAAAATTATCAAGAAATCCGCTTTTACAACATCAACACTCGATAAAAAATCAGTATCTGATATTAAATCAACATTGCTTAATTATGTATCTTAAGGACTCAAAGACTGTCGTTATAAAAATTGGATCATCTTTATTGATTAATGACAAAAAAATTATCAGAGAAAAATGGTTGTTAGAATTTGCAAAAGATATTCAACATTTAAAAAAATTAAAAAAAAATATAATTTTGGTTAGTTCAGGAGCGATTGCTTTGGGATGTAAAAAATTAAAATTAAGTAAAAAAAAATTGAAACTTGATAAAAGTCAGGCAGTAGCATCAATTGGCCAAATTGAGTTAATGAATCTTTTTAAAAAAACTTTTAATAAGTCAAAAATCAATCTTTCTCAAATTTTGCTAACACTTGAGGATACAGAAAAAAGGAGAAGGGCTATTAATGCAAAAAGAACTTTTGAGAATTTATTTAGTCTTGGTTTTATTCCAATAGTAAATGAAAATGATAGTATAGCCACTTCTGAGATTAAGTATGGAGATAATGATAGACTAGCATCTAGGGTTGCACAAATATCAAGTGCAGATTGTTTAATTTTATTATCTGACGTAAATGGTCTTTACTCTAAAGATCCAAAATTAGATAAAAAAGCTAAATTAATTCGAGAAATAAAAAATATTGATCAAAATGTAGAAAAGTTAGCAACAAATAAAACTGGAGAATTTGGGTCTGGTGGAATGAAAACGAAGATTGATGCTGCTAAAATTTGTCAATTCTCAGGGTGTCATATGGCGATTGCTAATGGCTTAATAAATAGACCAATTCAAAAAATTTTAACTAAAAATATATGTACTTGGTTTTTACCTAAAATCTCAAAATTAGATGCGAGAAAAAAATGGATTATAAGTTCAGTTTCTCCAAAGGGAAAAATAGTTATTGATGAGGGTGCGTTATCCGCTTTAAATAATGGGAAAAGTTTATTAGCTGCAGGGATTAAGGATGTTCAAGGTAGTTTTAGCAAAGGTGATCATATCAAAATCCTAAACAATAATATGACCGAATTTGCCAGAGGATTAAGCAGTTTCTCTTCAGAAGAAATTTTGAAAATTAAAGGTAAACACTCTAATAAAATAAATGATATTTTAGGTTATGTTTCAAAATCAGAAGTTATTCATAAAGATGATATGGTATTAATTAAATGAGTAAAACTTTAGAAAAAATTGGTTCAAATGCAAAAATTGCTTTTCAAAACAAAATAAGTAATAAAAGAAAAAATAAAGTATTAAATTATTACATTCAACTCATTTTAAAAAACCAAAATAAAATTTTGGTCGAAAACGCAAAAGATATAAAAATTGCCAAATCTAAAAAACTTAAAGATAATTTAATTAAAAGACTTGCTCTTAATAATGATAAAATAAGAGCAATTATTAAGTCAATAAAAACTATTTCAAAATTTAAGGATCCAGTAGATGTTGATATAGAAACCTGGAAAAGACCAAACGGCTTAAAACTAAAGAAGGTATCAATTCCAATTGGTATTATTGGTGTAATTTATGAAAGTAGACCAAATGTTACTTCAGATGTATCCACACTTTGTTTTAAATCTGGAAACTGTGTAATATTAAGAGGAGGATCTGAGGCTTACTTTAGTAATAAAATTTTAGCTAATCTTTTTAGAAAATCTTTAGAAAAAAATAAAATTAATAAGAATTTTGTTCAGTTTATAGAGAATAAAAATAGAAAACTGGTCGACTACATGCTGTCAAAAATGTCAAAATATATAGATGTTATTATTCCAAGGGGTGGAAAAAGTCTTGTAAAAAAAGTTCAAGATTTATCCTCTGTTCCTGTAATTGGTCACCTTGAAGGCATGTGTCATACATATATTGATAAAGATGCTAATCTAAAGATGGCAAAGAAAATATTAATCAATGCTAAGTTGCGCAATACTAGCATTTGTGGAGCTACTGAGACACTCTTAATACATAAAAATAAATCTAAAAATGTAAATGAGATATTATATGAACTCACTGAAAGAGGTTGTTATATTTATGCTGATAGAAAAATTTCTAAATTGTTTAACGGGAATTCAAAATTAGCAAATAATAAAACATGGTCGAAAGAACATTTATCTGCAAAAATATCTGTAAAATTAGTAAACAATATTAATGATGCAGTAAATCATATTAATAAATACGGAACAATGCATACTGATGCCATAATTACAAATAATAAAATTTCTGCAAAATTTTTCATGAAAAATGTTAAAAGTTCAATCGCTATTCACAATTCTTCAACACAGTATGCTGATGGAGGAGAATTTGGTTTTGGAGGTGAGGTTGGAATTTCAACAAATAAACTTCCACCAAGAGGTCCTGTTGGACTAAACCAGCTAGTTAGTTACAAATATGAAATATATGGATCTGGACAAACGAGGAAATAAAAAAAAAATTGGTATTCTTGGTGGGACTTTTGATCCAGCACATAAAGGACATTTAAGTATCTCTAAAGAGGCAAAAAAAAGATTTGATATTGATAAAATTATTTGGGCGGTAACCAAAAAAAATCCATTTAAAGGAAAAAGTAGTTTAAGTTTAAATAAAAGAATTAATTTAGCAAAAAAAATTGCTCAAAAAAATCTATTTATAAAAGTTAAATATTTTGAGGATAAAATTAAATCAAATAGAACAATTGACCTGATAAAGTATATAAAAAAAAATAATAAAAAGACTGATATTTATTTTATAATGGGAGCAGATAGTTTGATTAATTTTCACAAATGGAAGAATTCTGATTTAATTTCATCTATTTGTAACATTCTAGTATTTGATAGAGACAGATATAAGGCTAAATCATTAAGTTCTAGAAGCTTTAAAAAATATAATAAGAAAAGCTTAAAATTTATAAAATTTAATAAGGTCAATATTTCATCTTCTAAATTAAGAAAAATTTGATACTCTTTTATTAATTAATGGACAAAATCTCTTCTCTTCACAAAGATGTGGTAAATCTCTTAGATGCAAATAAAGCCCTAGATATTGTTTCAATAGATTTAGATGGAAAATCATCAATAGCTGATCAAATGATAATAGCTAGCGGAACGTCTTCAAGACATATCCAAGCTTTATCAGAGCAAGTATATGAATACTTGAAAAAAAATGGTGTAAGTAATTGTAAAATTGAAGGAAGAGAAAGTAGTGATTGGAAACTTGTAGATGGGATAGATCTTATTATTCATATTTTCAATCCTGAAAAAAGAAAATTTTATGAATTAGAAAAAATATGGTCTGAATTAATTCCTAAAGAAAAAGTAATCATATAATGAAAAAACTTAAAATATATTTTTCATTATTATTTATTTTTTTTTTCGTTAATAATATTGTTAGCGCATCAGAAGAGAATGATATCTATAAAAAAATAGATGTTTTTTCAGAAGTCTTAGACAAAATTAATAAAGAATTTGTTGATGAGGTGAACCAAAGTGATGCAATGGATGCTGCAATCAATGGTGTACTTCAATCTTTAGATCCTTATTCTGCTTATATGTCACCAGAATCTTATCAAAGTATGCAAACGGAAACGAGTGGTGAATTCGGAGGACTTGGAATTGAAGTGAGTATGGAAGCTGGAGTTATAAAAGTAATAACTCCTATGGACGACTCACCTGCAGCTGAAGCAGGAGTTAAAGCTGGTGATTATATTGTAAGAATTAATGATATTCAGGTTCAAGGTAAATCTTTAAGTGAAGCAGTTGATATCATGAGGGGTCCTGTTGGATCAGATATTGAAATAACAGTTAGAAGAAGGGGTGAGCGAAAGGCATTAGTTTTTAATATTACTAGAGAAAAAATTAAAGTTTCATCAGTAAAATCTGAGATATTAGATAATCAGACTGGTTATTTAAGACTTACCTCTTTTAATGAAAACAGTAGTGGTCAAATTAGAGATAAAATTAAAGAGTTTAAAAATAATGAAAATGTTAAAAATTATATTTTAGATTTGAGAAATAATCCTGGTGGACTACTTTCTCAGGCAATTAAAATTACAGATTTTTTTATAGATAGTGGAGAAATTGTTTCAACTAAAAGTAAAAGAAAATACGAAAGTAGGAAATTCTTTGCAAGAAAAGGTGATATAATAGATGGTAATACAATTGTTGTCTTAATAAATTATGGTTCAGCATCTGCATCTGAAATTGTTGCTGGGGCGCTAAAGGATCACAAAAGAGCAATAATAATTGGAGAAAATAGCTACGGTAAAGGCTCTGTACAATCAATCATTCCTCTCAAAAATAAAGGTGCAATAAGATTGACTGTATCTAAATATTATCTTCCATCTGGAAAATCTATATCAGAAATAGGTGTTTCCCCTGATATTGAGGTAGTTGAAGGATCTGATGACTTTAGGTTTAATACTGATACAGATAATCAACTTCAATTCGCTCTAGAGCTTTTAAACGGCTAAAATGAAAGAGAAATATAAAAATTTACCACTTAGAAGTGGTGTTGGGATAGTTGTTTTAAATAAAGAAAACAAAATTTTTGTGGCAAAAAGAATAGATAATAAAAAAAACTTTTGGCAAATGCCACAAGGTGGAGTTGATAAGGGTGAAGACTTTTATGAGGCTGCAATTAGAGAATTAAAAGAAGAAACTAGTATTAAATCAGTAAGTTTAATTAAAAAAATTGATGGCTTACTTACCTACCATTTACCAAATGAATTATTAGGAATTATTTGGAAAGGTAAATTTAAAGGTCAAAAACAACAATGGTATATAATGAGATTTAAAGGTGATGAAAAAGAAATTAATATTAATACAAAACATCCAGAATTTCTTGAATGGAAATGGGTAGATCCAGATAAAATTACTGAACTTGTGGTAAAATTTAAACTACATGTATACGAAAAAATTCAAGAAGAAGTAAAAAAAATTTTAGTTAATTGATTTTAATACTTCAAGTTTTTGATCAAGCAAATATTTTTCCTGATCATTTATATCAGGCTTATTAAGTTCTTCCTCAGCAGATTTCTGAATTTCTGAAATTTTTTCTTTATCAATGTCTTTTAAATTTAAAATAAGACTTGTAAGTATAGAAAGATTATTATCTTTAAATTCAATTATTCCATCATTCACATAAAAACTTTCCTCGCCAGACTTTGAAAATATTTTAATTATTCCTGGTTTTAAAAACGAAATAATAGAAATATGGTCTTTTAAAATCCCTATCTCACCTTCAAATGCAGGAACAACTACCTCGGTGACATCATTTTTTGATAAAAATGATTTTTCAGGGTTTACTATTTCAACAGAATATTCTTCGCTCATTATGCGGCAGCTTCGTTAGCTAAACTCTCAGCTTTTTGAATAGCTTCTTCAATAGTACCAACCATATAAAATGCAGCCTCCGGTAAGTGATCATATTCACCTTTGCAAATAGCATCAAAGCCTTTGATCGTTGACTCTAAATCTACAAGCTTACCTGGCGAGCCAGTAAATACTTCAGCTACAAAGAAAGGTTGAGAAAGAAATCTTTGTATTTTTCTAGCTCTAGCAACAACTAATTTATCCTCTTCAGACAATTCATCCATACCTAAAATTGCGATAATATCTTGTAAAGATTTATAAGTTTGCAGAACTTTTTGTACTTCTCTAGCAACTCTATAATGTTCGTCACCAACTATTCTGGGATCTAAAATTCTAGACGTTGAGTCTAATGGATCTACCGCTGGGTAAATTCCAATTTCAGCAATCTGTCTAGAAAGTACGGTTGTTGCATCTAAGTGAGCAAATGAAGTTGCAGGTGCAGGGTCAGTCAAGTCGTCTGCAGGAACATAAATTGCCTGAACAGATGTAATTGAACCTTTATTCGTTGTTGTAATTCTTTCCTGTAAGTTACCCATATCAGTTGCTAATGTTGGTTGATATCCTACAGCTGAAGGTATTCTACCAAGTAATGCAGAGACCTCAGATCCTGCTTGTGTAAACCTAAATATATTATCAACGAAGAATAGCACATCTTGCCCTTCTTGATCTCTAAAATACTCAGCAACAGTTAATCCAGTTAAAGCAACTCGCGCTCTTGCACCTGGAGGTTCGTTCATTTGTCCATAAACTAATGCTGCTTTAGAACCTTCCCCATCGGTTTTAATAACACCTGAATCTATCATTTCATGGTAAAGGTCATTTCCCTCTCTAGTTCTTTCTCCTACTCCTGCAAAAACTGAAAATCCACCATGAGCTTTTGCAACGTTATTAATCAATTCCATAATTAAAACAGTTTTGCCCACTCCAGCTCCACCAAATAAACCAATTTTACCACCTTTTGCATAGGGTGCTAAAAGATCAATAACCTTTATTCCTGTTACAAGTATTTCAGTTTCTGTTGATTGATCATTAAATTCTGGTGCAGCTCTGTGAATTGGCCAATTATCTGAACTTCTAACTTCTCCTCTTTCATCAATAGGCTCACCAATCACATTTATAATTCTTCCAAGAGTCTCTGGTCCTACTGGGACTTTAATTGGAGCAGCTGTATCTGTTACCTCGTCTCCCCTTTTAAGACCTTCTGTTGCATCCATTGCAATTGTTCTAACACTTGACTCCCCTAAGTGCTGTGCAACTTCTAAAACTAATCTATTTCCACCATTATCGCACTCTAGTGCAGTTAAAATTTCTGGTAGTTCTCCATCAAATTTTACATCAACTACCGCCCCAATGATCTGTGTTATTTGTCCTTTTCTCATAATTATAAACTTTCTGCTCCTGAAATTATTTCTATTAACTCTTTAGTAATTGCTGCCTGACGACTTCTATTATACTCAATAGTAAGTTTGTCAACCATTTCACCTGCGTTTCTGGTTGCATTATCCATCGCACTCATTCTTGAACCTTGCTCGCTAGCTGAATTCTCTAACATCGCTTTAAAAATCTGAGTTGAAATGTTTTTAGGTAACAAGTTGCTCAATATTTCATCTTCCTCAGGTTCAAATTCATAGTTATCATCTAATGAATTTTCCTCTTTTTCAGATGTTTTTAAAGGAATGATTTGTTGTTCTTGTGGAATTTGAGTAATTACATTCTTAAATTGGTTATAAAAAATTGCACATACATCAAATTCATTTTTATCAAATTTTTCTATAACTATCTTACCAACTTTATCAGCATCAAAATAATTTACATTTTTTGACTCTTTAAAAGATATTCTCTCTATAATATTATCACCATAAAGACGTTTAAGTTGATCATAACCTTTGGTTCCGACTGTAATAATTTTTAGAGTTTTTCCCTCATCTAAAATTTTTTGAAAATATTGTTTAGCTTTTTTGATAATATTTGTATTAAAACCTCCACAAAGACCTCTATCAGATGTCATTACAACACATAAATGCACTTTATCCTCTCCGGTACCAGATAAAAGTTTTGGAGCATTATCTATATCTGAGATACCATTTGACAAGTTTAAAATAATATTATTCATTTTATCTGAGTAAGGTCTGCCTTTTTCTGCACTTTCCTGGGCTCTTCTAAGTTTTGCAGCAGCAACCATTTTCATTGCCTTGGTAATCTTTTGTGTAGACTTAACACTTGATATCCTTTTTTTTAGATCGTCTAAACTAGCCATTATTTTTTATGAATTAAAATCTTTCTTAAGTTGTAAAATAATCTCATTCAATTCTTTCTCTTTATCATCTTCAAGTTTCCCTGAAGCTGTGATAGACTCAATGATATCTGGCTTTTCAGCTTTACATTTTTCAATAATTTTATTCTCAAAACTTGAAATATCCTTTTGTTCAATATCATCAAGATGTCCTCTAACTCCACAAAATACAGAAATGACTTGTTCTGCAACTGTCATGGGAGAATATTGGTTTTGCTTTAATAGTTCAGTTAATTTTGAACCTCGGTTGAGTAATTTTTGAGTAGATGCATCAAGATCTGAACCAAACTGTGCAAATGCAGCCATTTCTCGATATTGAGCCAATTCTAATTTCATCGACCCTGAAACTTTTTTCATGGCCTTTGTCTGGGCAGAGGATCCTACTCTTGATACAGATAAACCAACGTTAATTGCTGGTCTTATACCTTGGTTAAAAAGTTCAGTTTCAAGGAAAATTTGTCCATCAGTAATTGAGATAACATTTGTTGGTATAAATGCAGAAACGTCACCTCCTTGAGTCTCAATGATTGGAAGAGCTGTCAAAGAACCACCTCCATGTTCATCACCTAATTTTGCTGCTCTTTCAAGTAATCTACTATGTAAATAAAATACATCGCCAGGATACGCCTCTCGCCCAGGGGGTCTTCTTAACAATAGAGACATTTGTCTATAAGCGACCGCTTGTTTTGATAAATCATCATATATTATTAAAGCATGCATTCCATTATCTCTAAAATATTCACCCATAGTACATCCAGTGTATGGAGCTAAAAACTGAAGTGGTGCTGCATCTGATGCTGTTGCTGCAACTATTGTTGTGTATTCCATTGCACCAGCTTCTTCTAATGTTTTTTCAATCTGTCTAACTGTAGATCTTTTTTGACCTACTGCTACATAAATACAATATAATTTTTTCTTCTCATCACCTGACTCATTAATTTTTTTCTGGTTTATAATAGCGTCAATAGCCACTGCTGTTTTGCCAGTTTGTCTATCTCCAATAATTAATTCTCTTTGTCCTCTTCCAATTGGAACCAGACTATCAATTGATTTGAGACCAGTCTGCATTGGTTCACTAACAGATTTACGTGGAATTATACCTGGAGCTTTGACTTCAACCCTACTTCTTTTTAAGTTTTTATCTAATGCACCTTTTCCATCAATTGGGTTTCCTAAACCATCAACTACTCTACCAAGTAATTCTTTTCCAACTGGTGTATCAACAATCGCACCAGTTCTTTTTACAGTATCACCTTCCTTAACCGCTTTATCATCACCAAAAATTACAACACCTACATTTTCACTTTCTAGGTTCAATGCCATTCCTTTTGAGCCATCAGAAAATTCTACCATTTCTCCAGCTTGAACATTATCTAATCCATAAATTCTTGCTATACCATCTCCAACTGATAAAACTTGACCAACCTCAGTAACCTCAGCTTTATCTCCAAATTTTTTAATTTGTTCTTTTAATATTTTCGTAACTTCTGAAGGATTTATTTCCATTTAAGCCTCTATCATTGTATTTTCGATTTGTTGTAATTTATTTTTAATAGAGGTATCTACCATAATACTACCAACTTGAATTACTAAACCTCCAATTAAACTTTTATCATATTTATAGTCTAATTTTATTTTCGCATTAAAATTTTGTGATAATTCGTCTTTTATTTTACTTACTTGTTCTCCTGATAATTCTTTAGAAGAAATTAATTCAGCTTTTACTTCTCCTCTTTTTTTGGAGCAAGTATCTACAAAATCTTGAAGAATTGTTTTTACATAAAAAAATCTTCTTTTAGATATCAGAAAACCTAAAAATTTTGATAATAAAGAATTTAATTTATAATTATCAACAATCTTATTAATTACATCCTGAAGTTCATTTACAGAGTTAGTTGGATCTTTTATTAATGAACTAAAATCTTTGCTCTGATCTATTAATTTTAATAAAGATATTGATTGTTCTTCTATTTCATCTACTAAATTATTTTCTTTAGCTAATTCATATAGTGCTAAAGAATATCTACCTGCTGTAGTAACTGAAAAACTGTTATTTTTGCTCAATTTTGACTCTTTGTTTTAGAAGATTTTTTTGGATTAAGTAGCATATGCGTTAGATGTCTTCAAGCATCAGATTAATAATTTAATATCTATTTTGTCTCTTAATTAAAGGTTATTGGATCAACATCAACCGTCAGTTTTATTTCACTAGATAATTTGTGCTTATTTAATATTTCAGCCAACTTATTTTGTATTTTCGACCCCTTTTTTGACCTTATTAAAAGCCTTTGTCGATATTTTCCTTTAACTCTATAAATAGGTGCATTCACAGGTCCTAAAACTTTATCCTCAAGAGAATTTAGGAGCACTTGTTTTAAATTTTTTGATTCTTCTTCTAATTTATTTTCTTTCGAGGCAGTGAGAATTAAAGAAATAAATCTTTCAAATGGTGGAAGATTATTTTTTTCTCTTAATTTCAATTCATTATCTAAAAAAATAAATGGGTCATGGTGAGTAATTTGATTTATGATATTTTGATTAATACCAAGAGTCTGAAAATATACTTTAGCAGGTTTGCCAGTCCTTCCTGCTCTTCCAGATAATTGGTGGTAAAGTTGAAGATTTTTTTCAGCTGTTCTAAGATCGTGTCCATTAGATGTTAAATCTATATCTAGAACAACAATACAATTTAAATTTGGAAAATGAAAACCTTTTGAAATTAATTGTGTCCCAATTAATATATCAACTTCTCCATTTACTATACTTTCAAGTTGATCTTTGGATGATTTTTTGTTCATGGTATCGCTTGAAAAAATAGATATTTTTTTGTCAGGAAATAATATCTTTACTTCCTCTGCGATTCTTTCAACACCTGGGCCACTAAAAACAAAATCACAAGTGTTTCCTTTACTACAACTTCTATTTAATTTACTTTTGTAACCACAATAATGACAAAGTAAAATATTTTTACCTTTATGATATACTAAATTTATAGAACAGTTTGGACAGGAATATACTTTTACACAATTTTTGCATAGAGCATAAGGTGCAAAACCTCTTCTATTCATAAAAAATAAAACTTGATCATTTATTTTTAAATGATCTTTAACCTTTTTTAAAGTTTCAGTGGCAATCCATGATTGTTTATTCAATCTGCTATTGTTTAAATTAATTATTTCGAATGAAGGGAGATTTGCATCTTTATATCTTTTAATTAATCTTGAGATAGAATACTTGTTTTTTTTAACATTAGCATATGTTTCTAAAGAAGGAACTGCAGTCACAAGGTTAATAGGAATATTTTCAAAGTTTGCTCTAGCTATTGCCATATCCCTTGCATTGTAAATAACACCTTCATCTTGCTTAAATGATTGATCATGTTCTTCATCAATTACTATTAGTCCTATTTTTTTAAATGGCAAAAAAAGAGACGATCTTGCCCCTATAACCACCTTTATTAATCCTGATGCGACACCACTCCAAATAATTTTTTTTCTTTTTGGTGTTATTCCCGAGTGCCATATTGCTGCTTTAAATCCAAAAAATTCCTCAAATTTTTTCTCAAATTCTGAAGTAAGTCCTATTTCTGGCAATAAAATTATTGCCTGATGGCCTTTTTTTAAAATTTCCTCTATTTGCGTGAAATATACAATTGTTTTTCCAGATCCAGTTGTTCCTTGAAGCAAGTGTACTCTAAATTCTCCATTTTTTTTTAACATTTCTCTAAAGACTTTATTTTGATCTTCAGAAAGTTTAAAATTCTGTCTAGTTTTTTTATTATTAAAAATTAGATATTCTTTATCATCAAATTTGGTTATTGCATCGCCACCAAGTAAATGAAGTTTTAAACACATTCCAATTGGTACCAAATTATAATTTGAGAACCAATTCAAAAAATTTATTGTTTCAATTCTCAAAGGATTTATTTCGATAATAGATTTAATTTTTTTAAGTTTAAATTTTTTTTGAGTTTTCTTTTCAAATAAGTTCCAAACAACACCTGTTAAATCCTTTTTTCCAAATGGTACCTTTACATAAGTTCCTGGACTTAATTTTTTATCAAATTCATATGTAAAAGGGTGATTGAAAATATTTGGTAATAAAACTGGTATTTGCATTTATTTCAACCAAGGATATTTATCTTGGTAATCCTTAAATAGATTATAATATTTCGAATACTTATCAGTATTATAACTAGTAATCTTATTTCTAATTTGAATATTGCTTGTCGTTCTAATATCTAAATCATCTCTCTTATAAAATTCGAGAACATTAGTATCCCATTTTAAACCACAAAAATTAAATATTTCTTTAGAAATTTTTTCTTTATTTTGTGTAAGATTTTCAAGAGATACATCATGTATAATATTCGGATATTTTTTTTTAAAATATTTCATTATTTTGCTATAGTTATCAATATAAGTAATTATATTTTGTATACTATGTGTCCAAGATAAGTCAGGTAGCAATGATTGATAAATTCCTACAATAGAATCCTTAAGATTTCTATGACAGTGTAAAAATTTAGCTTTAGGGAATATACTCAGTATAAAATCAATGTTAAAGAAATTCTCTAAAGATTTATCTACAAAATAATTTACATCTTTTTCAATCAAAGAAAATTGGGAATATTTCTTATTAACAAAATTTTTAAATTCATTGACTTTAAAATTAAATATTTCTTTCTTTTCGTCATTAAATAATATTTTAGAAGAAAGTTGATTTATTACACCCATATTTATGAAAGCACTTTCTCCAAATGAGGGTATGTTATTTTCTGAAGAAGTTATAATTGCTTCAACTAGTGTTGATCCTGACCTTGGTAACCCTATAATAAATATTGGTGTAATATCATTAAATAAATGATCTTTTTTATTATTTTCTATGAAATTTGATTGATTAAAGTGGTCTAAAATTACTTTTGAATAATATTTTTGTGATTGAAGATTATATTCTTTTTTAGATTCAAAACAGAGATTATGCGAGTTATTTAAGTAGGCTAACTCTTTATCAAGGTTTCTTTCATTCTTTTCTTTTTTAGATAGTAAGAAATTGGATAAAAACTTTTCTAAAATATTAACAGTTGGATTATCGTTGATTTGTTTGATAACTTCAAAATGGTTTGTTTTAAGAAAGTCTGGATTTAATAAGAAAATCCCATAATAAGCCCTAATATCTCTTGTATTTATATCTAAAACATTAAGATAAGTTGATAATGATTTTTCTATATCACCAATTGACTGCTCTAAGTGTGCAATTTTTAAATAAGTATTTAAAGATTTAGGATCTATTTTTTTGCATTTTTCAAAAAAATCTAAACTCTTTTTAATATTCCTCAACTCAAAATTAATAACTCCAAGATTATAATTAATTTCTAAGGTGTTATTTTCTTTAGATAAATCTAGAAAGATTTTCTCTGCATCTTTAAAATTTTTTTGTAAAAGACATTTTTTTCCTAATTCTAAACTCATAGTTAAATATATCACTACTTTGCAATTAATATAATGAAAGATATGATTTTAAATTAAACTAAGAGTGGATTTGTCTTTTATCTACTGATAGAGCTGCCTCTTTAATTGCTTCTGAGAAAGTAGGATGTGCATGACAAGTTCTTGCTATATCCTCTGAACTCGCTCCAAATTCCATAGCAACTGACATCTCAGCAATCATTTCTCCAGCATGAGGTCCAATTATATGTACTCCCAACACTCTATCTGTTGTGCTTTCAGCTAATATTTTTACGAATCCCTCTGGCTCATTAATTGCTTTAGCCCTTGAGTTAGCCATAAAAGGGAATTTGCCAACTTTATAGTTTATTTTTTTTTCTTTTAATTCTTCCTCGTTTTTACCAACATAGGCTACTTCTGGTGAAGTATAAATTACACCTGGTATGATATCATAATTTACATGACCTGACTGTCCAGCAATTAGCTCTGCTACAGCTATTCCTTCCTCCTCAGCTTTATGAGCCAACATAGGTCCATCTATAACATCACCTATTGCGTAAATATTTTTTACATTAGTTTCAAAATTTTTATTAACTTTAATTTTTCCTTTTTTATCAAGATTTACTCCAATTTTTTCTAAATTTAATTTATCTGTGTAGGGTTTTCTTCCAACAGAAATCAAAACTACGTCGGCTTCAATATTATTTTTTGAATCTTTATTTGTCGTTTCTATAACCACTCCTTTGTCATTTTTAGTAATTTTTTCGACTTTAGTATTTAATTCAAATTTAATATTTTGTTTTTTTAAAATTTTCATAAATTCATTTGAAATTTCTTTATCGAGCCCTGGGGTAATGTGATCTAAATATTCTACGACGTGAACCTCAGTTCCTAATCTTGACCAAACAGAACCCATCTCTAAACCAATATACCCACCCCCAACAACGACCATTTTTTTCGGAAGCTTAGAAATATTAAGAGCCCCTGTTGATGAAAGAATTTTTTTTTCATCAAAATCTATTCCTGGAAGAGACAAAGGTTCTGATCCTGTGCTTATTATAGTTTTATCAGTTTTAATTTTTATTTCTGATTTATCATTTTTGACTAATATTTCATTTTTTTCATTAAAAGATCCCACCCCTTTAATGTAAGTAACTTTGTTTTTTTTAAATAAAAACTCCACTCCTTTTGTAAGTGTTGCAACAGAGCTTTCTTTATTGCTCATCATTTTTTCCAGATTTAGCTTAATTTCACCAGTTTCAATGCCAATATTAGAGAAATTTTTAACTTTATGAAAACTTTCAGACATATTTAATAGGCTTTTAGAAGGAATACATCCTATATTAAGACAAGTGCCTCCCAAAGATCCTCTGGACTCTACACATGCAGTTTTTAATCCTAATTGTGATAATCTAATTGCACATACATATCCTGCAGGTCCTCCTCCAATTACAGTAACATCAAATTTTTCAGCCATTAGATATTTAAAAATAATCTTCTAGGGTCTTCTAAATTTTCTTTAACAGTTTTTAAGAACGACACAGATTCCTTTCCATCAATAATTCTATGATCATATGACAAAGCCAAATACATTATAGGCTTAATTTTTATCTCACCATTATCATTTACTGGTCTTTCAACAATATTATGCATTCCTAATACCCCTGATTGAGGTGGATTTAATATTGGTGTTGAAAGCATAGAGCCATACACGCCTCCATTGCTTATGGTAAAGGTACCTCCCTGTAAGTCCTCAATTGTTAGGTTACCTTCATTTGCTTTCTCAGATAATTTTTTAATTTCTTTTTCTATATCAGCAAATGACATCTCATCTGCATTTCTTAGCACTGGAACTACTAAACCTTTTTCGGTTCCAACAGCAAAGCTTATATTATAATAATTTTTGTAAATTATATCTTGATCTTCAATTTCAGCGTTAATTGCTGGAAATAATTTAAGTCCAACAACACAAGCTTTAACAAAAAATGACATTAAGCCTAATTTAATTCCATATCTACTTTTGAAATCTTCTTGGTTATCTTTTCTCATTGCCATAATCCTAGACATATCTACCTCATTAAAAGTAGTTAACATTGCTGCATTTTCTTGTGCTTGTTTTAATCTTTTAGCAATCGTTTGTCTTAAACGTGTCATTTTAATTCTCTCTTCTTCACCATATTTAATTCTTCTCTGATTAGGCTGTGGGTTAGTACCCATCATACTAATTAGATCACCTTTTAAAATTCTTCCTGCTTTTCCTGTACCCTTTACATTATCTAAGTTGATATTTTTTTCTGCAACTATTTTTCTTACTGCAGGGGAGAGAATAATTGGCTGTTGTGAGGTTTCCTCTGACTCTACTTCATCAATTAAAAGCAATGGTTCCTCTTCTAATTGTTCCATTGAATTATCTTCAGTTAACACTAGTGGTTCCTTTAACTTAGATTGAGGTTTTTTTTCTACATCTAAGTTAATTACATTGCTTTTCTGATCTATAATTTCTTTTTCTTTATTATCTTCAGGTTGTTTTTTAGTCTCAGGTACTTTTTTAATATCTATATTTTCTTCAGAAATTGAACCCAAGACAGCGCCAACTTCAACTGTATCTCCATCTTTAAAACTAATTTCTGATAATGTCCCACTAATCGGGGAAGGAACTTCTAAATTTACTTTATCAGTTTCCAGTTCAACTATTGCCTCGTCAGCCTCAACTGTTTCACCTTCTCTTTTTAACCATTTAGAAACTGTTGCTTCCGTAATACTTTCACCTAAAGTAGGGACTAAAACTTTTTCACTCATTAATTAAACACTTCATTTATAATTTCTTGTTGTTCAAGTTGATGCCTTTTAGCATATCCAGTGGCTGGTGATGCATCAGGACTTCTTCCAATATAAAAAACTTTATTATTTTTAGCTTTAATGGTATCCAATGTCCATTGTATATAATCTCTCACTGAAAACCATGCACCCATGTTTTTTGGCTCTTCCTGACACCAATAAAAATTAGCATTTTTAGCATATGGTTTAAGCTCTTTTACTAAACTCTTTGCTGGAAAAGGATAAAGTTGCTCTATTCTAAACATTACCACATCATCTCTTTTTAATTTTTCTCTAGCATTCAAAAGATCGAAGTATACTTTTCCTGAACAGATTATTACTTTTTTAATTTCACTAGATTTTTTTAATTTAATAAAGTTTTTAGATTGATCACTTAAAGCATGATCCCACATTATTCTGTGAAATGATGTTTGCTTACTAAAATCATCAATGGTTGATACACAAAACTTATTTCTTAATAAAGATTTAGGTGTCATGATTACAAGTGGTTTTCTAAAATCACGGTGTATTTGTCTACGTAAAGCGTGAAAATAATTTGCTGGAGTTGTGCAATTCATAATTTGAAGATTATCATTTGCACACATTTGTAAAAATCTTTCAAGTCTAGCTGATGAATGTTCTGGCCCTTGACCTTCATAACCATGAGGTAATAACATTACTAAACCTGATGCTCTTTGCCATTTTCTTTCACCAGATGCAATAAATTGATCAATTATAACTTGCGCACCATTAGCAAAATCACCAAATTGAGCTTCCCAAAGAGTAAGAGTATTTGGTTCTACTAAACTATACCCATATTCAAATCCTAAAACTGCAAGTTCTGACAAAAAACTGTCAACTATTTCAAATTTTTTTTGATGTTTTGAAATATTATTTAATGGAATATATCTAGAGTTATTTGTTTGGTCTCTTAAAACTGAATGTCTCTGACTGAATGTTCCTCTGCCAGAATCTTGTCCTACAAGTCGAACTGGAAAACCTTCATCTAATAATGAGCCAAAAGCTAATGATTCAGCAGTAGACCAGTCAATATTTAAACCATCATCGACAGATTTTTTTCTACTTTGTAAAATTTTGCTTATAGTTTTGTGAATACTTATTTCGGATGGAACGACATTTATTTTATCTGAAATATTTTTAAGTATTTTTTCATCTGCTCCAGTAATTCCTCTTTTATCTTTCCCTTTTTTAGGTTTATAGCTGGACCATGCTCCTTCAAACCATTCAATTTTAGGATTATAATCTTTAGCTGTCTTAAATTGATCATCTAAAAGATCTTTAAATCTTTTAATTTGATCATTTAAACCCTCTTTAGATATTAAATTTTCATTAATAAGCTTAAATCCATATATATTCACTGTTGATTGATGCGATCTAATTTTTTTATACATCAATGGTTGGGTGAATGATGGCTCATCTCCCTCATTATGTCCAAATCGTCTATAACAAACTAAGTCAATTACTACATCTCTATTGAACTTTAATCTAAATTCAGTTGCAATTCTTGAGGCATAAACAACAGCTTCTGGGTCGTCTCCATTTACATGGATAATAGGTGCATCAACCATTTTAGCAATATCTGATGGGTGAGGGGAAGATCTTGCAAACCTAGGACTTGTGGTAAATCCTATTTGATTGTTAACTATTATATGAATAGTTCCACCTGTATTGTGTCCTGGTAAACCCGACATTGCAAAACATTCGGCAACAATACCTTGTCCAGCAAAAGCAGCATCACCATGAATTAAAATTGGAATTACTTTATTTCTCTCAGCATCTTTATGAAAAAATTGTTTTGCTCTAGTCTGACCTAACACAACTGGATTAACTGCTTCCAAGTGTGAAGGATTATCTGTTAAACTCACATGTACAGAATTTCCATCAAATTCTCTGTCAGATGAAGCTCCCAAATGATATTTCACATCCCCAGCACTATCCTCGTCTGAATTGTTTATTTCACCTGCAAATTCATTAAATATTCTTTTGTATGATTTTTGTAAGACGTTAGCTAAAACATTTAGTCTTCCTCTGTGAGACATTCCAATTTTAACCTCTTTAATCTTGGATTGACCCCCAATTTTTATAATTTGCTCCAAACCTGGAATTAAGCTTTCACCTCCATCTAAACCAAATCTTTTGGAACCAACATATTTTGTATGTAAAAATTTCTCAAACCCCTCAGCTTGAATTAATTTATTCAAAATTGCATTTTTACCATTTTCTGTAAATTTTAATGCATTTTCATCTTTTTCTACCCTGTCCCTAAACCATTTTCTCTCTGTTGGATTTGATATGTGCATATATTCATAACCAACTGATCCACAATAAGTTTTTCTAAGTATAGATAAAATTTCTCTTATGTTTGAAAACTCTTTATTTAAAACACCATCTAAATATATTTGCTTATCATAATCTTCTTTACTAAAACCATAATTTTCAGGGTGCAATTCATCTAAATATTCACTTTCTCTTATTTCTAGTGGATCTAGTTTAGAAAGTAGATGTCCTCTTTGTCTATAAGATCTAATAAGTGAAACAGCTCTTATTGAGTTACTATTATCATCTATTACATCAGCTTGATTAACTTTTAGAGTGGAATCCTCTTTTTTAAATTCTATATTTTCTTTAATTTTTACTTTTTTTGGGCTCCATGAGGGACCCTTTATTTCTTTAACAACAGAGTCTAAATCCTCACTTATGTCGAGAAAATACTCATTCCAACCTTTTGGCAAACTAGGATCTTTATTTATAAACTTTACATACATTTGCTCAATAAATGCATTGTTTGATTTATTTAAAAATGAAGTTTTTTTGTACTCAAGATTTTTGGAAGCTGACATATTAATTCTTTAAATATTATACAAACAAAATGTTATCAATTAGACAATTTATTTAGTAGCGTTTTTCCAATTTCAGAGGGAGAATTAGCAACAGTAATACCACAATCTTGCATTTTTTTTATCTTTTCTTCAGCATTTCCCTTGCCACCTGAAATAATAGCACCAGCATGTCCCATTCTTCTTCCTGGTGGTGCAGTAACTCCAGCTATAAATCCAACAATTGGTTTTTTTATTTTGTGATTTTTTACAAATTCTGCTGCTTCTTCTTCAGCAGTTCCACCTATTTCTCCAATCATTAGTATAGACTCTGTTTGATCGTCATTTAAAAATAAATCAAGGCAATCAATGAAATTAGTTCCATTAATTGGATCACCACCAATTCCTATACATGTTGATTGACCAAGATTGTTCTCAGTTGTTTGGGCAACTGCCTCGTAGGTTAGTGTTCCTGATCTTGATACAATTCCAACTGAACCTTTTTTATGAATATTACCTGGCATTATTCCAATTTTAGATTCATTAGGTGTAATTATTCCTGGACAGTTTGGACCAATTAATCTGGAGCTTGAGTCTTGTAGCTTTTTTTTTACTTTTAACATATCTAGAATTGGTATTCCTTCGCTGATACATACAATTAATTCAATAGATGCATCGATGGCTTCAATGATGGCTGATGAAGCAAACTTTGCAGGCACGTATATCATTGTTGCATCCGCACCTGTTGCATCTTTTGCTTCTTTAACTGTGTTAAATACTGGTCTTTCTAAATGAATTTGTCCGCCCTTTTTTGGTGTTACTCCCCCAACTAAGTTTGTTCCATATTTAATAGATTGTTCAGAGTGAAAGGTACCATGAGATCCTGTAAAACCCTGGCAAATTACTTTTGTATTTTTATTAATTAATACTGACATTATTTTATTTCCTCTACAACTTTTTTAGCAGCATCAGAAAGGTTGTTTGCAGATATAATTTTTAAATCAGAATTCTCTAATATTTTTTTTCCTTCTTCAAAGTTTGTTCCTGCTAATCTTACTACTAATGGTACTTTAATTTTAATTTCTTTTGCTGCATCTACAACACCTTGTGCAAGTATATCGCATCTCATAATTCCACCAAAAATATTTATCAATATTCCTTTAACATTTTTATCTGATAAAATAATTTTGAATGCAGCAGAAACTTTTTCTTTTGACGCTCCACCTCCTACATCTAAAAAATTTGCAGGCTCTTCGCCATAAAGTTTTATGATATCCATTGTGGCCATTGCTAATCCCGCACCGTTAACCATACATCCTATACTTCCATCTAATTTTATATATGCCAAGTCATGTTTACTTGCTTCAATTTCAGTGGCTTCTTCCTCGTTATAATCTCTTAATTCTTGAATCTCTGGATGTTTAAATAATGCATTATCATCAAATGTCATTTTTGCATCAAGACAAACTACTTTATTTTCTTTCGTTAGAATAAGTGGGTTTATTTCTACTAAATTTGCATCATTTTCTATGAACAATTTATAAATTGCTTTTATTAAGCTTATAGCTTCAAAACTAGCATTATCGTCTAATTCAAAAACCTTAATAATTTTCTTACAATCAACCTCGGAAATTTCTTGGTTAAAATCGACTTTAGTTGTTAAAATTTTTTCAGGTGTATTTTGAGCAACTTCTTCAATGTTCATTCCTCCTTGATCACTTGAAATAAATGCAATTTTTGAACTTGCTCTATCAACTAGGCAAGAAAGATAAAATTCTTTACTAATATTAGATACTTCCTCAACATATAGTCTTTTTACTTCTCTACCTAAAGGTCCTGTTTGATGAGTAATTAGTTTTTTGCCAAGCAAAATATTTGCTTCTTTTTCTAAATTTTCTAAATTATCAACAATTTTTACTCCACCAGCCTTACCTCTTCCACCAGCATGAATTTGTGCTTTAAGAACATACTTATCAGTTTTCAATTCCTTAGTTTTTTGTAAAAGATCGGATATATTAAATGCAAATACTCCCTCGGGTACATTCGCTCCATACTTTTTTAGAATTTGTTTTGCTTGGTGCTCGTGTATATTCATTTAATCTTTATTCAAATCAGGATCTATTTTTGATGCTGCATCCCACAATTTGATGACTGCTTCCACAGAATTATTAAACTCTGTTTTTTCATTCTCATTAAGATCAATTTCATCAATCCTTTCAACGCCCTCTTTTCCAATGACAACTGGTACACCAGCATAAACATTATTAATCCCATATTCTCCATGCAGATGTGCTGCACATGGTAAAAGTTTTTTTTGATCTTTTAAAAATGCTTCTGCCATCTCAACTCCAGAAGCCGCTGGTGCATAAAATGCAGATCCTTTTTCTAAATATTTAACAATCTCAGCACCACCATCTCTTGTTCGTTGATTAATACTCTCTAATTTTTCTTCAGAAATTTTTCCCTCTTTTAATAAATCCATTAAAGGTTTTCCAGAAACCTTGGTAAATCTTGGAAGAGGCACCATTGTATCCCCATGCCCACCCATAACCATAGCATCAATTTCTCTTACAGGTACATTTAATTCCTCTGATAAAAAAAGTTTAAAACGTGAACTATCTAAAATACCAGCCATTCCAACTACTTTATTTGCTGGAAGTCCTGAATATTTTTGAAAAGCCATTACCATTACGTCTAATGGATTTGTAATGCATATGACAAAAGCATTAGGTGCGTTTAATTTTACTCCTTTTGCAACTTGCTTAATAATTTTTAAATTAATTCCAAGTAAATCATCTCTACTCATGCCTGGTTTTCTTGGTACTCCTGCAGTTATGATAATTACATCAGAACCTTTAATATCCTCATAATTATCTGTTCCTGAAAATTTTACGTTAAATCCATCAACTGATGAAGATTGTGCAATGTCGAGGCCTTTTCCTTTGGCAATTCCACTAGCTACATCAAAGAGCACAACCTCATCTACAAGCTCTTTTAATCCAATTAAATGTGCTAAAGTTCCTCCAATTTGACCTGCCCCTATTAAAGAAATTTTACTCATTTTTTATTTCATTGTTGGCATGATAAACTCAGGATTAGATCTAATTCCTGATGGCCATCTGGAGGTAATTGTTTTTAATTTAGTATAAAATTTTACTCCTTCCATACCATGTGTTCCACTATCTCCAAATAAAGACCTCTTCCATCCTCCAAAACTATGAAAAGCCATTGGAACTGGTATTGGAACATTTATTCCTACCATTCCAACTTGAATTTTGCTTGCGAATGATCTTCCTGCATCCCCATCTCTTGTATAAATGCTAACTCCATTTCCGTATTCGTGCTCATTGATCATTTTTGTAGCCTCTTCAAATGTTTTTACTCTAACTACAGATAAAACTGGTCCGAATATTTCCTCTTTATAAATTCTCATATCAGTAGTCACGTGATCGAAAAGACACCCACCAATATAAAAACCATTTTCATAGCCCTGCAATTTCAAATTTCTTCCATCAAGAACAAGTTTTGCTCCTTCTTTAACTCCTAGATCTACATAGCCCTTCACTTTTTCCAAATGTTCTTTGGTTACTAAAGGGCCCATCTCGGATGATTTATCCATACCAGGTCCAATTTTTAATGCTTCAGCTTTTTTTGAAAGTCTTGATACTAACTCATCACCTACATCACCGACCGCTACTGCTACTGACTGCGCCATACATCTTTCTCCAGCTGAACCATATGCTGCACCCATTAAACCATTTACGGCACCATCTAAATCACAATCTGGCATTACAACTAAATGATTTTTTGCTCCACCTAATGCTTGAACTCTTTTTTCATTTTTAGCTGCATTTTCATAAATGTACTTAGCAATAGGAGTTGATCCAACAAAACTTACAGATTTAATATTTTGGTTTGTTAATATCGCATCAACAACCTCTTTATCACCATTTACAACATTAAAAACTCCCTCAGGAAGACCAGCTTCGTGAAACAGTTCTGCCAATTTCATCGGACATGAGGGATCTTTTTCTGATGGTTTTAAAATAAAACTATTACCACATGCTATAGCTAATGGAAACATCCACATAGGTACCATTGCTGGAAAATTAAATGGAGTTATGCCGGCTGCAACTCCCAAAGGCTGTCGCATTGAATAACTATCAACGTTTGTTCCAACATTTTCAGAAAACTCTCCTTTAAGCAAGTGTGGAATTCCACATGCAAACTCTACAACTTCTAATCCTCTTATTAATGATCCCTTAGCATCCTCATAAACTTTTCCATGTTCTGAGACTATTAGTTTTGCCAGTTCATCAAAATTTTTCTCTATAAGCTCTTTGAATTTAAACATTATTCTTGCTCTTTGAAGTGGAGGGTTTAATGACCAAGTCTCAAAAGCTTTTTGTGCAATTTCTACTGCACCATCTAAATCTGCTTTTGAGGCTAAAATAACCTCAGACTCTTGTTCCCCGGTAGCAGGGTTAAAGATTTTTCCTTTTCTCTCTGAATTACCTGATATTACATTTCCACCAACAAAATGTTTGATTAAATTCATGATTAAAATTATTTAATTAAGTAATCAAGCTGTTGCAAGCATTTTCTTTATCTCTGCAATAGCTTTTGCAGGATTTAAGCCCTTGGGACAAGCATTTGTACAATTCAAGATAGTATGACATCTATAAAGTTTAAGTTCATCAGCAACTTTTTTAAGTCTTTCTTTTCTATCTTCATCTCTACTATCAATTATCCATCTATAAGCCTGAAGTAAAACAGCTGGACCTAAATACTTTTCTCCGTTCCACCAATAACTCGGGCAAGACGTTGAACAACATGCACACATTATACATTCATACAATCCATCTAATTTTGCTCTGTCATCTTTAGATTGAATATTTTCTTTATCATTTACTTTTGAGGTTTTTAACCAAGGTTCAACGGACTCGTATTGTTTATAAAGAGTGCTTAAGTCTCCAATTAAATCTTTCAAAACTTTTAAATGTGGTAATGGATAAATATCGATGTCTCCATTTAATTCAGAATGAGATTTGGTACACGCTAGACCATTCTTTCCATTCATATTCATTGCACATGACCCACATACTCCATGAGCGCAAGATCTTCTATAAGCAATAGACGGATCTATTTCATTTTTAATTTTGTTTAAAACATCAAGCACTTTAGATGAACAATTATCCATATCAACTTCATAGGTATCAAGTCTTGGATTTTCATTTGTAGATGGATCCCATCTATAAACATTTACTTTTCTAATATTTTTTGAACCTGTTTTATCTTTGTAGTATTGACCTTTTTCTAACTTTGAGTTTTTAGGTAAATTTAATTGAACCATTAATATACTCTTTCCTGTGGAGGAAAATATTGTACATCATTTGTAAGTGTTGATCTATGAACAGGTCTATAATTAATTTTGGTTTTTGAACCATTACACCAAGACAGAGTATGTTGCATATAGTTCTCATCGTCTCTCTTTGGAAAATCTTCTCTTGCATGGGCTCCTCTGCTTTCTTTTCTATGATACGCAGAATCCATTGTAGTTATTGCTTGTCTTATTAAGTTATCAAATTCTAGAGTTTCAACTAAATCTGTGTTGAATATTAATGATTTATCTTTTACAGAAAGAGAGTCCATTCCATCATAAGGTCCTCTAATTTCATCAACGCCTTCTTTTAATGTTTTCTCAGTTCTAAATACAGCACACTTTGATTGCATTGTCTTTTGCATTGAAAGTCTTAGTTCAGATGTTGGATTTGAACCTTTTGAGTTTCTTAATTTATCAAATCGATCTAAACATCTATCTGTTTCATTTTTATCAATTTCGTCATGCTTCATTCCAGGTTTTACTAACTCTGCTGCTCTTTTCGCTGCAGCTCTTCCAAAAACTACTAAATCTATTAATGAATTTGAACCTAATCTATTTGCACCGTGAACAGAAACACATGCTGCTTCGCCAATAGCCATTAACCCGGGTACAGTTTTTTCAGATCCATTTATTGTAAGAACCTCTGCTTTATAATTTGTTGGTATTCCACCCATATTATAATGCACTGTAGGTACTACCGGTATAGGCTCCTTGGTTACATCAACGTTTGCAAATAATTTAGATGCTTCTGATATTCCTGGAAGCCTCTCATCTATAACTTTTGGGTCCAAATGATCAATATGAAGGTGAACGTGATCTTGTTCTTTTCCTATACCTCTGCCTTCGTTAATTTCTACTGCAATTGATCTACTCACGACATCTCTAGATGCTAAATCTTTTGCTTTAGGAGCATAACGCTCCATAAATCTTTCTCCTTTTGAATTTACTAGATAACCACCTTCTCCTCTTACACCCTCTGAAATTAATGTTCCATGACCATAAATACCTGTTGGATGAAATTGTACAAATTCCATATCTTGTAATGGTAATCCAGCTCTTAAAGCCATAGCATTTCCATCTCCAGTGCACGTATGAGCTGAAGTCGCTGAATAATACACTTTTCCATAACCACCTGTTGCTATAATTGTTGTGTGGGACTTAAATCTGTGAATTGTTCCATCGTTCAGGTTCCAAGCAATTATACCTTTGCATGATCCATCTTTCATAATTAAATCTAATGCAAAGTACTCTATAAAAAATTCAGTGTTATGCTTTAAAGCTTGTCCATACAATGTGTGAAGTATTGCATGTCCAGTTCTATCTGCTGCCGCACAAGTTCTTTGTACAGTCTCATTTCCATAGTTTTTTGTCATGCCACCAAAAGGTCTTTGATAAATTTTGCCATCATCTGTTCTGCTAAATGGAACTCCATACTTTTCTAATTCTAGAACAGCAGCTGGTGCTTCCTTACATAAATATTCTATAGAGTCCTGGTCTCCTAACCAATCAGCACCTTTAACAGTGTCGTACATATGCCATCTCCAATCATCTTCACCCATATTTCCAAGTGCTGCTGAAATACCACCTTGTGCTGCGGAGGTGTGGCTTCTGGTTGGGAACACTTTAGAGACACATGCAGTTTTTAATCCAGCTTCACTTAATCCTACAGCTGCTCTTAGCCCAGAACCACCTGCACCTAGAACAACAACATCATATTCATGATCAATAATTTTGTATGCACTCATAATTATAAACTAAATATTAAGATAATGATTAATAATGGAAATACTATAGCAAAGATATTTAAAGATTTATTTGCGGCATTTTTGATTTTTTGATCTTCGATATAGTCCTCAAAAACCTCGCTAATACTTAGTGCAGAGAAAAAATATGCAAAAATCAAAAAAAGACTTAACAAAAACTTTGAAGGTTGAGAAGACACAAACAGTAATACCTGTTCAAAGCCTTTATCGTAAATAGAAGCTAGATTAATCGCAACCCATAGCATTAATGGCACTAATATTGCTGAACTTACTTTTAAGAATAACCATTTTTTTGTAACTGATCCCATTAAATTAAAACTCTTCCAATAATATAGATTATTACAGTAAGTGGAAATGATCCGATTAGCACAATTAATCCTGTTATCTTTGTAGTTTTTTGCTCAAAACCATAACCTAAATCCATAAACAAATGTCTTATTTCACTAAGCATTTGAAATGAAAAAGACCAAATAATTCCAAGACAAAAAAATTTGCCTAAAAAAGATGATAAGAACAAATTAATATTCTGATAACTCTGTTCACCCAATAATAAAGAAGCTATCCATATACCTATTAAAGTTATAGTGAAAAAGTTTATTATACCAGTTATTCTGTGTGAAATTGAAACCAGTGAGGAAATGTGCCAACTATAAATTTGTATATGTGGCGATATTGGATTTTTATTTTCCATAAAAATCTTTTTCTACTAAAGCCTCAGCAATTTCAACTGCATTAAGTGCAGCACCTTTTAATAAGTTATCAGACACAACCCACAAATTAATTGAATTTGGTTGAGAAGAGTCCTCACGAATTCTTGATATGAATGTTTCAAATTTGTCTTCAGCTTCAACAGGCGTAATGTATCCTCCATCTTTTTGCTCATCGACTACCTTGCATCCTGGTGATGATGATAAGACATTTCTTATTTCTTCCAAGTCATGTTTTTTGTTAAATTCAACATTCACACTTATGGAGTGAGAAACAAGAACAGGGATTCTTACACAAGTAGATGTTATATTAATTTTACTATCTAAAATTTTTTTTACTTCATCATGATTTTTTTGCTCTTCTTTTGTGCTTCCATTTTCAAGAAAACTATCAATATGTGGTATAGCATTAAAAGCAATTTGCTTAGTAAAATTTTTTGACTCAACATCTTTTTTTTCCAAGACTTCTTTAGTTTGGGATATAAGTTCATCCATTCCTGCCTTACCTGCTCCTGATACAGATTGATAAGTTGATGCAACTATTCTTTTTACATTATACAAATCATGTAATGGTTTGAGAGCTACAACTATTGGTATTACTGAACAATTGGCATTTGCTATAATATTCTTATTTTTAAATTTAGGTAATTCTTTGGAATTTACCTCTGGAACAATCAAAGGAATTTCTGGATCTTTTCTAAAGAATTTTGAATTATCTATTACAATTGTTTTTTCTGCTGCGATCGGTGCCCATTTTTCAGCAATTGAAGAACCAGCTGCAAAAAAAGCAATTTTTACTTTTGAGAAATCAAATTGTTCTAAATTACTAACAGTATGCTCTTTTCCTAAAAAATTAATTTTTTTTCCTTCACTATTTGGAGACGCAACTAAGTACGCCTCTGTTATTGGAAAGTTTTTTTTTTCCAAAACTTCTATTAATTTTCGACCTACGTTTCCTGTCGCTCCTACTATTGCTATATTCATGATATTTTAAAGTTTTATACTAAATGAAAGGTAAATCACAAACTTTTCCATCAAAATCAGAGCCATTTATATTGATTTTAAAGAATTTCGAAGTCTCAAAGTGCGGTTTGTTAATCATTGCAATCCCAATGACTTGTTTAAAAGTTGGATTGTAACAACCAGATCTTAATTCTCCAATTACATTATTATCTTCATCTACTAGATCCATTGAGCCATTAACACTTATTTCCTTGGCATCAATTTTTACTCCCATAAGTTTTTTTTTAATTCCTTCAGCTTTAATTTTTTTTAGTTTTTCTTTACCTAAGAAATCAACATCACTATCTATATTTACATACTTATCAAAACCACACTCATATGGATTATCTCCATTGTCCATATCGTTACCATGGGAAAGTAAACCACTCTCAATACGTTCGATAAGGTTTGGTCCACCTGGTCTAATATTGAATTCCTTTCCAATTTCAAAAAGATGATCGTATAGTTTTAAACCTGACTCGTTGTGTTCCATATAAATTTCATAGCCACCTTGTTTAGACCATCCAGACTTTGCAATAAGGTGTTTGTCTCCACCAAATTCAAAATAATCAAAACCAAAAAATTTTAAATTTACAATTTTTTCTCCAAAAACTTTTTCCATTAATTGAAATGATTTTGGTCCTTGAACTGCCATTATATCAATATCAGGTTCAGAAATTTTTACATCAAATTTGTTTCCAATCGCTAATCCTTTGGCAAATAGAATTACATCTGAGTCAGCTAAAGAGACCCACCACCTATTTTCATTTAATCTTAGAACCACAGGATCATTAATCAAACCTGCATTGTCATCAATGATTGGGCAGTAATAACATCTTCCATCTTTGGATTTTGATAAATCTCTACAAGTCATCAATTGAACCAATTTTGCTGAGTCTTTACCAGAAATTTCAACTTGTCTTTCAGCAGCAACATCCCAAATCTGAACATGCTCTTTCAAGTGATGATAAGCATCTACTACAGAACCAAATGCTGCTGGCAGCAACATATGATTATATATAGTATAAGCAGTTACACCTTGTTTTTCAATTCTAGAGGTGTACGGTGTACCTCTAAGCCTTCTTGATTTTGCTATTAAAAAAGTTTTCATTTTTTTTTGAGCATTACTGCCATCTTATTTGATTTTTGTAAAGAAACTATATTAGTTTAATTCCTTAGCTTGTTTTCTCAGTTCAAACTTTTGAATCTTTCCAGTGGATGTCTTTGGTAGTGGAGTAAACACAACCTTCTTAGGAAGTTTAAATCCAGCAAGAGTTTCTCGACAAAATTTAATAATTTCTTCCTCTGAACTTGATTTTCCTTCTATTAATTCAACAAAAGCACAAGGTGTTTCACCCCATTTTTCATCTGGTTTCGCTACAACAGCTGCCAGTGATACAGCAGGATGTTTTGAAATCGTATTTTCGATTTCGATAGATGAAATATTTTCTCCTCCTGAAATTATAATATCTTTTGATCGGTCTTGTATTTTTATGTATCCACTTGGATGAGTTACAGCTAAGTCACCAGAATGAAACCATCCTCCATCCATTGATTTTTCTGTAGCTTCTTTGTCTTTAAAATAACCTTTCATTACAACATTTCCTCTAATCATTATTTCACCCATTGTTTTTCCATCATGAGGCACGGGCTTCATGGTTTCAGGGTCCATCACAATAACGCCTTCTGTATTCGGATACCTTACACCTTGTCTTGCTCTTATTTCGTTTTGGTTATTTTGATCTAATTCATCCCATTCTTGATTCCATGCACACTGCAAAATGTGACCATAGGTTTCCGTAAGACCATATACATGCATTACTTCAAAGCCTAACTTTTGCATTTTTTCAAAAATTATACTAGGAGGAGGAGCTCCTGCTGTTAATACATATACCTTTCTTTTTAATTCCTTTTGCTGATCCTCAGGTGCATTAGCTAACATGTTTAAAACTATTGGTGCTCCACCAAAATGAGTAACTTCATATTTATCAATTAATTCAAATATCTTTTTTACATCAATATTTCTCAGACAAATAACTCGACCATGAATCATTGACATTGTCCAAGGATAACACCAACCATTACAATGAAACATTGGCACTGTGTATAAAAAATTTAACTGATTAGGCATATTCCATGCAACTGCACTTCCAGTTGCCATTAAATATGATCCTCTATGATGATAAACAACTCCTTTTGGATTACCAGTTGTCCCAGAAGTATAACCTAATGCTATAGCTTGCCACTCATCTTTTGGCATTTTCCATTTAAAATTTTCGTCTCCAGAATTTAAAAACTCCTCATATTCCAAAGATCCAATATTTTTTGAATCAGATAGCTTTGCATCTTTATCATCTATATCAATTATAGTAATTTTTGAATTAACTTCTTCTAAAGCTTTTTTTACTACGTCATGAAATTGTCTATCTACAATTAGCACCTTAGCTTCACTGTGATTTAAAATATAACTAATTGTTTTTGAGTCTAGTCTTGTATTAATAGCATTTATAACTGCTCCAACCATAGGAATGGAATAATGCGCTTCGAATATTTCAGGTGTGTTAAAAGCTAAAACAGATACCGTATCGCCTGTTTTAATTCCCAATTTATCTAATGCACTAGCAAACTTAATACATCTTTTGTAAACTTCACTCCAAGTATATTTCCTACTTTCATAAACTACTGCTTCGTAGTTTGGATAAATATCTTTTGCTCTTTCTAGAAATGATAAAGGGGTTAATGGAACATAATTGGCTTCGTTTTTATCCAAATTTGTTTCATAAGGGTTCATTCTAATTAAATTTGTAATTCATAATATAATTACTTCCAGTTGTTGCAGTAATATAACTACTTTCTATCCTTGGAAGCACTCTATTAAAGAAAAAGTTGGCAGTTTGGATTTTGTCCTCATAAAAATCTTTATTACTCTCATATTCTTTGAAGGAAACTTCTAGAACTTTTAACCAAGCATGCCCAGTTGCAACTAAACCTAGAACTTTTAAATAGTCATTACATGCTCCACTTGCATCTTCTGGAGAATTTTTTATCTTTTCCTTCATCCAATTAGTAAATTTTGATAAAATATCAATATGATAGTTAAGTTGTTTTACAAAAGGTTCGGCTTTTTTGTCAGTAATTTTAATCTCGTCTTTAACCAAGTTTAGATAGTTTTCAATAATATCACCGTTTTTATTGATTAATTTTCTGAAAACTAAGTCAGCAGCCTGAACTGAATTTGTTCCCTCATAAATAGGTGTAATTCTATTGTCTCTGTAGAATTGTTCAATACCTTGATCTTTCGTAAATCCGTATCCTCCATGAATTTGCATTGCTTCACTTGTTATCTCCATTGCATTATCTGTGAAAAGCGATTTAACAACTGGTGTCATTAATGAAACAAGATCTGAGGCTTCTTGTTTTATTTTTTCATCAGAATGATTTAAGCTAACTTCAATTTGTTGAGATAGCCAGAAACTTAAGGCTCTTTGTCCCTCTATCATAGATTTCATACTCAATAGTGACCGTCTAATATCAACGTGATCAATAATAAAATCTGCACCATTATTTGATTTTGAATTAAATGCCTTACCTTGTTTTCTTTCTTTAGCGTAAGTAAGGGAATTTTGGTATGCGATTTCAGAAATGCCTAGACCTTGAATTCCAACTATAATTCTCTCCAAATTCATCATTGTGAACATAGAGTTAAGGCCTTTGTTTTTAGGTCCAATCATATAACCAACAGCATCTTCAAAATTTAACACGCAAGTTGCAGATCCTTTAATACCCATTTTATTTTCTATTGAACCTGTTGAAACTCCGTTTCTTGGCCCAACTGATCCATCTTTATTTAAAACAAATTTTGGAACTAAAAATAAACTGATACCTTTTGTTCCTGCTGGTGAGTCTGTTGATCGAGCTAATACTAAATGAATGATATTTTCTGTTAAATCTTGGTCGCCAGAAGTAATAAAAATTTTTTGACCACTAATTTTGTAAGTTCCATCATTTTGATCTACTGCTTTAGTTTTTAAAAGACCTAAGTCTGTTCCACATACTGGTTCTGTTAAACACATTGTGCCGCTCCATTTACCCTCAACCATTTTAGGTAAATAAGTATTTTTTATTTCATCATCAGCGTGCCTTAACAAACAGTTATATGCTCCAATGGTTAATTCACTGTAAAGTTTAAAAGATAAACTTGCAGATGATAACATTTCGTCAAAAAAAGTACTCACTGTTTTAGGCATTCCTTGACCACCATATTTCGGATCGCAGGATAAAGAAATCCATCCATCTTCTATAAATTTTTGATAAGCTTCCTTATATCCTGGAGGTGTTCTAACCACACCATTTTCTAAAACAGCTGGCGTTTCATCTCCACTTTTTGCAAGAGGTAAGATTAAGTTTTGAGTAATTTTTGCTGCTTCGTCTAAAATATCTTTAACTAATTCTGTATTTACTTCTTTATATTTTTCAATTTCATTATATTTTTTATTGTTCCTCAATTTATCAAAGAGAAACATCATATCATCTACAGGTGCATTATAAGTTGGCATAGATATACTTTAGAATAAATGTTTAATTATTGCAATTTTGAAATTATCGCATCTCCCATCACTGATGTTGATACTTCTTTCATTCCCTTAGAAATAATGTCTTTAGTTCTAAGACCCTCATCAAGCACATCTTGAACGGCTTTTTCTAAACTATCTGCCTCTTTATCTAGGTCTAAAGAATATCTTAAAGCCATTGCAAAGCTCAGTATTGTTGCAATTGGATTAGCAATACCTTGACCTGCTATATCAGGTGCTGATCCATGAACTGGCTCATATAAAGATCTCATATTACCGTTTTTGTCTTTAGCTCCTATAGACGCGGATGGCAAAAGTCCTAGAGAACCAGTCAACATTGCAGCCTCATCCGATAGCATATCACCAAAAAGATTATCTGTTACTATCACATCAAATTGTTTAGGATTTCTAACTAACTGCATTGCACAGTTATCTGCTAGCATATGTTTTAATTCTACATCACTATACTCTTTTTCATGAATTGCTTGAACTTCTTCTTTCCATAATTGACCTGCCTCCATGACATTCGACTTTTCACAGGAAGTAACTTTATTATTCCTTTTTCTGGCTAGATCAAATGCAACACGGGCTACTCTCTCAATTTCACTAGTAGTATAGACATGAGTATTAATTCCTTTTCTTTCACCATTATCAATTGGTTTTATCCCTCTAGGTTCACCAAAGTAAATTCCGCCCGTTAATTCTCTAACAAAAAGAATATCTAAATTAGAAACAAATTCAGGCTTTAAACTTGAGGCATCAACAAGTTGTTTAAAACAAATTGCAGGTCTCAAATTTGCAAATAATTTCAATTCTTTTCTTAATTTTAATAGAGCTCTCTCTGGTTTTTTTGAAAAATCAATATTATCCCATTTTGGTCCACCAACAGCACCTAATACTACTGCAGCGCTTTCTTGCGCCTTGTAAAATGCTTCATCAGTTATTGGAACTCCATGTTTATCATAAGCAGAACCTCCAACCAAATCTTGGTCAATTTCAAAATCCAATGATTTATTTGAGTTAAACCATTCAATTATTTTTTTAACTTCAGCAATTACCTCAGGCCCAATACCATCCCCTGGTAATAATAAAATTTTTCTTTTTTTAATTTTAATCATTAAAGATCCAAGGTTTTGCTTCTTTAATTTTATTTTCGTATGAAACTATTTTTTCAGATTTTTCTAGTGATAAAGCAATGTCGTCTAATCCCTCGATTAGACATTTTTTCTTAAATTGATCTATTTCAAATTTAATTTCTTTATTACCAAAACTTATTATTTGCTCAGGTAAATTTACAGAAATTTCCTCTTTTCTATTCGAGTACTCTGAAATTTCTTTGATTTGATCCTCTGAAATTGTAATTGGGAGAATCCCGTTCTTAAAACAGTTATTATAAAATATATCTGCATAACTTGAACTAATTACACAAGTTATTCCAAAATCCATTAAAGCCCAAGGGGCATGTTCTCTTGAAGAGCCACATCCAAAATTCTTTCCTGCAATTAAAATTTTAGAATTATTATATGGACTATTATTTAAAATAAAGTCATCTATCTCTTTACCACTTTGGTCGTATCTCATTTCAAAAAATAAATTTTTTCCCAGTCCAGTTCTTTTAATAGTTTTTAAAAACTGTTTAGGAATTATCATGTCTGTATCTATATTGACGATAGGTAGATAAGCTGGAACACTTTTTATTGAGATAAATTTATTCATTTAATTTTGGTATTTTCTAACATCATCTAAGTTTCCAGAAATTGCAGCTGCTGCAGCCATTGCTGGACTAACTAAGTGTGTTCTACCACCTCTTCCCTGTCTACCCTCAAAATTTCTATTAGAGGTAGATGCACATCTTTCTTCAGGTTTAAGCTTGTCCGCATTCATTGCTAGACACATTGAACAGCCTGGCTCTCTCCATTCAAAACCTGATTGTAAAAATATTTTATCTAGACCCTCTTGCTCTGCTTGTTCTTTAACTAAACCAGAACCTGGAACAATCATTGCATGTACATGTGATGCAACTTTTTTATCTTTTAATATTTTAGCTGCCTCTCTTATATCTTCTATTCTTCCATTAGTGCAGCTTCCTATAAAAACTTTATCAATTTTAATATCTTGAATGTTCGTATTTGGTTTTAATCCCATATAATTTAATGATCTATTAATTGAATTTTTTCTATCTGGGTCAGTTTCATTTTCAGGATCGGGAACTTTTCCGTCTATTTCAACCACATCCTGGGGAGATGTTCCCCAAGTTACCATTGGTTTAATTTGAGATCCATCTAACGTTAATTCTTTATCAAAGTTTGCGTCCTTATCAGATTTCAATGTATGCCAATATTCCAAAGCCTTTTCCCAGTTTTCTCCTTTTGGTGACATTGGTTTACCTTTTAAATATTGAAAGATCTTTTCATCTGGTTGAATTAGGCCTGCTCTTGCCCCACCTTCAATAGTCATGTTGCAAATCGTCATTCTTTGTTCAACACTTAGATTAGATATAAGGTTACCAGCATACTCAATCACATAACCAGTACCACCAGCTGTTCCTATTTTTCCAATTATCTGCAGGATGACATCCTTTGATGTTACGCCAATAGGTAATGAACCATTTACGCTTATTCTAAAGTTTTTAGATTTTTTCTGAACTAAAGTTTGTGTTGCTAAAACGTGTTCTACTTCAGAAGTTCCTATACCAAATGCTAAAGCTCCAAATGCTCCATGAGTTGCGGTATGACTATCACCACAAACAATAATATTTCCAGGCTGAGTAAAACCTTGTTCGGGTCCAATGATATGGACAATGCCTTGTCTTTTATCATCCATTCCAAATATCTCGACACCAAATTCCTTACAGTTTTTGTTCAAAGTTTCAACTTGAATTCTCGAGTCTTCATCTGCAATACCTTTTGACCTATCAGTTGTTGGAACATTATGATCTGCAACAGCAAGAGTTAATTTAGGATGTCTTACTTTTCTATTTGAATTTCTTAAGCCTTCAAATGCTTGGGGGCTAGTAACTTCATGAATTAAATGTCTATCTACAAATAATAGCGATGTACCATCTGGTTGCTCATCAACAAGATGCTCGTTCCAAATTTTATCGTAAGTTGTAAAAGGCATTTAGAAAAAAATTATTTTTTCTGTTCTTGATTTTCTTTCGGTTCTTCAGTTTTCGCACTCTCTGCTTTAACTTCTTCTTTAGGAGTTTCTGCTTTAACTTCTTCTTTAGGAGTTTCTGCTTTAACTTCTTCTTTAGGAGTTTCTGTTTGAGGATCTGTTGATTGCATTACATTTTCCTCAGTAACTTCATTAATTTTAGTTTCTAAATCAATACCAATAGTCTTCTTAATTTTTTCAGCTATTCTAGCAGATTTACCAGTTCTATCTCTTAGATAGTATAATTTTGCTCTTCTTACTTTTCCTGATCTTACAACTTTTATTGTATCTACAATTGGGCTGTATAATGCAAAAGTTCTTTCTACTCCCTCACCAAAAGAAATTTTTCTAACAGTAAAAGATGAATTGATGTCTCTACTCTTTTTTGCGATACATACACCTTCAAAATATTGAATTCTGTCTCTTTTACCCTCTGTTATCCTAACTCCAACTTTAACAATATCTCCAGGGAAAAAATCAGGATGTTTTCTCTCAGAAATAATCTTGTTTAAATTTGATCTATTTATTTCCTCAATATTTTTCATTTTAATTTTTCTTATATTTTTGCCATAAGTCTGGTCTTCGGTCGCGTGTTATAGCCTCAGATTGGGATAAACGCCAGTCTTTAATTTTGGCGTGATCACCTGAAATCAACACATTTGGGACCTTTTTTTCCTCCCAAACTTGAGGTTTTGTGAATTGCGGATATTCAAGAAGGCCATTCTCAAAACTCTCATCTCTTGAGGAATTAATATTACCTAGAATTCCTGGAATAAATCTTAGAATAGAATCTGTTACAACAAATGCAGCAACTTCACCCCCTGACAATATAAAGTCACCAATGCTAATCTCTTCAATATCTCTACTTTGTAGAATTCGCTCATCTACTCCTTCGAAATGTCCACAAATTAAATTGATTGTTTTTTCATTCGAAAACTCTCTTGCAAGTTTAGAATTAAATACTTTTCCTCTTGGACTTAAATAGAGGGTTTTTTCTTTAGCCTTGATATTTGCATCTAATGAATTTGCCAAAACATCTGCTTTCATAATCATTCCATTTCCTCCACCATAAGGAGTGTCGTCAACAGTTTTATGTTTGTCTAAAGCATAATCTCTTATGTTTACTGTTTCTAAATCCCATTCTTTTCCTTTTGATTTTCCAAAAAGGCCTTTACTCAAATAGCCAGGAAAATATTCAGGATACAACGTAAATACTCTAGACAAAAACATTATTCTATTTAGCTTCTTCCTTCGGAGCTTCTGTTTTAGCTTCTTCTTTTGATGACTCTGCTTTTGGAGCTTCTGTTTTAGCTTCTTTCTTTGTAGCTTCTGTTTTAGCTTCTTCTTTTGATGACTCTGTTTTTGGCTCTTCTGCTTTAGTAGCATCTGCTTTAGCATCGCCACCCTCATCAGTTTTCTTTCTATCTTTTTTTGGAATAGCTTTTTGAGGATTATTACCTTTTGCTGGCATAGGCATAATCTCATTTTCTCCTAATAACCTTGCAACTCTAGTTGTTGGTTGTGCCCCTTGACCAAGCCAATACTTGACTCTCTCAACATCTAATCCCATTCTTTCTTTTTTTTCTCTTGGAATTAGAGGATTAAAAAAACCTAATTTTTCTATAAACCTTCCATCTCTTGGAAATTTACTATCAGCAACCACTATCTTATAAACTGGTCTCTTCTTAGTTCCTCCCATTGATAAACGCATTTTTAACATTTGTTCTCCTATTTATTTTAATTGATTAAAAAGTTCTGGTGGTATGCCTTTATCCATCATCCCTTTTGTATTTCCTTTAGACATTTTTTTCATCATTTCTGACATCATCTTAAATTGCTTAAGCAATTTATTGATAGTGGCTACGTCTGTTCCTGAGCCATTAGCAATTCTTTTTTTTCTAGAACCATCTATAATCTTAGGGTTTTCTCGCTCTTTTTTAGTCATTGATAAAATTACTGCTTCGTTTTGAGTAATTATTTTTTCATCCACTCCTGCTTGGTCCATTTGAGATTTAACTTTTGAAACACCAGGCAAAAAAGACATTATACCTTCAATACCACCCATTTTTTTCATTTGTCTTAGCTGAGTAAGATAATCCTCTAACGAGAACTGACCTTTTTTTAATTTTTCCTCTGTTTTTTTTAATTTTTCTTCATCTAGATCTTCTGCAGCCTTTTCAACAAGGGAAACAATATCTCCCATACCTAAAATTCTATTGGCAATTCTGTCTGGGTGAAAAACTTCAAAATTTTCTATCTTTTCACCAACTCCTAAAAATTTTATTGGAACACCCGCAACATATTTCATACTTAATGCCGCTCCACCTCTTCCATCACCATCTGATCTTGTAAGAATAATACCTGTCAGATTTACTGTACTTTTAAATTCTTTAGCTACATTAGCTGCTACTTGACCAGTTAAAGAATCTGCAACAAGAATTGTTTCTGACGGGTTTATAATACTTTCAATTTGTTTAATCTCACTCATCATTTGTAAATCAATCTGAGTTCTTCCGGCTGTATCAAATAGAATGACATCTGCCCCGTTAAGATTAGCAGCACTAATCGCTCTTCTGCAAATATCTGCAGGAAGTTGATCTTTGATGACTGGAAGCGTTATTATATTATTTTGCTCACCCAAAAGTCTTAGTTGCTCTTGTGCAGCAGGTCTGTAAACGTCTAGACTAGCCATCATAACTTTTTTCTTTTTGTTAGCCTCTAAAAATCTTGCTAACTTAGCTGTAGTTGTAGTTTTTCCAGAACCCTGTAACCCAACTAACATCACTGGAACAGGAGGAACTGCATTTAATTCAATATCAGAATTTTTATCCCCTAAGAAAGAAATTAACTCATCGTTAACAACTTTAACTACCATCTGTCCAGGTGAAGTAGATCTGACGATCTCTTGACCAAGAGCTTTGGGTTTTACTCTATTTATAAATTCTTTTACAACTTCTAAAGATACATCCGCTTCTAAAAGAGCAAGCCTAATCTCTCTTAAACCCTCATCTACTTGTTTTTCATCAAGCGAAGGTGCCTTTTTTAAAGAAGAAAATATTTCTTCAAATTTATTTGTTAAATTTTCAAACATAATCACATCCAGCAAGTATCGCACCAGTGGGCGAACTCTCGCTGACTGGTGTCGATCTCTTTGTTACCAAAGACACCGCAAATTGCTGTATTTTGCGGAAACGGCGATAAACTATAATAGAGGTTCAAAATGTCAATAAATAAGTTAAATACTGAAGTATATGGAATTTAAAGCTTTTAAAATGGATGGTCTTGGAAATGATTTTGTAATTATTGATAATAGGTCAAATAATGTGAAATTAAACAAGGATCAAATAATTAAAATTTGTGATCGAAACTTTATTGGTTGTGACCAACTAATCTATATTAACAACAGTGATAATGCTGATGCTGATCTAGAATTTTATAACTCTGATGGTTCAGAATCTGACGCATGTGGAAACGGTACAAGATGTGTAGCCTTTTTATTATCAAAAGAAAAAAATACAAAAAATATAAGCGTTCAAGTAGCATCAAAACAGTTGAATTCAAATTTACTTGAAGATGGTCAAGTTGAAACAATAATTGGTGTACCAAAAACTAATTGGAATGAAATTCCTTTATCTAAAAAACTAGACACTAAAAATTTAGGAATTATTATAGAAGATAACAATAACCAGGAAGTGAGTGGTGGTATAGCTATTAACGTAGGTAATCCTCATGCTATTTTTTTTGTAAATGATGTAGAAAATTTCAATTTAGAAAAAATTGGACCTAAGATCGAAAATCATGAATTTTTTCCAGAAAAATGTAATTTCACCCTTGCTCAAAAATTAAGTGAAAATCATTATAAAATTAAAGTTTGGGAAAGAGGTGCAGGTTTAACAAAAGCATGTGGAACTGCTGCATGTGCAACAGCGGTGGCTGCAAATTTAGAAAAGTTAGAAAATTCTATAACTGAAATTGAATTCACTTTAGGAAAATTAATAATTTCTATTGATGAAAGTCAACAAATTCATATGAAAGGGCCTGTATCTAGTATCAAAGAAATAGATATAAATATCTAATGGGTATTTTTGAAAAGTTTAAATTAGGTTTTAAAAAAAGTGCTGATAGCATTTCTTCAGGACTTAGAGAAATAATAGTAAAAAAGGAAATTGATGATGAGACATTAAACAAAATAGAAGAATTTTTGATTAGTTCTGACGTTGGCATTGACGCTTCAGCTGAAATAAAAAGTATTATCTCTCAAAAAAAAATTGATCCAAAGAAAAATGCGGTTGAGGAAATAAATTCTATTTTAAAAGAATATATTTTAGAGTTAATGATACCCTTAGAAAGAAAAGATTTTTTTCAAAATAAAGAAAATTTAAACGTAACATTAATTTCTGGTGTAAATGGGGTAGGTAAGACGACCACTATTGGTAAAATTGGTAAAATATTTAAAGATAACGGCTCAGAAGTAATATTTTCTGCTTGTGATACCTTTAGGGCAGCAGCAATAGAACAATTAGAGTCTTGGTCTGATAAGATTGGAGCGACAATTATCAAATCAAATCCAGGGTCTGACCCTGCTTCAGTAGCTTACAAGGCGATAGAACATGCAAAAAACAACAATATTAGACGGGTACTAATTGATACCGCTGGCAGATTGCAAAATAAGAAAAATTTAATGGATGAATTCAAAAAAATTGCAAATGTTATAAAAAAAACAGATGAAAGTGCACCCCATGATGTTGTTTTAGTTCTAGATGCAACCTCTGGACAAAATATAATAAATCAACTTGAAGAATTTGATAAAATTATAAAAATTACTGGTTTAATTATGACAAAACTTGATGGGACAGCAAAAGGAGGAGTACTAATTGCAATTTCAAAAAAATATAAGGTTCCAATTTTAGGCCTTGGACTTGGAGAAAAAGAAGACGATTTACAAATTTTCAATGCTGAACAATTTGCAGATGCATTTACTCAATTTAATTAATTAGATTTTTAGAAATTAAAGGTTTTTCAATAGAACATTCAAAATTATTCTTATTTGTTTCATATCCACAAACTTTTGCATAACTTGAAATAATGAAATTTAGTTTCCCATCATTCTCGAAATTTTTTAATTTTTTAGACTGAATATTATATTCTAGATTTTGATGAAAATTTTTTTTACCACTTACTAAAATTAAAGTATTATTATCTTTCATTAAATAATATGCAAAGTCCTCAGGAAAAACTGGATAGGTATAATTTTTTACAAGTTTTTTTACTTTTTTAGGAAACCATTCATATGTTAGTAAAGGGAGATCCTCTTTTGAATTATGATTATAAATATATAGATCTTGTGGATAATCATTAATATAGTTTGTATCTTCTCCTCTAGCCAAAATTGCTTTGTCTCTTGTTTTGAAATATAATGTAAATTTACTATTATATGATTTCATTTTACCAACATAAAAATATTTATTCCTAGTTTCGTTGCTAATATCAGCGTAAGAAAAATTTGAAAAAAAAATTATAATTAATATAGATAAAATTCTTGCCATATATGACTTTAAAAATATAAAGTTGCTTAATATTTGTTTGAATTGTGTCTTAATTTAATTCTGTAATAAATAACTCAATTGAGTTTAAGAGATTTTCGTTAAAATCCATCATATGATCATCATTTTCAACAAAAAAACTTGATTTTTTTCCATTAAATTTATCATAAATTTCTTTTCCCATTTTAAATGGCACAATTTTATCTTTCATACCATGCATTACAAGAATTGGAGATGTATTTTTATTCAATTTGCTAATCGAATTGTATTTATCTTTTAACAAATATTTAACTGGCAAATATGGATAATAACTTTTTGCTAGTGTTTCCATAGATGTGAACGGTGACTCTAATATCACACCACTAAAAGAATAATCTTGTGCTAGATTTAATGCAATTGCTGTACCCAACGACTCCCCGTACAAGATTATATTTTTATCTTCAATTTTCTTGGAATTTAGCCATTTCTTTGCTGCCAAAGCATCTTCATAAAGGCCTATTTCTGAGGGTTTTCCATCATTTCCACTAAATCCCCTATAAGCAAATATCAAATAGTTAACATTCATTTTTGAGAATTCATTTAACTTATAAATACGATTATCAAGTTTGCCAGCATTGCCATGAAAAAGTAATATAGTCTTATAATTTTCGTTCTTTTGAAAGTGCCATCCGACCAAACTACTTTCAGAGTTAATAAATACCTTTTCTATTTTGTGATTTAGAGGTCCTTCGTCTAAATAATTATTTTCTCCTGGATGGTACAGAAGATTTCTTTGATAAAAAAAAATAAAAATGCAAATAAACATATAAATTATTAATATTAACAATAATATATTTGTTAGTGTCATTTTTTTATTAATCATTATTTCTATTTAGATAAATGAAAAAAATATAACTTAATATACAAAGAATTAAAAAAATTGAAAAAGAAATTCTATAACTACTTACAATATCAAATCCTTTAGAATTAAATAAGTCTATAAATAAACCAATACCCCATTGCATAAAGAATGTTCCTGAATGAATAAATACATTATATGAAGTAAGTGACTTGCCTGCTAAATTTTGTGAAAAGTTTAAAGCTATTGCTGGTTGAGTTAGAGAAATTACAATTGAAGTCACAATGTATATTGCAAATAAAAAGGCTCCAGCTTTAGGACCAAAAAAGATTATTAGAAAAAAAACAAAGTAACTTATTGGGAGTCCAAATTTAATAAGTTTAATACTACTTATTCCATAATCAGAGAGTTTGGGGAGAATATATCCCCATAAAAAGTATGATGCTAACATAGTTACATTGATCCAAAACAAGCCTGTAGCACTTTGAAATGGAGAATACCCTGTAATATTTAGCATCCAAGGACCGGCCCAAAGCGTTTGGATTGCCTGTATACCACCATAATTAATAAATGCTAATGGTACCATACTGATAAAAAACTTATTCTTCCAAATTTGTGCTAAACCTTTTTTTTCTTCATCAACAGTGAAGTTTTCTTTCTGTTCCCAATTAGGAGTGAATAAGAAAATTAAAATAATACTTATTAAAATAAGTATAGCTATTAAAATGAAAATCCATCTCCATCCTATGTATGGTAATAAAATTTGGACAGGTAAAGTAGATGATACAAAACCTATATTTGCTACCATTAACATCCATGAATTGGTGCGCTGTTGATATTTTTCAGCAAACCAAACTCTGTATCCTGTTAGAGGTCCCATCATACAAGCGCTCACACCGATCCCAATAAATATTCTTGAAATAAGCAATCCAGAAAAACTCTTTGCTAATGCAAATGATATGGTTCCTACCAATGCAATTATTAAAAAATAGCCAACAACTTTTTTTGGTCCAAATTTATCAAGGAGCAGTCCTATTGGGACTTGCATAATTGAAAAGCCAATAAAATAGCCTCCTGCTAACAGTCCTAAATTACCTGCTGTTAAATCGAATTCATATGTCAGAACCGGTGTTAATGTTGCAGTAATAGATCTGACAAGATTTGATAATAAAAAACCAAAGGCAAATATGCAAAATATGATAATGCTTTTATTTACTTTTGTAATCATTTATAAATTTTTGAGATTTAATCTGTACTATGAATAATCAGTCAACAAAAGATAAAGATGCACGCTCAGCAAATGCTATGGCTGCAACGTCTCATCCATTAGCGACCGAAGAAGCCTTAAAAATACTAAAAATGGGTGGAAATGCAGTAGATGCTTCTATAGCAGCTTCAATTGTTTTATCTGTAGTTGAGCCTAATGCAACAAGTATTGGTGGAGACTGTTTTGCAATTGTTAAAATGAATAATAAGGATGCAGTATCTTTTAATGGATCTGGGTTAGCACCAGAGAAATTAAATTATGATTTTTTCAAGGAAAAAAATATAGATAAAATTGGATTAACAAGTCCTCATTCAGTCACGATTCCTGGTGCAGTTCATGCTTGGGAAACTATTCATAAAGAATTTGGTAAATTAGAATTTGAACAATTATTTTCAGGCGCAATTGATATCGCAAAAAACGGTCACAAAATTTCTAAAGTAGTGTCAAATGCATGGCATAATAGTTTAAATAAAATTAATGGTAATGAAAATTCTAAAAAAATTTTTTTGAAAGAAGGTCGTACTTATCAAGAAAATGAATTAATGAAAAATATTGCACTAGGAGAAACGCTAGAAGCAATTAGTAAAAAAGGAAGTAAAGAATTTTATGAAGGTGAAACGGCGAAAGACATCATTGAAAGTTTAAATGAATTAGGGGGTGTGCATACTTTTGAGGACTTTTCTAAACAAAACACAATAAGATCAGAAACAATAAAATCTAGTTATAAAGGTGATTTTATTCATCAATGTCCTCCAAATGGCCCAGGCGTAACTGTTTTGATTATGATGAAATTGTTAGAAAAACTAAATATTCAAAACTATAAATTTAATAGCACTGAAAGATTTCATCTTGAAGCAGAAGTTACAAAACAAGCTTATAAAGTTAAAGAAACAAGTTTAGGCGACCCAAGTTTTGTAAATTTTGATTTAGATGAAATTTTAAGTAATAAGAATATTGACGATGTTTTCAATAAAATTAATCTTAATTCATGTAGTGATGTTGGAGATTTAAATATTCCAGCTCACCCAGAAACAATTTATCTAACAGTTGTAGACAAAGACTTAAATAGTGTGTCCATCATTAATTCGGTTTGCTATGTATTTGGATCAGGTATTACAACAAACAAAAGTGGAATACTTTTACATAACAGGGGTACGAATTTCAGAGTAGAGCATGGACATCCAAACTGTATTGAGGGCTTAAAAAGACCATTACACACTATTATTCCAGGTATGGTCATTGACAAAGATAACAACACAACTCTGAGCTATGGGGTTATGGGAGGGCAATATCAACCAGTAGGACAGGTGCATGTTTTAAATAATATGATTGATTACGGCATGGGTCCTCAAGAGGCTTTAAGTTTTCCAAGAGCCTTTCATTTTAACAATATTTATAAGCTTGAAAAATCAGTTGATAATCAAATTTTTAACGAATTGAAAGAAATCGGTCATAATGTTGAGTATATTGATGGCACTCATGGTGGAGGTCAAGCTATTAAAATAAATCGTACAGAAGGGGATCTTTTAGGAGGATCTGATCCTAGAAAAGACGGTTACGCAAAAGGGTACTAAATAATGTCAAAAAGAATTGTTAGAAAAATTTTTGAGCATGTGAATGATGAAAATATCGCTCTAACCTCTGAAATCAGTACAAAACTAAATTACAAAGATTTAAAATTTTTTATAGATAAAATTTCTAAACAGCTGGCTGGAAATGGATTATCAAACAAAGATAGAGCAGCGATAGTTTTACCAAATGGGCCGTATATGGCTTCAAGTTTTTTGGCTATTTCAAGCTATATGTCTGCTGCACCTTTAAATCCATCATATAAATCTGAGGAGTATGAATATTATTTAAAAGATTTAAATCCAAAAATTATTTTAGTTGAGAAAAATTCTGAAAATCCGGTTGTCGATGTAGCAAAAAAATTAAAAATAGAATTATGTGAAATTAATCCAGAAAAGGATGGACCTTCAGGAATATTTAATATTTACGAAAAAGAAAGTGAATATTCTTTACCTGATGAAAGTGATGAGGCATTAGTGCTACACACATCTGGTACTACATCAAGACCAAAAATTGTTCCTTTAACAAATAAAAATATTTTTTCTTCTGCAGAAAATATTTCTAAAAGTTTAAATCTTTCTGAAAATGACCATTGTCTTAATATTATGCCACTTTTTCATATACATGGTCTAATAGCTATTTTAGCCTCATCGATGAAAGCTGGGGCATCTGTATGTGCATCAAATGGTTTTAATGCTATCAAGTTTTTAGACATAGCTAAATCAGAAAAAATAACTTGGTACTCAGGAGTGCCTACAATGCATCAGGCTATTTTATTAAGAGCAAGTAGAAATTTAGAAATTGCTAAGGTACTAAAACTAAGATTAATTAGATCATCATCTGCATCTTTACCACCAGCGGTATTCAAAGATTTAAATGATGTTTTTAGATGCCCAGTAATTGAAGCATACGGTATGACAGAAGCAACTCACCAAATGACTTCTAATCCATTGCCACCTAAGCAACAAAAAGCAGGATTTGTAGGCCTTCCAGCAGGTCCGGAAGTATGTATTATGAATGAAAATGGGGAAGTGCTAAAACAAGGTGATGAAGGAGAAGTATGCATAAAAGGTGAAAATGTAACTCTTGGATACGATAATAATGAAGAAGCAAATAAAACAAGTTTTACCAATGGTTGGTTTAGAACTGGCGATCAAGGTTATTTCGATAATGAGGGTTATTTAAAGATTTCAGGAAGATTGAAAGAAATAATTAATAAAGGTGGAGAAAAAATATCTCCATTAGAAGTTGATAATGTGTTAATGGACCATCCATTAATAGATCAAGCAGTTTGTTTTGGGTATGAAGATAAAATGCTTGGAGAAAATATTGCTAGTGCAATTATAATAAAAAGTGGTGAGACATGTTCAGAAAATGATGTTTTAGAATATGCTCAAGAAAAACTTGCTAAGTTTAAAATACCAAAAAAAATTTTTTTTGTTGAAGAAATTCCAAAAGGAGCAACAGGAAAATTACAAAGAAATGTTTTGGCAAAAAAATTTGGTTTAAATAATTAATGACAAAAGTTTGTATATTTGGTGCAGGATCAATTGGGGGATATTTAGCTACATGTTTGAGTAAAACAAATGTTGATTTATCACTTATAGCCAGAGGTCCACACAAAAAAGCTATTGAGGAAAATGGTTTAACATTAATTAAAAAAGATAAAACAGAAAACTTTAAATTAAAAGTAACAGATGATCCCAAAGAACTTGGAATTCAAGATTATATTTTTATTTCAGTAAAAGCTCATGCAATTTCTAATATAGTTGATTCTCTTCAAAGCTTGATTGGAAAAAATACAACTATAATATCTGCTGTGAATGGCTTACCTTGGTGGTATTTTCATAAAGCAAACACAGGGACAAACTTAGATGAGAAACATATAGATAGTGTTGATCCTGATGGTAAAATTTGGAATTCCTTAAAACCCTCGAGGGCTATTGGATGTGTGGTTTATCCAGCAGCTGAAATTACTGAACCTGGTGTTATTAAACACAATGGTGGTGAAAGATTTACATTAGGCGAACCAGATGGGTCAAAATCAGAAAGACTTAAAATTATTGCAGACTTATTAATTGCAGGAGGCTTAAAAGCTCCACAAAAAAGTAATCTAAGAGATGAAATATGGATAAAGCTATGGGGTAATTGCTCATTTAATATAGTAAGCGCATTATATGATAAGACTTTGGATGAAATTGGTAATGAACCAGAATTATTGAAAATCGTGAGAAAATTGATGGAAGAATGTCAGTTAGTAGGAGAGAAAATAGGTGTAAAATTCAACGTCTCAATCGATCAAAGAATTAAAGCTGCTGTCTCTATTATTGGTCACAAACCCTCGACAACGCAAGACTTGCATGCAAAACGTCCTTTAGAAATAGATCCAATTATTGGATCAATAATTGAAATTGGAAATAAAATTAATGTAAAAACCCTTACATTAAAAACTCAGTATAACAAATTAAAAGACAAAGCAGAAAGACTTAGTTTATATCAAAGGACAAATATAATTGAACAGATTACAAGTTAATCAAAAATTGAGAGAAATATCTCTGTGTACTGAATTACATTTTGAAACATAAATTGCTTGCTCTTTTGTAAGTTTTTGTTGTAACCTCAATCCAATAGTTTCACTTAATACAGTTAAGTGATTATTTATTCTATCCATATATTTTTTGTCAAATTCATTTCTCCAACTTACCTCTTGATCAAAATGTGCATAAGTATCACTAGCTATTTTTTGAATTTGTTCTGGATCTTTTTCATCTTCATCCATTATAGTTATTAGATAGTCTAATTTATCTGCAAATTCGTCTGATCCAGAAATCTCTCCTACTTTATCAAACATATTATCAATATGATCAATAGCATCTAAATAGCCTCTATTATCAATTTTAGATTTAAGAATTTGAATGTCTTCATTTAATTCTTCAAACTTTTCAGCATCTAAAATAAATAATTTTATCAACATTAAATCATCGTATGCATTGTCTGCAGTTTTACGATATTTTTTTACTGCTAAGTTTTTTGCTTTATTAATCTTGTTAAATTCATCATTTTTAGATTTCCAATCTTTAGAAATCGAGTTTGCTATTTCGTCAATTTCAAGTTTTGTGTTCTCAATTCTTTGTTCAATTTTATTTTTTTCAGAAACCTCATCATCATCTAAATTTCTAATTTCAGCTTTAAATTTATCTATTTTTTTATTGAGTTTAAAAATTTTCTTTTGTTTTTTTCTTGTTTTGAAATGCAAATCTCGATAGTCAACAGCATAATCATTGTAAATAGCTTCGGCACTTTTTACATCATCAACTAATTCAAATGTATAATTTGAATTATCAACATGACGTTGGAAATAACTTAACTTATCGGCTGGTAAATTTGCAAGTATTATTGAATCAAAATCATCTATGCTATTCTTTATTTCATCTGCGTTGTTTGTGTATTTTGCAAATTTATATTCTTGCAAACAATACTGAAGTTTTGGATTCATAGGAGGAGGTGCAACATTTGAAGTAAGATAAACTCTATTTGGAAGATAATTCACAAGACTTGGATAAGAACCTACAATTGCTAGGCCAATGAGTTGTAAAATTATAAATGGAACAACACCTTTCCAAATATCTAATGTTTGTACCACTTTTGGAGCAACACCTTTTAAATAAAATAAGGCAAAACCAAAAGGGGGAGTTAAAAAAGATGTTTGTAAATTAACACCAATCATAACACCTAACCAGACCGCTGTGACATTTGCTCCTGTCTCAGCTAATAATATAGGTGCAATTATTGGAACAACCACAACAGCGATTTCAATAAAATCTAAAAAGAACCCAAGTAAGAATATTACAATCATGACAACTACAAACTGAGTCCAAAAGCCACCAGGTAAATCTTGAAGGAAGTCTCTTACTAATTCTTCACCACCAAATGCTCTAAATCCTGATGTAAGCATGGCAGCACCTAATAGAATAATAAATACCATCGAAGTTGTAACGCATGTTTCAGTTACTACTTCTTTAAGAACATTTTCTGTTTTATATGTTCTCCAAAAACTCCATGCTATTCCATAAACCAAAGTGATCACAAAAATACCAGTTATATAAATTGCTCCTAAATCTCTTTCTTCTATATTTTTTATGTTAAGTTCATAATTTGATGCAAAAAAAGTAATGGGTATTAATGATCCAATTATCATTATAAGTGGATAGAATGCACTTTTCTTACCTTGAAATAGACGGTAACCCGCCATTAATGTTGCTCCAATTGCTCCTATAGAACCAGCTTGGTTCACAGTTGCAATACCCATAAGAATCGATCCTAAAACAGCAAAAATTAATGCAAGTGGAGGAATAATTATAACAATAACTCTCATCCAAAATTTGAAATCAAAATTACCTTTAAATGGAACAGGTGGTGCAACTCCTTTTTTTATTCTTGCATAGAAAAATACATAGATCATATACAAAGCTACAAGAACTAATCCTGGTAAAAGTGCTCCAAGGAACATGTCACCGGCACTAGATGAACCTACTCTAAATTCACCTGGCATGTTAAATTCTCCTGTTAAAGCTTTATAGTCGTTCTGCCTCATATTATTGGCAACATCTGATGCGCTCGCTAATTGGTCCGCTATGATAATCAATACAATCGATGGAGGAATAATCTGTCCTAGGGTTCCAGAGGAGCAAACAATTCCACTTGCAAGTTTTCTGTCATAATTGTTGTTTAACATTGTAGGTAATGAAATTAATCCCATTGCAATGACTGTTGCTCCAACAATACCTGTAGTTGCAGCTAATAATGCACCAACAAATATTACCGAAATACCTAAACCACCAGGTATCGGGCCAAATAATTGACCCATAGTTATTAATAAATCCTCAGCAATTTTTGATTTTTGAAGCATAATTCCCATAAAAATAAATAAGGGAATTGCAATTAAAGTGTCGGTCTCAACGTCCCAGTAATTACTTCTAAAATTTGTGATACCAGCAACAAGCCATTCAGTTGGACCATCCACAGCAAAATAAGCATCAACATCCCCAGCAAAAAGATAACCAAAAAAAGCGGCTAAACCGATAGATATGATAGCTGAACCAGGAAGAGCAAAGGCAACTGGATACCCTGAAGCTAGTGCTGCAATCATTATTAAAACCAGTATAGCTAAAAAAAATAATTCCATTATTTGCTGCTCTCTAAATTTTCAATACTTACGTCATTTTCTTTATTGACATTAGAAATATTCATTTCTTCCTCGTCTTGGAGGAGTTTGTGACTACTACTCATAAAATAACTTGTGAATTGTAATAACATCGTAACTGCAAAAACTGCTAAATAAACTGCCATTAAATAAAGTAGATACAGTCCATTAGAACCTTGTTGAGTTACTTCAAAAGCAACTACTGGTCCATTAATAATGCTTGCCTTACCGTTTAAACCATAAAAAATAACTATTAAACAAAGTGGTACTCCAAGAAGTGCTGAACCTATCGAATTAGTCCATGCTTTTTTTCTTTCACTAAAAGAAGAGTAAAGAACATCTACTCTTACGTGACCTTCGTGTATTAGAGCATATGCACTTGCAAATAGATATAGAGCTGCATACCAAAATCTCACAAGGTCTCCCTGAAAAGCTTGCTCATAAGAAAATATAAATCTTGATAATACTATTACAAATTCACTTAGCACGACTAGAACTGCAAGCCAAATAAATCCAACCGATTTTGTAAAATATCCAATTATGAAAGATCCTAAAATAATTGGAAAATGTATAAATGTAATTCTTTCAGGAGCTTTAACCATAAAAGCTTTAACCTCAGGACT